>JBGAOO010000124.1:0-10269 GCA_044221765.1 Usitatibacteraceae bacterium | reverse complement strand
CTCGGCGCGCGCGCCCAGCGTGGTGATGCGCGCGTCCACGAGGTTCAGGCCGTGCTTCACGAACAGGCGCGCGCAGGCCGAGAGCAGGCCGGGCCGGTCCGCGCAGCTCACGAAGAGCAGCCAGCGGTCGCCGTGGCGGTGGCGGACGATGCCGACCTTGGGCTCGATGGGGAAGTGCTTCACCCAGCGCGAGATGCGCCCGGGCGCGGCGGCGGCGGCCGGCGGCTCCTCCGAGGCGAGGCGGGCGGACAGGCCCTTCTCCACGGACTCGATCAGGTCGCGGTGGTGCTCCCCCGAGCGCACGCGCGAGAGTACCTGGAAGCTGTCCAGCGCGAAGCCGTGGCTCGTGGTGTAGACCTTCGCCGCGGCGATGTCGAACTGCATGCGCTCGAAGAAGCCGGTGATGCGCGCGAAGACGCCGGGCTGGTCGGGGGCGTAGACGAGCACCTGCAGGCCCTCGCCGATGGGCGACAGGCGCGCGCGCACGATCGGCTTGTCGGGCGTGTGCCGCATCCAGAGCGTGCGCGTGTGGAAGCCGATCTCGTTCGCCTCGAAGCGCTGGAAGTAGTTCGGGCCGAAGTGCTGCCAGAGCGCCTCGTGCCTGCCCTCGGCCGGGACGTACTGGCGGAAGATGCGCAGCGCCTCGGCCTTCTTCGCCTCGATCGCCTTGGCCGCGTACTCGGTGTCCCCGCGCAGCAGGCGGCGCGTGGAGCGGAAGAGGTCCTCCAGGAGCTTGCCCTTCCAGGCGTTCCACACCTTGGGGCTGGTGCCGCGGATGTCGGCGACGGTGAGCAGGTAGAGCGCGGTGAGCGAGCGCTCGTCGCCCACCATCGTCGCGAAGCCGGAGATCACCTCGGGGTCCGAGAGGTCCTGCTTCTGCGCCGTGGCGGACATCGACAGGTGGTGCTCGACCAGCCAGCCCACCAGCTTCGTGTCGGCGCGGGCGAGGCCATGCGCGCGGCAGAAGCGCTCGGCGTCGCGCCGGCCCAGGGCGGAGTGGTCGCCGCCGCGGCCCTTGGCGATGTCGTGGAAGAGCGCGGCGAGGTACAGGATCTCGGGCGCGTCGAACTCCTGCATGAGCTTCGAGCAGAACTCGTGCTCCAGGTCGAACTTCGGCAACCGGAAGCGGCGCAGGTTGCGGATCACCATGAGGATGTGCTCGTCCACGGTGTAGACGTGGAAGAGGTCGTGCTGCATCTGCCCGGTGATGCGGCCGAAGGCCGGGATGTAGCGGCCCAGGAACCCGTACCGGCTCATGCGCCGCAGCGTCCAGGTGAAGCGGTCGCCGCGCACGATCGCGAGGAAGCGGTTGCGGTTCACGCGGTCCTCGCGGAAGGCGCGGTTCACGCGCGGCAGCGCGCGCGTGAGCGAGCGCAGGGCCGTGGCCGAGAGGTTCGCGATGCCGCGGTCGCGCTGCAGGTGCTGGAAGGCCTCGAGGATCTGCCCGGGCTCGCGCTCGAAGAGCGTCTCGTCCACCAGGTCCAGCGTGTAGTCGACGATGCGGAAGCGCCCGTCGATCTTCACGATCTTGCGCTCGCCCTCGGGCACGATGCGCGCGTAGAGGTTGGCGAGCAGGATCTGGTTGAAGCGCCAGATGGCCTTGGCCGCCAGGTAGTAGCGGCGCATGAGCAGGTCGGAGGCCTGCAGGGACTTCGCGCCCTTGAGCCGGAGCTGGCGCGCGATCTCGATCTGGTGGTCGAAGACCAGGCGGTCCTCGCGCCGGCCGGCCAGCTGGTGCAGGCGCAGGCGCAGGTCCTGCAGGACGTTCTCGTTGCGCGCGATCCCCGCCGCCTCGGCCGGCGTGATGATGCCCTGCGCGGCGAGCTCGCCCCAGCTGCGCCCGATGCCCGCGGCGCGCGCGAGCCAGAGCACGGTCTGCAGGTCGCGCAGCCCGCCGGGGCTCTCCTTGATGTTGGGCTCGAGGTTGTAGGCGGCCTCCTGGAAGCGCTCGTGGCGCCTCCTCTGCTCGTCGACCTTCGCGCGGAAGAAGTCGCGCACGTCGCGGCGCCGGGCGAGCAGGCCGGCTCGAGCTCGGCCATGAGGGCGGCGTTGCCGGCGACGAGGCGCGATTCCAGCAGGCTCGTGTCCACCGTGACGTCCTTGGCCGCCTCCTCCGAGGCATTCGCCGACCGCACGCTGTTGCCGGGCTCCAGGCCGCAGTCCCACAGCAGGCCGACGAAACGCTCGATGTCGGCGTCGGGAGCGCGGCCGTCGGGCAGCAGCACGAGGAGGTCCACGTCCGAATGGGGAACAGCATCCCGCGGCCGTAGCCGCCCACGGCCACCAGCGCGACTGCGGGTCGCGGATCGACTCCGCCCAGAGGCGCGCGAGCAGCGCGTCGACCAGCGCGGCGTGGGCGGCCAGGCAGCGGCGCGGGTCGGGCCGGCGCAGGTAGCGGCTGCCCAGCTCCTCGCGCCGCGCCGTGAGCCAGCGGCGGGCGTCGGCGGGGTCGCGTGGCCGCGCGGGCGGCGCGCCGAGGCGGCGGCCGGGGCGGCGATCCGGGACATGGCGGCCGGCGCCGGCCGGCCGTCAGGACGGCGTGGGCAGGGCGCGGACGTCGGCCACGAAGGCCGGGACGGCCGGCGCGCCCGCGGAGAGCGTGAGCACCTCGAAGCCCTCGGGCGTCACCGCGACGGTGTGCTCCCACTGGGCCGAGAGCGAGTGGTCGGCGGTCACGATGGACCAGCCGTCGGCGAGCTGGCGGATGTCGCGCTTGCCCGCGTTGATCATGGGCTCGATGGTGAAGGTCATGCCCGCCTCGAGCGTGATGCCCTGGCCGGCGCGGCCGTAGTGCAGGACCTGCGGCTCCTCGTGGAAGCGCCGCCCGATGCCGTGGCCGCAGAACTCGCGCACCACGCTGTAGCCGTGGGACTCGGCGTGGCGCTGGATCGCCTGGCCGATGTCGCCCAGGGCGGCGCCGGCGCGCACCTGCGCGATGCCCTTCCACATGCACTCGTAGGTCACCTCGCACAGGCGCCGGGCCTGGATGGAGGGCTCGCCCACCAGGAACATGCGGCTCGTGTCGCCGTGCCAGCCGTCCTTGATGACGGTGATGTCGATGTTCACGATGTCCCCGGCCTTGAGGACCTCGTCGCCGGGCACGCCGTGGCAGACCTGGTGGTTCACCGAGGTGCAGATGGACTTGGGTAGGGGGCGGTGGCCCGGGGGGCGTAGTTGAGCGGCGCCGGGATGGTGCCCTGCACGTCCACCATGTAGTCGTGGCAGAGCTTGTCCAGGCGGCCGGTGGTCACGCCGGGCTTCACGTGCGGGGCGATGAAGTCGAGCACCTCGGCGGCGAGGCGGCCGGCGACGCGCATCCGGTCGATGTCGGCCGGCGTCTTGGGTTGGATTGCCACGGATGGGGTAACAGGTCGGTTAAAGACGCGATTATAGCGGCAGGTGGGGGCGGCGCCCGGCGATTCCGCGGGGGGCGCGCCTGCCGGCCGCAGGCGCGCCCCCCCGCCGGGGGCGGAAGCGAACTATTTGAATACTTGACCCTTTTCCGGGTATAATCGCGGTCTGTCCGGGAGGGCATCTGCCGAAGGCCTTTTCGGGCAAATACGCACCCTCGCCATGGCTTAAGGTCCCCGTTTTTCGTCTCGGAAAGGGGGTTCGCGAGGGGAGGCCAACCTTAGACCCAAGGAGCTTCACGATGTCCGTCACCATGCGCCAGATGCTGGAGGCCGGCGTGCACTTCGGCCACCAGACGCGGTACTGGAACCCGAAGATGTCCCCGTTCATCTTCGGCGCCCGCAACAAGATCCACATCATCAACCTCGAGAAGTCGCTTCCGATGTACCAGGAGGCGCTCAAGTTCGTGCGCCAGCTCACGGCCAACAAGGGGCAGGTCCTCTTCGTCGGCACGAAGCGCCAGGCGCGCGACATCGTGAAGGAGGAGCAGCGCGCGGGCGCCCCCTACGTCGACTACCGCTGGCTCGGCGGCATGCTCACCAACTTCAAGACGGTGAAGCAGTCGATCAAGCGCGTGAAGGAAATGGACCAGATGATCGCGGACGGTTCCGTCGAGAAGCTGACCAAGAAGGAAGGCCTCAACTTCGCCCGCGAGAAGGAGAAGCTGGAGCTGCCTGCTCGGCGGCATCAAGGACATGGGCGGCATTCCCGACGCCCTGTTCGTGATCGACGTGGGCTACCACAAGATCGCCGTGACGGAGGCCAAGAAGCTGGGCATTCCGATCGTCGGCGTGGTCGACACCAACAACTCGCTGGACGGGATCGACTACGTGATCCCGGGCAACGACGACTCCACCCGCGCCATCCGCCTGTACGCGCGCGGGGTGGCCGACGCGATCCTCGAGGGCCGCAGCCAGGTGATCTCCGAGATGGTCGCCCCGGCCGCCACCGGCTCCGAGGACTTCGTGGAGGTCGAGGAGTCCGAGGAAGCGAAGGGCTGAGCCAGCGCCGGCACATTTTGCGAACAGGGGGCGCGAAGCCCCCTTTTCGTATCGAGAACCGCATGAGGAGCAATTGAAGATGGCTGATATCACCGCGAGCATGGTCAAGGAGCTGCGCGAGCTCACCGGGCTCGGCATGATGGAATGCAAGAAGGCGCTCGAGGAATCGGGCGGGGACCTCAAGAAGGCCGAGGAGCTGCTGCGCATCAAGAGCGGCGCGAAGGCCTCGAAGGCGGCCTCGCGCGTGGCCTCCGAGGGCGCGATCGCCACCTACCTGTCGGCCGACGGCAAGCTCGCCGCGATGGTCGAGGTGAACTGCGAGACCGACTTCGTGGCGAAGAACCCCGACTTCGCCGCGTTCGCGAAGGCGGTGGCCGAACTGGTCGCGACCGCCTCCCCCGCGGACGTGCCGGCCCTGTCGGCGCTCAGGATCGGCGACAAGTCGGTCGAGGAGGCCCGCCAGGCGCTCGTGCAGAAGATCGGCGAGAACATCACCGTGCGCCGCTTCGAGCGCCTCGCCACGGCCGCGCGCCTGGCGCAGTACGTGCACGGCGTGAAGATCGGCGTGACGGTCGAGTTCGAGGGCCAGGATGCCGTGGGCAAGGACGTGGCGATGCACATCGCCTTCGCCAAGCCCAAGTTCCTCTCGCGCGAGGAGGTCGCCCCCGACGTGATCGCCGCCGAGAAGCACATCATCGAGGAGCGGGCGAAGGAATCGGGCAAGCCGCCCGAGATCGTCGCGAAGATGGTCGAGGGCGGGATCAACAAGTTCCTGGCCGAGATCACGCTGCTGGGCCAGCCGTTCGTGAAGGACGACAAGCTCACCGTGCAGAAGATGCTCGCCGCCTCCGGCGCGAAGGTGCTCTCGTACCGCTTCCTCGTGGTCGGGGAAGGCATCGAGAAGAAGCAGTCGGACTTCGCGGCCGAAGTGGCGGCCATGACCAAGACGGCAGCCTGAGGCTGCTCGGACCAAGACGGCAGCCTGAGGCTGCCCGGACCGAGACGGCGGCTTCGGCCGCCGGGCCGGCGCGGGGCACGACCCCGCGACACCGGCCGCAGTGAGGAGTGACCGGATCCCGCCGGGCCACCGCGCGGCGGGGAGCCAACCGAGAAGAAGAGAGCCATGACGCCCGCCTACCAACGCATCCTCCTGAAACTGAGCGGCGAAGCCCTGATGGGCGATGACGCCTTCGGCATCAACCGCGCCGTCGTCGAGCGGATCGTGCTGCAGGTGAAGGAGGTCGCGGACCTCGGCGTGCAGGTGGGCGTGGTGATCGGGGGCGGGAACATCTTCCGGGGCGTCTCGCTCGGGGCCGCCGGCATGGACCGCGCGACCGCCGACTACATGGGCATGCTCGCGACGGTGATCAACGCGCTCGCGCTGCAGGACGCGATGAACCGCTCCGGCCTCGCCGCGCGCGTGCAGTCGGCGCTCAACATCGAGCCCGTGGTCGAGCCCTACATCCGCGGCAAGGCGATCCGCTACCTCGAGGAGGGCAAGATCGTCATCTTCGCCGCCGGCACGGGCAACCCGTTCTTCACCACCGACACCGCGGCGGCCCTGCGCGGGCGGGAGGTCGAGGCGCAGGTGGTGCTCAAGGCGACCAAGGTGGACGGGGTGTACACCGCCGATCCCATGAAGGACCCCACGGCCACCCGCTACCACAAGCTCACCTTCGACGAGGCGTTCGTGAAGAACCTCAAGGTGATGGACGCGACGGCGCTCGCCCTGTGCCGGGACCAGAAGCTGCCGATCAACGTGTTCTCCATCTTCAAGGAAGGCGCGCTCAGGCGCGTCGTGATGGGCGAGGACGAGGGCACGCTCGTCCACAATTGAGGCGCCGCCACCGGCGGCAGCTAACCAGGAGGCGTAGCAGGCATGGCGACACCCAGCATGGCGGAGATCAAGAAGCTGGCGGCGGACAAGATGGCGAAGTCCATCGACACGCTCAAGCACAACCTGGCCAAGGTGCGGACCGGCCGCGCCCACGTGGGCCTGCTCGACCACCTGCGCGTGGACTACTACGGCACGGGCACGCCCATCAACCAGGTGGCCAACGTGACCCTCGTCGACGCGCGCACCATCGGCGTGCAGCCCTACGAGAAGAAGATGGTCCAGACGATCGAGCGCGCGATCCGGGATTCCGACCTGGGCGTGAACCCGGCCACCAGCGGCGACATGATCCGCGTGCCGATGCCCCCGCTCACGGAGGAGCGCCGCCGCGAGCTCACCAAGATCGTGAAGCACGAGGGCGAGGAGGCGAAGGTGGCCGTGCGCAACGTGCGCCGCGACGCCAACACCCAGCTCAAGGACATGCTCAAGAAGCACGACGTGCCCGAGGACGAGGAGAAGCGCGCCCAGGACGAGGTCCAGAAGCTCACCGACAAGGCGGTGCTCGACATCGACAAGCTCGTCGCGGAGAAGGAGAAGGAGCTGATGGCCGTCTAGGCCGTCGGGCTCGCGCGAGAGGAGGGCGATGTCCCCGTTCGAAAGCAGCACCAAGGCCATTCCCGAGACCGGCGTGGTGCCGCGCCACGTCGCGATCATCATGGACGGCAACGGCCGCTGGGCCAAGCAGCGCCACATGCCGCGCGTGGCCGGGCACCGCAAGGGCGTGGAGGCCGTGCGCGAGGTCGTGAAGGCCTGCATCGCGCGGGAGATCGGCTACCTCACGCTCTTCGCCTTCTCCAGCGAGAACTGGCGCCGCCCGCCCGAGGAGGTGAGCGTGCTCATGCAGCTCTTCCTGAAGGCGCTCGAGCAGGAGGTGGGCAAGCTGCACTCGAACGGCGTGCGCTTCAAGGTGGCCGGCGACCTGTCCGCCTTCGACCCGGCCATCGCCGCGCTCGTGCGCCGGGGCGAGGAGCTCACCGCCGGCAACGCGGGCCTCACGCTCACCGTCGCCGCCAACTACGGCGGGCGCTGGGACATCCTGCAGGCGGCCAACCGCTGCCGCCTCGAGGACCCGGCCGCCGAGATCACGGAGGAGCGGCTCGCGAGCCGCCTGTCGATGAACTACGCGCCCGAGCCGGACCTGTTCATCCGCACCGGGGGCGAGGAGCGCATCTCCAACTTCCTGCTCTGGCAGCTCGCCTACACCGAGTTCTTCTTCACGCCCGCGCTCTGGCCCGACGCCGGCGAGGCCCTGCTGGACGAGGCGATCGCCTCCCCTTCCAGCGGCGCGAGCGCCGCTTCGGCCGGACCAGCGAGCAGCTCGTCGCCTCGCGCACCCTCACGAAGGTCGGCTGAGGCCCGCGGCCCCGGCACGCCATGCTCAGGACGCGCGTCCTCACCGCCCTCGCGCTGCTGCCCGTCGTCCTGGGGATGCTCTTCCTCGCGCCGGCGCGCGCCTGGCTCGCCTTCGCGGCGGCGATCGCGCTCCTCGCCTTCTGGGAATGGTCGCGCCTGTGCGGCTTCTCGCCGGCGGCGCGGCGCCTCTATCTCGCGCTGTGCGCGCTCGGCACCGGCGCCTTCGCGCTCGCGAGCCTGCAGGCGCCGGCGGCGGTGTTCGCGAACCTCGCGCAGGCTTCCTTCATCGCCTCGGCCTACTTCTGGTGCTTCGGCGTCACGGCCTGGCTCGCGCTCGGCCTGCACCCGGAACCCTGGGCCCGCGGCGCCGCCGGGTGGCTGGTCCTCGGGCCCTACCTCGCCGCGCTCGTCACGCTGCGCGCGGCGAGCCCCTGGGTGCTGCTCGCGGCGGCGGCGCTCGTGTGGGTGGCCGACATCGCGGCCTATTTCGCCGGCCGCGCGTTCGGCCGGCGCAAGCTCGCGCCCTCGGTGAGCCCGGGCAAGACGTGGGCGGGCGTCTACGGCGCGCTCGCGGGCGTGCTCGCCTACGGCGCGCTGCTCGACATCCATGCCCACTGGCAGCCGGGCCCGCTTTCGCGCCTGTTCGACAATCCCTGGGGCCTCGCCACGCTCGCCGCGATGGCCGGCCTCACCGCCTTCTCGGTGCTGGGCGACCTGTTCGAATCCTGGATGAAGCGCTGCGCCGGCGTGAAGGACTCGAGCCGCCTGCTGCCCGGGCACGGCGGCGTGCTCGACCGCATCGACGCGCTCACCTCCACGCTGCCGATCGCCGCGCTGCTGGTGGCCTTCGCATGAAGCGCCTGACCATCCTGGGATCCACGGGATCCATCGGGGAAAGTACGCTCGATGTCGTGGCGCGCCACCCCGACCGGTTCGAGGTGACCGCGCTCGCCGCGGGCTCGAACGACGCGAAGCTCGCGGCGCAGTGCGAGCGCTTCCGGCCGCGCTACGCGGCCCTGGCCGACGAGGCGGCCGCCGAGCGCCTGCACCGCGCGCTGCGGGAGAAGGGCCTCGCGACGCAGGTGCTCGCCGGGCCCGCCTCGCTCGAGCGCGTGGCCGCGCTGCCCGATTGCGACGCCGTGATGGCGGCGATCGTCGGGGCGGCCGGCCTGCCCGCGAGCCTCGCGGCCGCGCGCGCGGGCAAGCAGGTGCTCCTCGCCAACAAGGAGGCGCTCGTCGTCTCCGGCAGCCTCTTCCTCGCCGCGCTGGAGGAAGGCGGCGGCGCGCTCCTGCCGATCGACAGCGAGCATTCCGCGATCTTCCAGTCGCTGCCGCGCGGGTTCACCTGCGGGCGCGCGGGCGAGGCGCAGCGCGCGGGCGTGCGACGCATCCTGCTCACCGCCTCGGGCGGGCCCTTCCGGACGACCGAGCCGGCGAAGCTCGCCGCCGTGACCCCCGCGCAGGCGATCGCGCACCCGAACTGGGTGATGGGCCGCAAGATCTCGGTCGACTCGGCCACGATGATGAACAAGGGCCTGGAGGTGATCGAGGCCTTCTGGCTCTTCGGCGCCCCGCGCGAGGCGATCGAGATCGTGATCCACCCGCAGAGCGTGATCCACTCGATGGTCGAGTACCACGACGGCTCGGTGCTCGCGCAGCTGGGCCAGCCCGACATGCGCACGCCCATCGCCTGCGCCCTGGCCTGGCCCGGCCGCATCGAGGCGGGCGTCGCGCCCATGGACTTCACGCGCCTCGCGAGGCTCGAGTTCGAGCCGGTGGACACGACGCGCTTCCCCTGCGTGCGCCTCGCCTACGCCGCCCTGGCGCGTGGCGGCACGGCCCCGGCCATCCTCAACGCCGCCAACGAGGTGGCCGTGGAGAGCTTCCTCGCCGGGCAGCTCGCCTTCACCGGCATCGCGGCCGTCATCGAGAACGTCCTGGCCGATTGCGCGGTCGAACCCCTCGATTCGCTCGAAACGGCCTGGCGCGCGGATCGCGAGGCGCGCTCGCTCGCCAGGGCGAGCGTGTCCCGGCTCGGCCCCGGCCCCGCCTGAAATCGGGGACAATCCCCTCCCATGCAAAGCGCCTTCGTCACCGTCCTCTCCTTCCTCGTCACGGTGGGCGTCCTGGTCGTGGTCCACGAATGGGGCCACTACATCGTCGCGCGCCTGGCCGGGGTGAAGATCCTGCGCTTCAGCGTGGGCTTCGGGCGGCCGCTCTACACGCGCCGCCTGGGTCCGGACCGCACCGAATGGGTCCTCGCGGCCTTCCCGCTGGGCGGCTACGTGAAGATGCTCGATTCGCGCGAAGGGCCCGTCGAGGAGGCCGAGCGCGCGCGCGCCTTCGACCTGCAGCCGGTCGCCAGGCGCATCGCCATCGTCCTGGCGGGGCCGGCGTCCAACTTCATCGCGGCCTTCCTGCTCTACTGGCTCCTCTTCGTCGCGGGCGTGCCGGGACTCAAGCCCGTCGTGGGCGACCCGCCGCCCGCCTCGCCGGCGGCCGCGGCGGGCCTCGCGAACGGCGACACGATCCGCGCCATCGGCGGCGAGCCGACGGCCACCTGGACGGAGGTGCGCTGGCTGCTGCTGAACGAGGCGGTGCGCGGGGGCT
>JBGAOO010000123.1:0-9536 GCA_044221765.1 Usitatibacteraceae bacterium | reverse complement strand
GGAGCATCCCCGGCGCGAGCTGCACCTTCGCCTTGCCGCCCTTGCGCCGCGCGGGCGCCTCGCTCTCGCAGGGGCACAGGAGTGCGAACGCGATGCCGCAGGCGATGGACAGCAGGCCGGGGATCACGAAGGCGGCGCGCCACCCGAACCACTTCACGAGGAAGCCCGTGACCAGCGCGGCGACGGCGATCCCCAGGTTGCCCGCGAGCCCGTTCACGCCGATCACCATGCCGGGATTGGCGGCGTGCTGCACCAGCATCGGGATGCCCACCGGGTGGTAGATCGCGGCGAAGGCGCCCAGCAGCGTGAGCGCCGCGGCGAGCTGCCACGCGTTCTGCGTGAAGGCGGTGAGGATCGCCGCCGCCCCGATGCCGAAGAAGAAGACGAGCATCATCGCGCGCCGGCCCCACAGGTCGCCCAGCCGCCCGGCGGGCAGCGCGCCGAGCCCGAAGAGCGCGAAGGCGCCGACGCTGTAGGGCATCAGGTCCTGCCAGCTGGCGTGGCCGAAGTCCGCGGCCACGGCGGCGACGGCCGTGGCGAAGATGAGCAGGAACATGTGGTCCACGCCATGCGCGATGTTGAGCAGCAGGCTCACCGGGCGGGGGAGGGCCTCGGGGGGTGACATGTCCAGGGCGGGTGTCGACATGGCGAGAGTCTGCTTGAACTCGAATCGCCTGTCATTCGACGGCCCGCCCCCGGCCTCGTCCGCGTCAGGCTTCCCGCGAGGCCCGCTACCCCGGCTTCCCGTCGATCCTCGCCCGGGTGAGCACCGGCCAGTAGCGAACGAAGTACAGGGCGAAGGCCCCCGACCAGCACAGGCCCGAGACGACCACCGTCGCCACGTAGTGATCCGGCAGGAGCATCCCGCCGAACACCCGGATGAAGGCGGCGAGCGCGACGATCGCGTAGCAGGCGACCTCGAACCCGTCCGCCACGAGCGCGCGCCCGGTGTGGCCGCGGGCCGTGCGCGTCATCATGCCGATCGTCATGCCGCCGATGGCGCCGATGGTGAGGGCGTGGATGGCGAGGAAGGGGCTCACGAGGCCGAGCGCGCCCAGGCCGCGCAGCAGCAGCGCGAGGGCGATCCACGCATAGGCCAGGTGCAGCACCCACACGAGCGGCTTTGCGCGCGTGCGCCAGGGCTGCCAGAGCGCCAGGCGCGCCGCGTGCAGGGCCGCGGCCAGGAGCGCGAGCACGGCGACCGCTTCCACCGGCACGGGAAGAAGGTCGGCGCCGATGAGCAGCAGCACCGCGCCCAGCGCCGCCTTCTCCAGCAGGGGATGGCGCACGGCCTTCGCGCCGGGCACGCCGTTGTTGGTGAACATCGGGATCACGCGCCCGCCCACCACCGCCATGATGAAGAGCACCACGTCCAGCCCGAGCTGCGTGCTCGCCTGCGCGGGCCAGTCGATGAGCGATCGCTGCGCCAGGTGGAAGGCGAGCACCGCCGCGCCCTGCAGCACGAGCAGCGCGATGAAGAAGTAGTTGCGCCGGTTGCCGCTGCGCACGAGCGGGATGCCGATGGCCACCGCGATCGCCACGGGGAAGGCCGCGTTCGCAATGGCCGCGGCGTTGGCGAAGGGCGTGAGCACCAGCACGCGCCCGGCGAGCCAGAGCGCGGCCAGGGCCGCCAGGGGCGCGCCCGAGGGCGTGGGCCGCTCCGTCCAGTTGCGCACGGCGGTCAGCAGGAAGCCGGCCACCACCGCCATCGTGTAGCCGTAGAGCATCTCGTGGCTGTGCCAGGCCGGCCCCTGCAGGTAGGCCGCCGGCAGGTATCCCGCGTATTGCGCGACCCACAGCAGGATGGAGAGCGCCGCGAAGGCGCTCGCGAGCAGGTAGAACGGGCGGAAGCCCAGGTTCCAGAGCGCGAAGCCGGGGGGAACGGGGATCGTCGCGTGCTTGATCTCGATGCGGGCCACGGGCGTCCCGGCGCCGGTCACTCGAACAGCACGGTGCGGCCGTGCGGGTCGAAGGGGATGAAGTTCGCGTGCGCGCCGGCCTTGATGGCCTCCACCATGCGCTCGAGCGGCGCCTTCGCCTGCTCGGGCGTGGGCGCGATGCCGCCCTGGCCCGCCAGGCCCGCCACGAACACGATCGACCACTCGCATCCCACGGCGCGCGATTCCTGCGCGAGCCCGGCGAACGAGACCAGCTCCTCCGGCGTCTTGTCCACGCACATCCGCGGCACGAGCGCCCCGCCCGCGCCCGCCTCGAACCGGCTGCGCTGCTCGGGCGTGCAATCCTCGGGAAGCTCCGCCCCGGCGAAGACGAACAGCAGGCGCTGCGGTTCGCGCTGGCGCCGGGCGGCGGCGAGCAGGTCCTCGAAACTGGCGATGCCGGCGTCAGCCATGGGCGTTCTCTGGTCGGGGTGGGGTGGGGGGCATCATGCGCGCTATTGGACGAGGGGGGTGTCGGCGGCCTCGAGGTCCACGCCCGTCACCTGCGCTTCGCCCGCCAGCACGCGCAGGTATTGGCGCAGCGCCGTCACGTAGCCCGCCTGGCGAAGGGAATTGGCGACCGCCCCGCGCACCTCCTCGAAGGACCGCGCCACGCCCGGCTCGCGCGCGAGCACCTCCACCACGTGCAGGCCGAAGCGGCTGTGCACCAGGCGCGGCAGCACGCCCACCTCGACATGGCCGAAGAGTTCGCGCGCGAACTCCGGCGCGCAATCGGCCGCGCGCAGCCAGCCGAGGTCGCCGCCTTCGGCGCCGCTGGGGCAATTGGACTGGGAGCGGGCGGCCTCGGCGAAACCCTCCTTCGCCTTGCCGTCATGGCAGCGCACCTCGAGCAGGGCGAACTCCGCCTTCCTGCGCAGTGCCACCACGTCCACGCCCGGGGTCACGGCGAAGAGGATATGGCGGGCCCGGACCCGCTCGTCGGTGCGATAGCGCGCCTCGTGGGCCGCGTGGTGCCGGCGGCAGGCTTCCTCCGACGGCTCGGGCACGCGCAGCTCGCGCTCGAGCAGCGCCTCGATCGCGGCCGTGGCCGCCTCGCTCGTGGCGCCGTCGGTGCCGGGCAGGTCGCCGGCGGCGAGCAGGCCGGCATGCTGCGCGGCCTGGCGCAGCAGCTCGGTGCAGGCGCGCTGGCGCAGTTCCTCGGCCGTGAGCGCGACGCCGGCCTCGTGCAGCGCGACGCCGTTGACGGTGGCCAGTGCCTCGGCCATGCGGGTCGTGGTGTCCATGGCGTTCCCCTAGATGCCGGCGCCGGGCGGGCGCGGCAGGTTGTGGCCGGCGGGCACGTTGAGCCGGCGGCTGCGCACCACCTGGTAGGGCCGGAAGAGGTAGGCAGCCGCGCCGAAGCCGCTCCACACGTGCACCAGGCGGCTGAACGGGAAGAGCAGGAAGATCGTCATGCCCAGCACCAGGTGCACCAGGTACGGCCATTCCAGCGCGAGCAGCATGTCGGCATTGGGGCGGAAGGTCACGATGCGCTGCGACCAGTCGGCCAGCACCAGCATCGCGCTCGCGTCCGCGTGGTGCCAGGAGAAGGGCAGCGTCACGATGCCGATCACGAGCTGCACCCACAGGATCAGCAGGATCGCGATGTCGGTGCGGTGGCTGGTGAGCCGGATGCGCGGGTCGAAGATGCGCCGGTGCAGCAGGAGCGTGAGGCCCACGAAGCACAGCAGCCCGAAGAAGCCGCCGGAGTAGATCGCCAGGCGCTGCTTCACCGGCGCGCTGATGAAGACCTCGTACACCGCGTGCGGGGTGAGCAGGCCGACCAGGTGGCCGAAGAACAGGAAGAGGATGCCGACGTGGAAGAGGTTGCTGCCCCAGCGCAGGGTGCCCGTGCGCAGCATCTGCGAGGAATCGCTCTTCCAGGTGTACTGGTCGCGGTCGAATCGCGCGAGGCTTCCCATGAGGAACACCGCCATGCACAGGTACGGATAGACGGTGAAGAAGAACGCGTGCAGCCAGGACTGGAAGGCATTCATGTGGACGCTCCCGGGTTGTGCTTGGCGCCGGCGCCGGGCCGGACGACGTGGATCGGTTGGGGCTGCCCGGGGCGGGCCTGCCCCTTGGACGAGCAGCCGTCGAATACCGCGGGCTCCGCCCAGCTCTCGTCCAGCGGCTCCTCGGGGGCGGGCTCGACGGGGCTCGCCTTCTCCCCGGCCAGCTCGATGAGCGCGCCCAGCACGCTCGCGTAGGGGCTGCGCCGCTTGCACAGGGCGCCGAAGATCGCGTTGAGGATGTGCGCGATCTCCGCGAGCAGCGCTCTCGCCTCGCGCGGGGGCTGGGTCGAGGCGAACTCGAGCAGCACCGGGAGGTAGTCCGGCAGCTCGCCCGGCGCGAGGAAGAGGCCCGCTTTCTCGTAGGTCTGCGCCAGGTCGATGAGGGCCGGGCCGCGCTCGCGCGAATCGCCGTGCACGTGCTCGAAGAGGTGCAGCGAGGTGGCGCGGCCGCGGTCGAAGAGCTCGACGTAGTCCGCCTCGACCGCGAGCGTGTCGGGGCGCTGGAGGGATTCCATCAGCGCCTCGATCTCGGCGCGGCGCTCGGGAAAGAGCGCACGTTCCTCGCGCAGCAGCGCGCGCATCTCGGGCAGGTGCGCGCGCAGGGCGGCGTCCGGGTAGGCGAGGAGCGCGGAGAGCACGCGCAGGCTCTTCCTCAGGGTGCGGGGCTTCTCGGTGGCGAACATGGTCAGATCTCCGCCCGGATGGGGATCGTGCGCTTCTTCTCGCTGCCGAACAGGCTCGTCTCGCCCGTGCCCTCGGAGCAGCCGTTGCCGAAGCTGAAGCCGCAGCCGCCGCGCACGTTGAAGGCGTTCTCCGCGTACTCGCGGTGGGTGGTCGGGATCACGAAGCGGTCCTCGTAGTTGGCGATGGCCATCACCTGGTACATGTCCTCGACCTCGGCCGCGGTGAGGCCCACCTGCCGGAGCACCGCCTCGTCCGTCACGCCGTCCACGTGCTTGCCGCGCTGGAAGGCGCGCATCGCGAGCATGCGTTCCAGGGCGCGCTCCACGGGCGCGGTGTCGCCTGCGGTCAGCAGGTTCGCCAGGTACTTCACCGGGATGCGCAGCTGCTTCACGTCCGGGATCTGGCCGTTGTCGCCCAGGTGGCCGGCGTTCGCGGCCGCGCTGATCGGCGAGAGCGGCGGCACGTACCACACCATCGGCAGCGTGCGGTATTCCGGGTGCAGCGGCAGCGCCACCTTCCAGTCGACCGCCATCTTGTAGACGGGGCTCCTGCGCGCGGCCTCCATCCAGTGGTCGGGGATGCCGTCCTCGCGCGCCTGGGCGATCACCTTCGGGTCCGAGGGGTCCAGGAAGATGTCCAGCTGCGCCTGGTAGAGGTCGCGGTCGTGCTCCACGCTCGCGGCCTGCTGGATGCGGTCGGCGTCGTAGAGCAGTACGCCCAGGTAGCGGATGCGGCCCACGCAGGTCTCGCTGCACACCGTCGGCTGCCCCGCCTCGATGCGCGGGTAGCAGAAGATGCACTTCTCGGCCTTGCCGCTCTTCCAGTTGTAGTAGATCTTCTTGTACGGGCAGCCGCTCACGCACATGCGCCAGCCGCGGCACTTGTCCTGGTCGATGAGGACGATGCCGTCCTCCTCGCGCTTGTAGATCGAGCCGGAGGGGCAGGAGGCCACGCACGCCGGGTTCAGGCAGTGCTCGCACAGGCGCGGCAGGTACATCATGAAGGTGTTCTCGAACTGCCCGTAGATGTCCTTCTGGATGTCCTCGAAGTTGCGGTCCTTGCCGCGCTTGGCGAACTCCCCGCCCAGGATCTCCTCCCAGTTCGGGCCCCAGACGATCTTGTCCATCTGCTTGCCGGTGATGAGGCTCCTGGGGCGCGCCGTGGGCGTCGCCTTCATCTCGGGGGCGGACTGCAGGTGCCCGTAGTCGAAGGTGAAGGGCTCGTAGTAGTCGTCGATCTCGGGCAGGTTGGGGTTGGCGAACAGGCGCATGAGCAGCTTCCACCTCGCGCCCTGGCGCGGCTCGATCGCGCCGTCGGCCCGGCGCACCCAGCCGCCGTTCCACTTGTCCTGGTTCTCCCACTCCTTCGGGTAGCCGATGCCCGGCTTGGTCTCCACGTTGTTGAACCAGGCGTACTCCATGCCCGGGCGGCTCGTCCACACGTTCTTGCAGGTGACCGAGCAGGTGTGGCAGCCGATGCACTTGTCGAGGTTGAGCACCATGCCGATCTGGGCGCGGATCTTCATGCGACTTCTCCCTGGGCCTGGACGGGGATGATCAGCTCGTTGGCCACGGGCGTGTCGAGCCAGTCGACGCGGTTCATCTTGCGCACGACCACGAACTCGTCGCGGTTGGTGCCGATGGTCCCGTAGTAGTTGAAGCCGTAGCTCAGCTGCGCGTAGCCGCCGATCATGTGCGTGGGCTTGAGGACGATGCGGGTGACCGAGTTGTGGATGCCCCCGCGCGCGCCCGTGATCTCGGAGCCGGGCGTGTTCACGATCTTCTCCTGCGCGTGGTACATCATCACCATGCCCGGGCGCACCCGCTGGCTCACCACCGCGCGCGCGGCGATGGCGCCGTTCACGTTGAAGAGCTCGATCCAGTCGTTGTCGACGATGCCGGCGCGCTTCGCGTCGTCCTCGCTGATCCACACGCAGGGGCCGCCGCGGCTCAGCGTGAGCATGAGCAGGTTGTCCGTGTAGGTGGAGTGGATGCCCCACTTCTGGTGCGGGGTGATGAAGTTGAGCGCGATCTCGGGGTTGCCGTTGGGCTTCACGCCCTGGATGCCGGCCGTGGTCTTCAGGTCCACCGGCGGGCGGTAGCTCGAGAAGCCCTCGCCGAAGGCGATCATCCACGGGTGGTCGAGGTAGAACTGCTGGCGGCCGGTGAGGGTGCGCCAGGGGATCAGCTCGTGGACGTTGGTGTAGCCGGCGTTGTAGGAGACGGTCTCGCTCTCGATGCCGCTCCAGGTGGGCGAGCTGATGATCTTGCGCGGCTGCGCCTGGATGTCGCGGAAGCGGATCTTCTCGTCCTCGCGGTGGATGGCGAGGTGCGTGTGGTCGCGGCCGGTCTGCTTGCCCAGGGCCTGCCAGGCCTTCACGGCGACGTGGCCGTTGGTCTCGGGGGCGAGCATGAGCACCACCTCGGCCGCGTCGATGTCCGACTCGATGCGGGGCATGCCCTTCGTGGCGCCCTCGGCGGTGACCAGCCCGCTCAGCTCGCCGAGCTGGCGAACTTCCGTCTGGGTATTCCAGCCGATGCCCTTGCCGCCGTTGCCCGCCTTGCCCATGAGCGGGCCCAGGGCGGTGAAGCGCTTGTGCACGTTGGGGTAGTCGCGCTCGACCACCACGATGTTCGGGGCGGTCTTGCCCGGCACCAGGTCGCACTCGCCGCGCTTCCAGTCCTTCACCTCGAAGGGCTGCGCCAGCTCGCCGGGCGTGTCGTGCAGGAGGGGCTGGAGCACCACCTCGCGCTCCACGCCCAGGTGGCCCACGCACACCTCGCTGAACTTCTTCGCGAAGCCCTTGTAGATCTCCCAGTCGCTGCGCGACTGCCAGCACGGGTCCACCGCGGCCGAGAGCGGGTGGATGAACGGGTGCATGTCGCTCGTGTTGAGGTCGTTCTTCTCGTACCAGGTGGCCGTGGGCAGCACGATGTCGCTGTACAGGCACGTGGTGCTCATGCGGAAGTCGAGCGTGACCAGCAGGTCGAGCTTCCCCTCGGGGGCGTGCTCGTGCCAGACCACTTCCGTCGGCTTCGCTTCCTCCCGGCCCAGGTCCTTGCCCTGCACGCCGTTGCTCGTGCCCAGCAGGTGCTTCAGGAAGTACTCGTGACCCTTGCCGGAAGAGCCCAGCAGGTTCGAGCGCCACACGAAGAGGTTGCGAGGCCAGTTGTCGGGGTGGTCCGGGTCGGTGCAGCTCATCCGGAGCGAGCCGTCCTGCAGGGCCTTCACCACGTGCGCCTTGGGCTCGAGCCCGGCGGCCTGCGCGTCGCGCACGACCTGCAGGGGATTGGTCTGCAGCTGCGGCGCCGAGGGCAGCCAGCCCATGCGCTCGGCGCGCACGTTGTAGTCGATCATGCTGCCGCCGTAGATCGCCTTGTCGGCGAGGGGGGAGACCACCTCCTCCATGCCGAGCTTCTCGTAGCGCCACTGGTCGGTGTGCGCGTAGAAGAAGCTGGTGCTGTTCATCTGGCGCGGCGGGCGGATCCAGTCGAGCGCGAAGGCGAGCGCCGTCCAGCCCGTCTGCGGGCGCAGCTTCTCCTGGCCCACGTAGTGCGCCCAGCCCCCGCCGCTCTTGCCGATGCAGCCGCACAGCATCAGCAGGTTGATGACGCCGCGGTAGTTCATGTCGCTGTGGTACCAGTGGTTCATGGCCGCGCCGATGATCACCATCGACTTGCCCTGCGTGCGGTGCGCGTTCTCGGCGAACTGGCGGGCCACCGTGACGAGCTGCTCGCGCGGGGTGCCGGTGATCTTCTCCTGCCAGGCCGGCGTGTAGGGCGTGTCGTCGTCGTAGTCGGCGGCCGCCAGCTCCCCGAGCAGGCCGCGGGCGATGCCGTAGTTGGCCACCTGCAGGTCGAAGACGGTGGCGACCATCGCCTCGCGCGCCTCGCCCGCCTTGCCCAGCGGGATGCGCCGCACGGGCACGGTGCGCAGGAGCACGTCCGATTGCACGTTGTTCGGGAAATTCTCGCTCGCGATGCCCCCGAAATAGGGGAAGCCCACCAGCGCGGTCTCGGTCGCCGGGTCGCGGCCCTCGAGCACCGAGAGCTGGAGCTTCACGTCCTGGCCGTGGCGCGCCTCCTTCGCCTCGAGGTTCCACTGGCCCTCGTCGGCGCGGCCGTCGGGCCCCCAGCGGAAGCCGATGGCCCCGTGCGGCAGCACGACCTTGCCCTGCTCGTCGAAGGCGACCGTCTTCCATTCCGGGTTGTTGGCCTGGCCCAGGCGGCCGTTGAAGTCCGAGGCGCGCACGTAGCGGTCGGGCACCATCACCACCTCGCCCGTGGGCAGCGTGTGCTCCTTGAGCAGCACGAGCATGGGCATGTCGGTGTAGCGCCGGACGTAGTCGTCGAAGTAGGCGCTCCGCTGGCGGCCCTCGCCCGGGAAGTAGAACTCCTTGAGGACCACGTGCCCCATGGCCATCGCCACGGCCGCGTCGGTGCCCTGCTTGGGGTGCATCCAGATGTCGGCGAGCTTGGCGACCTCGGAGTAGTCCGGCGTCACCGCGACGGTCTTGGCGCCCTTGTAGCGCACCTCGGTGAAGAAGTGCGCGTCCGGCGTGCGCGTCTGGGGCACGTTGGAGCCCCAGGCGATGATGTAGGTCGAGTTGTACCAGTCGGCCGACTCGGGCACGTCGGTCTGCTCGCCCCAGACCTGCGGGCTGCTCGGGGGCAGGTCGCAGTACCAGTCGTAGAAGCTCATGCACACGCCGCCGATGAGGCTCAGGTAGCGAGAGCCCGCGGCGTAGCTCACCATCGACATCGCCGGGATGGGCGAGAAGCCGATGATGCGGTCCGGGCCGTGCCGCTTGATGGTGTGGACGTTGGCCGCGGCCACGATCTCGTTCACCTCGTCCCAGGTGGAGCGCACGAAGCCGCCCAGGCCGCGCACCTGCTGGTAG
>JBGAOO010000122.1:0-9487 GCA_044221765.1 Usitatibacteraceae bacterium | reverse complement strand
GGCGGTTCGCGCCGCCCCCGGCAAGCCCCTGTTTCCCGGGGAGAATTCGCTGCACCGCCGCATTGTCTTTTTGGCCGCCATTCACGACAATAGCCCCACTTCCGGCCCGCCTTTCCCGTGCCGCCTGAACAACGAGACCACCAGGAGAAACGCCTCATGAGACCCGCCATCCGAACCACGCTCAAACCCCTCGTGCTCGCGCTGGCGCTCGCGGGCGCCGGCCCGGTGCTCGCGGTCCAGTTCGCCATGGACAACGGGCTCACGGGAAGCGTGGACACCACCCTGTCCTATGGCCTGTCCGTGCGCGCCAACGTGCGCGACCCGTGGCTGGTGGGCATCGCGAACGGCGGCTACTCCCGTTCGGTGAACGAGGACGACGGCAACCTCAACTACGACAAGAACAAGCCCTTCGCCAACATCGCGAAGGCGACGGCCGACGTGGAGCTCAAGTACGGCAAGTTCGGCTTCTTCGGCCGCGGCACGGCCTACTACGACTTCACGAACGCCAACAGCGACAAGCTCGGCGACACCGCCAAGGACCGCGTGGGCAAGGACTACGTGGGCCTGGACGGATTCGTGAGCGCGGCCTTCGAGCCGGGCGGCAAGAACCTGCGCCTGCGCGCGGGCCGCCAGGTGATCAGCTGGGGCGAGAGCACCTTCATCCCGAACGGCATCAACGTGATCAACCCGGTGGACCTGTCGAAGCTGCGCATCCCCGGCTCGGAGCTGAAGGAGGCCTTCATCCCGACCACCGGCCTGTGGGGCAACTTCGAGCTCACCAAGAACGCGAGCTTCGAGGGGTTCTACCTCACCAACCACGACAAGATCCGCATCGACCCGCGCGGCACGTACTTCTCGAACAACGACTTCGCCTCCGACGATTCGACGCGCGTCATCCTCTCCTTCGGCCGGCGCCGCGACCAGCACACGTCCCCGTCGAACCCGGTGCCGCCCAACGTGCCCACCCTGGGCACCGCCGCCTCGGCCCTGTATGGCCCGTTCGATCCGGCCGCCTCCGTCTGGGCGCCGCGCGCCGCGGACAGGAACCCGAGCGACAACGGCCAGTTCGGCCTCGCGCTGCGCTACCTCGCGCCGGAGCTGAACAACACCGAGTTCGGCCTGTACTACATGAACTACCACAGCCGCATCCCGCTCTTCTCGGGCGTGAAGGGCACGGCGAGCTCGGTGCTCACCGGCGGTCCGCTCATCACCCCGATCTGCGGGCAGGCTGCGCTGCGCTCGCTCTGCCACACCGGCACGGCGACGTACTTCGCCGAGTTCCCCGAGGACATCAAGATGTTCGGGGTGAGCTTCAACACGCAGGGCCCGATGGGCGTGGCCCTGCAGGGCGAGTACTCGTACCGGTCCAACCTCCCGGTGCAGTACGCCACGCCCGAGCTGCTGCTCGCCGCCCTGGGCCTGCCCAACCTCATCACCGGCTTCACGCAGATCCCGGGCGCGCCCGCCGGCGCCACCGCCGCGGCCCTCATCCCGGACGGCTCCTACCTGCAGGGCTTCCGGCGCCTGAAGGCGAGCCAGTTCCAGATGACGGGCACCAAGAGCGAGCCCAACGTCCTGGGCGCCGAGCAGCTCGTGCTCGTGGGCGAGGTCGGGATCACCTACTTCCACGGCCTGCCGACCGACGTGAAGTTCAACGGCCCGGCGGTCTTCCTGCCGGCCACCGCGTTCGGCGCCCAGCTCTCGGGCGCCTTCTCGACGCAGACCGACGGCTTCCTCACGAACAGCTCGTGGGGCTATCGCGTCGTGGGCCGCCTCGAGTACAACAACGCCCTGTTCGGCGGCAACCTGTCGCCGCGCCTGGCGTGGTCGCACGACATGCATGGCGTGGGCCCGACCTTCAACCAGGGCGCCAAGTCCCTCTCGATCGGCACCACCTGGGATTACCAGCGCAAGTGGCTGGTCGACATGCAGTACACGGGATACACGGGCGGGCGGGCCTACTGCGGCACCGACGTGCCGCCCACGGGCAGCGTCGTGACGCCCGGGCAGAACCCGAGCTTCTGCTCGGCGGCGAACCCGCTCAAGGACAGGGACTTCTATTCCGTCAGCGTGAGCTACTCGTTCTGATCGCGGCGGGGGCGCCCGGGCGCCCCTGTCGACGCGCCCGAAAAACATAATGAGGAGGAGATTCACCATGTTCGCCACCACGAAGAAGGCCTCGGTGCTGCTCGCCGTGGGTGCCGTGTTCGCGCTTCCCGCGGCCGCGGAGCTGTCCGCCGCCGATCTCGCCAAGCTCGGCACCACGCTCACGCCGGTGGGCGCGGAGAAGGCCGCCAACGCGGCCGGCACCATCCCGGCCTGGGATGGCGGGATCACCAAGCCGGCCGCGGGCTACAAGCCCGGCGGCCAGTACCCGGATCCGTTCTCGGCCGACAAGCCGCTCTTCACCATCGACGGCAAGACGGCGGACAAGTACAAGGACCAGCTCACCGCCGGCCAGATGGCGATGCTCAAGAAGTACCCGGATTACAAGATGATCGTCTACCCGACCCGCCGCACCGCCTCGTTCCCGGCCTGCCACTACGCCGAGACGAAGGAGTGCGCCGCCAAGGCGAAGCTCGCCCCCGGCGGCAACGGCGTGGTGGGCTGCACCGGCGGCATCCCGTTCCCGATCCCGAAGGACGGCAACGAGGCCATCTGGAATTCCACGCTGCGTTATCGCGGCGACACCTTCGCGCAGAACTGGGCCCAGGCGGCCGTCACGCGCACGGGCGACTACGCGATCGTGAAGTTCGAGTACGAGTACGACTTCTCCTACGGCAACTGCTCCAAGCCCGTGAAGGACCGCGAGCCCAACAAGGTGCTGAACTACCTGCAGAGCACCACGGCACCCGCGCGCCTGGCCGGCCAGATCCTGCTCGTGCACGAGACCGTCGACCAGGCCAAGGAGCCGCGCTCGGCCTGGACGTACAACCCGGGCCAGCGCCGCGTGCGCCTGGCGCCCAACGTCGCCTACGACAACCCGGGCACCGCGGCCGATGGCCTGCGCACCAACGACGACTTCGGCATGTTCAACGGCGCCACCGACCGCTACAACTGGAAGCTGGTCGGCAAGAAGGAGATGTACATCCCGTACAACTCCTACCGCATGACGGCGCCGAACCTCAAGTACACCGACGTGCTCAAGCCGGGCCACATGAACCAGGACCTCGCGCGCTACGAGCTGCACCGCGTCTGGGTGGTGGAGGCCACGCTCAAGCCGGGTACGAGCCACATCTACGCCAAGCGCGTCTTCTTCATCGACGAGGACAGCTGGGCGGTCGTCGCCACCGACAAGTACGACGGTCGCGGCGAGCTCTGGCGCTATTCCGAGCAGCACAACGAGAACTGGTACAACGTCCCGATGTTCTTCGGCACGATCGAGGTCCACAACGACCTGCAGTCGGGCCGGTACATCGCGATGGGCCTGCGCAACGAGGAAACCAAGATCTACGAGCCGATCAAGCGCACCGGCGCGGACTACGCGCCGAACAGCCTGCGCGCGCTCGGCACGCGCTAGGGCCGGTGCCGGCCCGGTGCCGGCCGGGGGCAGTTCCGCGCGCCTGGCGCGCCGGGATTGCCCCTTCGTTTTTCCGGAAGAGGGCGACATGAACAAGATGAAGGCGGCAGCCGCGGCGCTCGCGCTCGCGGTACTCACGGCGGCCCGCGCGGCGCCCCCGGCGGCGATCCTGCCCGAATCCGGTCCCCTGCCCAGGGTCACGATGGAGCGCCTGCTGCTCATCGACGCCACCCACCAGGGCAGCCGCGTCGTGGCGGTGGGCGACCGGGGGTACATCGTCCTTTCCGACGACAACGGCCGCAACTGGAAGCGGGCCAAGTCGCCCGCCGCGACCCTGCTCACCGCCGTGGAGTTCGTCGACGCGAAGACCGGCTGGGCCGTGGGGCACGACTCGACGATCCTCGCGACCGCCGACGGCGGCGACACCTGGACGCAGCAGTTCTCCGCCCCGGCGGAGCAGCGACCCTTCCTCGACGTGCTTTTCGTGGATCGCGAACGGGGCTTCGCGATCGGTGCCTACGGCGCGTTCTTCGAGACGCAGGACGGGGGCCGGAGCTGGAACCCGCGCAAGGTGATCGAGGACGACAAGCACCTGAACGCCTTCGTGCGCCTGGCCGAGGGACGCCTGGTCATCCTGGGCGAGGCGGGCACCATCCTCCTCTCGGCCGATGCCGGCAAGACCTGGGCGCCGGTGCCCTCGCCCTATCGCGGCTCGCTCTTCGGGGGCCTCGTGGCCGACGACGGGGCGGTGGTCGCCTTCGGGCTGCGCGGGCGCATCTTCCGCTCCACGGATTCGGGCAAGACCTGGAAGGCGGTGGACAACGCCTCCGTGGCGACGCTCATGGGCGGCTCGAAGCTGCCCGACGGGGGACTGGTGATCGCCGGCGCCGGCGGCACGGTGCTCGTGAGCCGCGACAACGGCCAGTCGTTCGTGCCGCTCGCCACGGGAAGCACGAAGGCCTACTCCAAGGCCCTGCTCGGGGACGCCAACGCGGTCCTCCTCATCGGGGAGGCGGGCGCCCGCGAGGTGACCCTGCCCTCGGCGAAGCGATAGGGGCGCCGCGATGAACCTCGACGCCCTGATACGCGCCGTCTCCGACTTCGTCTTCGGCCACCGGCGCACGCTCCTCATCGTCTTCTCGCTGATGACGGTGCTCTTCGCCGCCTCGGCCACGCGCCTGGTGGTCGACGCGGGCTTCAACAAGATGGTGCCGCTCAAGCACCCGTACATGCAGGTGTACCGCGACTACGAGAAGGTGTTCGGCGGCGCCAACCGAGTGGCGGTGGCGATCGTCCAGAAGGACGGGGACATCTTCAACAAGGAATACCTGGGCAAGCTGAAGGCCCTCACCGACGACGTGTTCCTGCTGAACGGCGTGGACCGCCCGTCGGTCAAGTCGCTCTTCACGCCCAACACGCGCTTCATCGAGGTGATCGAGGAGGGCTTCTCCGGCGGCAACGTGATCCCGGCCACCTTCCAGGGCACCGACGCGGACCTGAAGCAGGTGCGCGCGAACGTGCAGAAGTCGGCCGAGATCGGCCGCACGGTCGCCACCGACTTCACCGGCGCCCTCGTCACGGCCGGGCTCCTCGAGATCGACCCGCAGACCGGCCAGCGCCTGAACTACTTCGACGTCTCCGCGAAGCTCGAGGCGCTGCGCGCCAAGTACGAGAGCGGCAAGCACTCGGTGCACATCATCGGCTTCGCGAAGGCGGTGGGCGACATCCGCGAGGGCGCGCGCGGGGTGCTCACCTTCTTCGGCATCGCCTTCGTGATCACCGCCGGCCTCATGCTGTGGTTCGTGAAGGACGTGAAGCTCACGCTGGTCGCGCTCGCGGTGGCGATGATGCCGGTGCTGTGGCTGCTCGGCACGCTGCCCATCCTGGGCTACGGCATCGACCCGCTGTCGATCCTGGTGCCCTTCCTCATCTTCTCCATCGGCGTCTCGCACGCCGTCCAGATGGCGAAGACCTGGGAGCGGGAAGTCGTGGCCGGCACCGACAGCCTGCTCGCGGCCAAGCGGTCCTTCGCGCGGCTCTTCATCCCGGGCACGCTGGCGCTGCTCACCAACGTGCTGGGCTTCGCGGTGATCATGCTGATCCCGATCGACATCGTGCGCGAGCTGGGCATCACCGCCTCGCTGGGCGTGGCCTGGATGATCATCACCAACAAGATGCTGCTGCCCATCCTGCTCTCGCACCTGCACATCACGCGGGGCGCGGCGACGCAGGAGGCCTTCCAGGAAAGCCGCGTGGAGCGCGTCTGGCGGGTGGCCTCGGGCTGCGTGGACCGCGGCAAGGCCGGCCTCATCATCGGGGTGTCCGCGGTCGTCCTCGTGGTCGGCGTGATCGGCGCGCACAACCTCAAGGTGGGCGACTACGGGATCGGCGTGCCGGAGCTGCGGCCGGAGTCGCGCTACAACACGGACAACGCGAAGATCGTCGAGAAGTTCGCGATGGGCACCAACACGCTGGGCATCGTGGCGCAGACGAAGAACGTGCAGGGCGCGTGCACCTCCTACGAGATCATGTCCGTCATCGAGAAGTTCGACTGGTTCATGCAGAACGCGCCGGGCACGCAGTCGGTCATCTCGCTGCCGGGCCTCGCGAGGAACGTGAACGCCGGGTTCAACGAGGGCAACCTCAAGTGGCGCCAGCTGCCGCGCGACCCGCAGGTGATGGCGCAGAGCGTGACGCCCATCGACACCGCCACGGGCCTGCTGAACCCGGACTGCAGCGCGATGCAGGTGCTCGTCTTCACCACGGACCAGCAGGGCGAGACGATCGCCTCCCTCGTGGCGAACGTGAAGGAGTTCGCCGCGGGCGCCAACTCGGACAAGCTCGAGTTCAAGCTCGCCACCGGCAACGTGGGGGTGATGGCGGCCACGAACGAGGCCGTGGACTCCGCCCGCTGGGAGATGAACTTCGCGATCTTCGGCGCGCTGCTCGCCATGTGCATGGTCACCTTCCGCAGCTTCCGCGCGACGCTCTGCATCCTCGTGCCGCTCGCGCTGGTGTCGGTGCTGTGCGAGGCGCTCATGCCCCTGCTGGGGATCGGGCTCAAGGTCTCCACGCTCCCGGTCATCGCGCTGGGCGTGGGCGTGGGCGTCGACTACGGCATCTACCTCTACGACCGGATCGAGGTGCACCTGGAGGAGGGCAAGAGCCTCGCCGACGCCTTCTTCGACGCCCTCAAGGAGCGCGGCACCGCGATGGTCTTCACGGCGGTCACGATGACCATCGGCGTGGGCACCTGGGCGATGTCGGCCCTCAAGTTCCAGGCCGACATGGGCATCCTGCTCGCGTTCATGTTCTTCCTGAACGCGCTGGGCGCGCTCTTCCTGCTCCCCGCGCTGGGCGCGTTCCTGCTCAAGTCGCACGAGGCGCCGAAAGCCTGATTCGTCGCCAAGGGGCCTTCCGGCGGGTGATTTCCCCCACGACCGGGGGATTCGCCCCACACGGCCTTCGCGGCGGAGCCGGGCGTCGCCTGGAAACTCCTTGGGAACCAAGCGCTTGGAGTTTTCCGTCCGGCTGGCACGGGAGGTGCAAGAGGAATGGCCGCGGGCCTTCGTCGAGGGCCGCGCCAACAACCTCTACAGGAGTCCTGCCATGTCCCGCCGCATCCTCGCCAAGATCACCCTTTGCCTCTTCGCCGCGAGCCTCGGCTCGACGTTCCTGGCCGGCGAAGCCGCTGCCCGCCAGCTCTCCTACAGCGTCGGTGGCGGCGTCAAGTGCTACTACGTCCTCGTGTCGAGCGTGAACGGCGTCAACGTGTGGCAGACCGTCTGCCGCAAGGGCGTCTGAGCGCCGCGACGCGGGGCCGGCTGGCCGGCCTCCTGGTCGCGCTCGCCATGTCCGCCGGGGCCGGCGCGCAATCGCCGGCATCGCCGTATTCGCTCGAGGCCTCGGTCGGTCGCGACGACCTGTCCTCGCCGCTGCTTCGCATCGACCCGAACGGACCGCTCGTCCTCGTCGACGGCATCACGCGCCTGGCCGGCAGCTTCGGCCGCCTGGCGGGCTCGGGGCTGGCGGATTGGACGATTGCGGAAAGCACGACGCTTGCCCTTTCGGCACGCGCGGACTGGAAGCGCGCCCCGCGCGCGCGCGATCTCGACCAGGGTGCGGCGAGCGTGGAGGCCGTGCTCAGGCACCCGTTCGCCGGCGCCTCGCTGGGGGTGGGCCCCTCGGCAGGGCGCCTCTGGGTCGCGGGCGAGCGCTTTCGCGACTCGGCCGGCCTGCGCGCGGATCTCGCCGCGGGACAGGGCGATGAAGGGCACTGGGCCGTGATCGCCGATCTCAACCGGCAACGGCATGCCGGGGCCTATGCCGATCTCGATGCGCGCGCGGCATCGGTGCTCGTGCACCGCCACTGGAACGATCCGATGCCGGGGATCAAGGGCCTGGATGTCGAGGCCGGCTACGGCCGCGTGGACAACGCCCATGGCTTCGAGGATCTCTCGAGCCGGGGCCTCTTCGCGCGCCTGGGGTTCGACGTGCGCGCGGCGGGCCTGGAATGGTCGTTCGGCCTCATGGCGCTGCGCTCGCGCTTTCGCGAGGCGGCGTTCGAGGGACTTGCCGCGCGGCGAGATCGCTTCTACGGCGTGGACTTCGGCGTGGCGCGCGAACTGGGCGAAGGCGCCTCGCTTCGCCTGGATTTCTCCTGGGGCCGGAACCTCGCGAACCTCGCCATCTACGACAACCGCTTCCGCTCGGTGTCGATCACGTATGTCGCCGGGCGGTGAGGCGTCCGCGCGGCACGTTCCGCCGGGCGCGCGCGCATAATCGTGAATCCGGCCGGCGTGGTACCGGCTCTTGCGCCACCGGCCAGCGCAGCTTCCGGATGGAGAACCCGACGTGTCACGATTCCTCATTGCGGCGGGAGCGCTCGCCCTCGCCCTCGCCGTCGCCATCGGTGCCGCCTCCGCCCATGCCGCCGGCCGGGCCGCACACCCGGATGCCCTGAGATTGCTGCAGATGGCCGTGCTCTATCAGCTGGTGCATGGGCTGGGCGTGGTCATCGTCGGCGCGATGGCGCGCACGGCGGCTCCCTCGCGCCTGCTCGCGCTGGCGGGATCGCTGCTGCTCGCGGGGATCGTCCTGTTCTGCGGCGCGCTCTACTGGCTCGCGGTCTCCGGTGCATCTCCGGGGCCCTTCGCGCCCGTGGGCGGCGTTTGCTTCATGGCCGGCTGGTGTTGCCTGGCGGCATGGACGTTCTTTTCGCGGGAATAGGACGCCTCGGCGCTCCCTGCGCGATAAATGTAAAGCGTTGTAATCACCCCTCCTGCACACCGGCGAAGGTGTTAATTTGCGCCCGCGCCGAGGCCGACACGACCGTGTCGTCCTCGCTCTCCAAGGGGGTCAATATGAGCTTTGCATCCGAATTCAGGGCATTCGCGGTCAAGGGCAATGTCATGGATCTCGCCGTCGGCGTGATCATCGGCGCGGCATTCGGCAAGATCGTCGATTCGTTCGTCGGCGACATCGTCATGCCTGTGGTCGGCCGGCTTTTCGGGGGACTCGACTTTTCGAACTACTTCCTGAAGCTGGCCGATGGCCCGGCGGGCATCCCGCAGACCTACGTCGAGCTCAAGAAGGCCGGCGTGGCGCTGCTCGCCTACGGCAACTTCCTCACCGTGCTGGTGAACTTCGCGATCCTCGCCTTCATCATCTTCATGATGGTCCGGCAGGTGAACCGATTGAAGAGCGAGGCGCCCGCCGCACCGGCGCCGGTGACCCCTGAGGACGTGCTGCTGCTTCGCGAAATCCGCGACCAGTTGAAGGCGCAGCGCTCCTAGTCTCCATGGATATCCTCTCACTCGCGGCCGCGAGAGTCGGTGGGCAACCCGGCGCGAGCCGAACCGGGCTCGTTCCCGCCGTCGTGGGCTTCCTTCGCGCGCAGGGCAGGATGGGCCTGGAGAGCCTGCTCGGCGCATTCGGCGCCATCGGCCTGGGCGCGGAAGCGGCCTC
>JBGAOO010000121.1:0-9490 GCA_044221765.1 Usitatibacteraceae bacterium | reverse complement strand
AGGCCGCGGCGGGCACGGCGGCGTTCGCGATCGCCGGCCCGGCGCCGGCGCGCGCGAGGCTCGCCTGGCGCTGGAAGGTCGACCGCGTGGTCGAGCGCGCGGACCTCGAGCGCAAGGACGGCGACGACTTCGCCGCGCGCGTGTACGTCTTCTTCGACGTGCCCGCGGAGGCGGTGCCCTTCGCCGCGCGCGTGAAGATCTTCCTCGCCCGCGCCCTCTACGGCCGCGAGATCCCCACGGCCGCGATCTGCTACGTGTGGGACAACCGGCACGCCGCGGGCACGAGCCTGTGGAATCCCTACACCGATCGCGTGCGCACCGTGGTGCTGCGCAGCGGCGCCGCGGGCGCGTGGGCGAGCGAGTCGCGCGACCTCGAGGCCGATTTCCGCGCGGCCTTCGGCGCGCAGTGGCCCCGGCCGATGCCGCGGGTCACCGGCATCGCGGCGGGCAACGACACCGACCAGACGGGCGAGAGCGTCACGGCGTGGTTCGGCGATTTCCGCCTGGAGGCGGGGCCGTGAAGCGCCTGGTGCTGCTCGGCGGCGGGCACGCGCACGTGCACGTGCTCAAGGTGCTGGGCGATGCGCTCGACTCCGCGGTGAGCGTGACGCTCATCACGCCCGTGGACATGCAGGTGTACTCGGGCATGCTGCCGGGCTACCTCGCCGGCCACTACGGGCTGGACGAGTGCGGCATCGTGCTGCCCCCGCTCGCCACGCGGGCGCGCGCGAGCCTGGTGCGCTCGGCCGGGGTGCTCGTGAACCCGGCGATGCGCGAGGTGATCTGCGCCGACGGCACGGTGGTCCCCTACGACGTGCTCTCGATCGACATCGGCTCGCGGCCGGCCATCGGCCAGGCGAAGGGCGTGCGCGAGCACGCGATCCCCGTGCGGCCGCTCGAGAGCTTCGTGCACGCCTGGGAGCGCGTGCTCGACCGGGCGCGGCGGGGCGAGGTCAACTCGGTGTCGGTGGTGGGCGCGGGCGCGGCGGGCATCGAGATCGCCTTCGCGATCGACCACCGCTTCCGGCGCGAGTGCGGCAAGGCCGCCCCGCACGTGCGCATCATCACCAACGCGCCGGTGCCCGTGCCCGAGTACAGCGACGCGGTGCGCGCGCGCCTGAGGCGCCTGGCGCGCAAGCGCAACATCGGCTCGCACGTGAACGGGGAGGTGTCGGAGGTCGGCCCGGGCTTCGTGCGCCTGCGCGACAACATCGAGTTCGCGAGCGAGGCGACCTTCTGGGTGGCGGGCGCGGCGGCGCCGGAGCTCTTCCGCGACTCGGGCCTGCGCACCGACGAGCGCGGCTTCCTCGCGGTGAACGACTTCATGCAGTCGGTCTCCTCGCCGGAGGTCTTCGGCGCCGGGGACTGCGCGACCAGCGTGGACCACCCGCGGGCCAAGGCCGGCGTCTTCGCGGTGCGCGCCGGTCCCGCCCTCGCGGCCAACCTGCTCGCGGCGCTGCACGGCCGGCCCCTGGAGCGGCACGTGACGCGCAGCCGCTTCCTCGCCCTGCTCGCGTGCGGCGACAAGTACGCGATCGGCGTCTACGGGCCGATCAGCTTCGAGGGTCGGTGGGTGTGGCGCTGGAAGGACCGGATCGACCGGCGCTTCCTCGCGGCCTATTCGGGCGATCTCCCGCGCTAGGCGCGGCCCCTGCCGCCCGTCAGCGGGCCGGCGCGGCCGCCGGGGCCTTGCGCGCCCGGATGCGCACCACCTTCACCATCCGGTCGTGCACCTGCAGGATCTCCACGGGGTGGCCGTTCACCACGAGCGCCGTGCCCGGCTCGGGGATGGTCTCGAGCGCCTCCAGCACCAGGCCGTTGATCGTCTTGGGCCCGTCCAGGGCGAAGTGGAAGCCCGCCTTGCGGTTGAGAACTCGCAGCGGGCAGGCGCCCTCGGCGATCACCGCGCCGTCGGGCTCGCTGCGGAAGAGCCCCCCGCCCATCGGCTTCTGGCTGGTGAACTCGCCCACGATCTCCTCCAGGATGTCCTGCAGCGTCACGATGCCCAGGATCTCGCCGTACTCGTCCACCACCAGCCCCACGTGGCGCAGCTGGTCCTGGAACTGCGTGAGCTGCTCGAGCAGGGGCGTGCCCTCGGGCAGGAAGTAGGGCTCGCGCAGGATGGCGCGGATGCCCTCCTTGTCGAGCGGCTCGCGGCGAGCCGCGTGTGGTGGGCGGTGGCGATGGCCGTGCGGATGTCCTCGATGTCGTCCTCGAGGTCGATGCCCTCGATCAGGCCGCGCGGGGTCATGGTGTCGTCCACCGTCATGCCCTGCAGCTCGAAGAGGTTCAGGAAGATCGACTGGTGCTTCGGGGGGATGAACTTGCCGCCCTCGAGCACGAGGGTGCGCAGCTCCTCCATCGACAGGCTCCCGTCGGCCGCCGACTTCGGGTCGATGAAGAGCACGCGCAGCAGTCCCTGGACGAAGAGGTTCACGAACCACACCACCGGGTAGGCGATGCGCAGCAGCGGCGTGAGCACGTACGAGGAGGGCAGCGCGATCGCCTCCGGGAAGGCGGCGCCCATCACCTTGGGCGTGATCTCGCTGAACACGAGGATGAAGAACGTGACGGCCGTGGTGGCGATGGCGAGCGTCACCTCGCCCTCGCCGAAGAGCCGCACGCAGATGAGCGTGGCGACCACGGTGGAGGCCGAGTTGAGCAGGTTGTTGCCCAGCAGGATCACGCCGAGCAGCCGGTCGGTGTGCGCGAGCAGGTCCTGCGTGAGGCGCGCCGAGCGCCGCCCCTCGCGCACCAGGTGCTTCAGGCGGTAGCGGTTGAGCGCCATCATGCTCGTCTCCGATACCGAGAAGAACCCGGAGGTGAGCAGCAGCGTTGCCTGCAGGGCGACCAGCCAGCCGAGGGAGATGTCTTCTGTCACGCGCCGCCGCGCACGCCTAGCCGCGCTTCAGGATGATCTCGAGGACGAACCGGTACCCCACGTAGGAAAGCAGGAGCGCCGCGAACCCCCCGAGCGTCCAGTACACCGCGAACTTGCCGCGCCAGCCGCGGAAGTAGCGGCCCGCGAGCAGCGTGCCGTAGATGAGCCACGACAGCAGGCCCAGGAGCGTCTTGTGGCTGAGCCGGAAGGGCTGGCCGAAGAGCTGCTCGGAGAAGAAGACGCCGGTCACCACCGTGAGCGTGAGCAGCACGAAGCCGGCGAAGAGGATGCGAAAGAGCAGCGCCTCCATCTCGAGCAGCGGCGGCAGGCTCTTCAGGAACGGCGGCAGCACGCCCCGGTGCAGCCAGCGCACCTCGGCGAGCATCACCACCGCGTGCATCGTGGCCACGATGAACAGGCTGTAGGCGAGCATCGCGATGGCGAAATGCAGGGTGAAGACCGGGTCGCCGGCGTAATTCACCAGGTAGTGCGAGGGCAGGAAGGCCTGCAGCAGCACGGCCAGGAAGGCGATCGGCGCCCACAGGCCCTGGATGCTCGCGAGGCCCGGGTAGCCCAGGCTCGCCAGCCAGTAGATCGCCGCCGTGAGCCACACGATGAGCGAGATGGAGTTGGCGAAGCCCAGGTTCAGGCCGTCGTCGGTGAGGATGCCGTTGTAGGCGAGCATCCCGTGCAGCACGAGCGCCACCGGCAGCAGCGCGCCCTCGACGCGGAAGGCCGGGGCGGCGCGCGAATCGCCTGCCGGGACGCCCGCCGCCCGCCAGGCGATCGCCGCGAGGGCGAGCCAGCAGGCCGCGGTGCTAAAATAGAGGATTGAATTGCGCATTTCTTTTGCGATTCAGTCTACACCAAAACCCCCGGACTCCCGACGATGCTGGATGCGCTGACGCAACGCCTTTCCTCCGTCATCAAGACGATGCGCGGCCACGCGCGCCTCACGGAAGAGAACATCCAGGAGGCCCTGCGCGAGGTGCGCCTCGCCCTGCTCGATGCCGACGTCGGCCTGCCCGTGGCCAAGGCGTTCATCGCGCGCGTGAAGGAGAAGGCGCTCGGCCAGGACGTGCTCCAGAGCCTCTCGCCGGGCCAGGCCCTGGTGGGCGTGGTGCACGACGAGCTGGTCGCGCTCATGGGCGGCACCAACGCGGCGATCGACCTGGCCACCACGCCGCCGGCGGTGATCCTGCTCGCCGGCCTGCAGGGCGCGGGCAAGACCACCAGCGCCGGCAAGCTCGCGCGGCTGCTGAAGAACGACCTGAAGAAGAAGGTGCTCCTGGTCTCCGCCGACGTCTACCGGCCCGCGGCCATCGAGCAGCTGAAGACCCTCGGCGCGCAGCTGGGCGTGGACGTGCACCCCTCGGACCCGTCGCAGAAGCCCGTGGACATCGCGCTGGGCGCGCTCGACTGGGCGAGGAAGCACTACCACGACGTGCTCATCGTCGACACCGCCGGGCGCCTGGCCATCGACGAGGCCATGATGGCCGAGGTGAAGGCGGTCCACGCGGCCGTCCGGCCGGTGGAGACGCTCTTCGTCGTCGACGCCATGCAGGGCCAGGACGCGGTCAACGTCGCGCGCGCCTTCGGCGAGGCGCTGCCGCTCACCGGCGTGGTGCTCACCAAGCTCGACGGCGATTCCCGGGGCGGCGCGGCGCTGTCGGTGCGCGAGATCACCGGCGCGCCCATCAAGTTCGCGGGCGTGTCGGAGAAGATGGACGGCCTGGAGCCCTTCCACCCCGAGCGCATGGCCTCGCGCATCCTGGGCATGGGCGACATCGTCTCGCTCGTCGAGGAGGCCCGCAAGAGCGTCGACGAGGTCGAGGCGAGGAAGCTCGCGGACAAGTTCAAGAAGGGCAAGGACTTCGACCTCGAGGACTTCAAGGCCCAGCTGCAGCAGATGAAGAAGATGGGCGGGGTGTCCGCGATGATGGACAAGCTGCCCGCGCAGCTCACCCAGGCCGCGAGCCAGTCGCCCGACCTGCAGGAGAAGCAGCTGCGCCGCACCGAGGGCATCATCAACGCGATGACCCCGGCCGAGCGCCGGAAGCCCGAGCTGCTCAAGGCCTCGCGCAAGCGGCGCATCGCCGCCGGGGCGGGCGTGCAGGTGCAGGAGGTGAACCGCCTGCTCGCCCAGTTCGAGCAGATGCAGAAGATGATGAAGATGATGCGCTCGGGCGGGCTCGGCAAGATGATGCGCAACATGAAGGGCATGCTGCCGGGCATGCGCTGACCGGGGCGCCGGCCCCGCCACTCGTCCGCGCCGCGCGACCGTTCGTCGGGCCCGGGCGACAGAAGTTGACCCGGGCCGGGACGCCGGTGCAAGGTATTCGTCCAGGCTCACCGGCCGCGAAACAAGAACAACCACCCCGCGCGGCCGCACAATCACGGGGGATTCCATGTTTCGCAAAGCGCACGCCGTCGCGGCATTGCTCGCCGCCCTTCCGCTCGCCGCCCTGGCGGCGGACAAGATCGTCATCGGCCAGTCCGCGCCGCTCACCGGGTCCAACGCCGAGATCGGCAAGGACATCCGCGACGGCGCCCTGGCCTGGTTCAAGCGCGTGAACGAGGCGGGCGGCATCGGCGGGCGCCAGATCGAGTTCGTCTCGATCGACGACAAGAACGACCGCAAGACCGCCGGCGCCAACGCCGTGAAGCTGGTGAACGAGAACGGCGCCGTCGCCCTCTTCGGCTTCGCCTCGGCCACGCTCTCGCTGGACGCGATGCCCGTCGTGAAGGACAAGAAGGTGCCCTTCTTCGCCCCGTTCACCGGCGCCGACGCCATCCACAAGCAGAACAGCTTCGTGTTCGTGATGCGCGCCTCCTACGCCGACGAGCTCGAGAAGATCCTCGAGCACTGGAAGAGCCTGGGCGTGGACCGCGTGACGGTCGTGAACTACGACGACGAGATCGGCAACCAGAACTACGCCACCGTCGAGCGCATCATGCAGAAGGCGGGCAAGAAGGCCGTGGGCGTGAAGGTGAAGCGAAACGCCGACGTCGAGAAAGCCCAGATCGAGGCGATCATCAAGAGCGACCCGCAGATCGTCGTGGCGACCACGCTCTACGGGACCACCACGCAGGTGATCCGCGGCCTCAAGGCCGCGAACAAGCCCTACAACATCACCTCCCTCTCGTTCGTGGGCCCCAGCCAGCTCGCGAAGGCCGCCGGGCCCGACGCGGTGGGCGTGTCGGTGGCCGGCGTCGTGCCGCCCCCGGCCAAGTCCACGGTGCCGGTGATCAAGGAGTGCGGCGAGGCGATCAGGAAGGCGGGCATCGCCGAGCTCAACTACACCAACCTCGAGGCCTGCATCGCCGCCAAGGTGCTCACCGAGGCGATGCGCCGCGCGGGCAAGGAAGTCACCCGCGAGAGCCTGTACAAGGCCCTGAACGGGCTCGGGACGGTGGACGTGGGCGGCTACGTGGTGACCTTCGGCGCCGACCAGCGCCACGGCAACCGCAACGTGGAGCTGGCGGTGATCGCGAAGAACGGCCAGTTCCGCTTCTAGCCCCCCGCCACGGCCGGGTTGCGCGGGAAACCCCAACCCCTTATAATGCAAGGCTTTTCCGCTTTCGGGCCCGAAGGCCCGCGAGCCCTTTCAACGCAACCGTTACCCGTTTTCAACGGGATTGGAGCCAAGCATGGTCGTCATCCGATTGGCGCGCGGCGGCGCGAAGAACCGCCCCTTCTACCACGTGGTCGTCGCCGACTCGCGCATGCCGCGCGATGGTCGCTTCATCGAGAAGGTGGGGTTCTACAACCCCAAGGCCTCCGGCGCGGAGGCCCCCTTCCGCATCGAGCTCTCCCGCGTGGCCTACTGGGTCTCGAAGGGCGCGCAGCCCTCGGACGCGGTGAAGAAGCTGGTCAAGCGTGGCAAGGCCCAAGTCGTCGCCCAGCCTGCCGCCGCCCCGGCCCAGTAGTCCCGCGGGTTCCCCGTTCGAGGGGGACGAATCGCGGCTGGTGGTGATGGGGCGCATCCTGGGCCCCTTCGGCATCCAGGGCTGGGTCAAGCTGCGCACCTTCACCGAAACCCCCGACGGCCTCGCGGCGCACCCGCGCTGGTGGCTTCGCGACAAGTCGGGATGGCGTTCGGCGCGGCTCGAGGAATTCAAGGTGCGCCCGGCGGCCGTGAGCGCGAAGCTCGCGGGCGTGGACGACCGGAACGGCGCCGATCTCCTGCGGGGGGTCGACGTGGCGGTGGCCCGGGAAGACCTCGGGGAAGCGAAGGAAGGCGAGCACTTCTGGGTGGACCTGGTCGGGCTCGCGGTGGTGAACCTGCAGGGCGAGGCGCTCGGGCGGGTGGAGGACCTGATGCGCACCGGCGGCTCGGACGTGCTGGTGGTGCAGGGCGAAAGGGAGCGGCTCATCCCCTTCGTCGCGGATTACGTGAAGGTGGTCGACCGCGAGGCGAAGCGCATCACGGTGGACTGGGAAGCGGGGTTCGACGTCTAGATGATGCAAGTCGACGTGGTCACGCTGTTTCCCGAGATGTTCGAGGCGCTGACCCGCCACGGCATCACGCGGCGCGCGCTGGAGGAAGGCCGTTTCGGCTTCCGGGCGTGGAACCCGCGGGATTTCGTGGACGACCCGCACCGCACGGTCGACGACAGGCCGTACGGCGGGGGGCCGGGGATGGTGATGCTGCCCGGGCCGCTCGAGCAGTGCATCGATGCCGCGGTGGCCAGGCAGTCGGCCGCCGGGGTGGCAGCACCGCCGGTCGTGCTGCTCTCGCCCCAGGGCGAGCGCTTCACGGACGCGATGGCGAGGCAAATGGCGACCGCCCCGGGCCTGGTGCTCGTGGCCGGGCGCTACGAAGGGGTCGACGAGCGCCTCATCCGGCGCAAGGTGGACCGGGAAGTGTCGATCGGCGACTACGTCACCTCCGGGGGCGAGCTGCCGGCGATGGTGGTGCTGGATGCGATCATCCGGCTGCTGCCGGGAAGCCTGAACGACGCGCAGAGCGCCTCGCAGGATTCCTTCTCGGACGGGTTGCTGGACTGGCCGCACTACACGCGGCCGGAGGAGTGGCAGGGAGAGAAGGTGCCGGACATGCTCCTGTCCGGCAACCACGCCGCGATTGCGCGGTGGCGCCGCAAGCAGGCGCTGCTGCGCACGTGGGCGAGGCGGCCGGACCTTCTCGAAGGCCGGGCGCTCTCGAAGGAAGACGCGAAGCTCCTCGAGGAGGCGCGGCGCGAGCAGCAAGGGCAGGAACAGCAGTAGCGGTCGAACAACAAACCCCGCGCACCAGCCTCCGGGCTGCTCTGCCGGCAGTGGCCCGCGAAGGGCCGGAAACGGAAAGGAAAGCAGAATGAACCTGATCCAGAAACTCGAGCAGGAAGAGATCGCGCGCCTGGGGCGCAAGATCCCCGAATTCGCCCCCGGCGACACCGTGATCGTGAAGGTGCAGGTGGTCGAGGGCGACAAGAAGCGCGAGCAGGCCTACGAGGGCGTGGTGATCGCCATCCGCCACCGCGGCCTCAACTCCTCGTTCATCGTGCGCAAGATGTCGAGCGGCGAGGGCGTGGAGCGCACGTTCCAGACGTACTCGCCCGCCGTCGCCTCGATCGAGGTGAAGCGCCGCGGCGCCGTGCGCCGCGCGAAGCTCTACTACCTGCGCGACCGCTCGGGCAAGTCCGCGCGCATCCGCGAGAAGCTCGCGAGCGTCGCGAGCCGCGAGATCCTGCCGCCGGTGGAACCGGAAGTGAAGGCCTAGGGCACCTTTCGCCAGCCTCGTCCCGAAGGGCCGCCTCGCGCGGCCCTTCGGCTTTCCGGGGCCGGCCCTAGTGGAAGTCGGCGAGGTCCAGGCTCTCGCGCTTGGCCTGCTCCAGGTGCGCCTCGCGCACCTCGAGCTCGGCCAGGCTGCCGGCTTCGTCCAGGTAGTGGTCGGTGAATTCCGGCGTGTAGGCCGGCAGGAAGCGTGAAAGGCCGTCGAAGAACTCGAACATGGTGGTGCTCCTCGAAGGGCGCATCGCCCTCGATGGCCGCCCTCGTGGGGCGGCCTGCGCACGGCGAGGGATATCGCCGTGCGCCCATGTCCATCTTATCGGCGCGCCCGCGGCCGGCCTTGAGTGGGCGCAAGGAAGCGCCGGATGGCTAGAGCGTGCGCGCGGCGAAGGTGTCGCAGGACTTGAGGCTGCCCGTGTCGAACCCGGCGCGGAACCACTTCACGCGTTGGGCCGAGGTCCCATGGGTGAACGCCTCGGGCACCACCGTGCCGCGCGATTGCTTCTGCAGCCGGTCGTCGCCGATCGCCGCCGCGGCCGTGAGGCCTTCCTCCAGGTCGCCGGGCTCCAGGATGCCGCGCGCCTTGTTGGCGTGGTGCGCCCACACGCCGGAGAAGCAGTCGGCCTGCAGTTCCATCCGCACGGACACGCGGTTGAACTCCACCTCGCTCATGCGCCGGCGCGCCTCGTCCACCTTGGCGGAGATGCCGAGCAGCTTCTGCACGTGGTGGCCCACCTCGTGCGCGATCACGTAGGCCTGCGCGAAATCGCCGGGCGCGCGGAAGCGGTCCTTCAGGTCGCGGTAGAACGAGAGGTCGATGTAGACCTTCTCGTCGCCGGGACAGTAGAACGGGCCCATGGCCGCCTGGCCGGTGC
>JBGAOO010000120.1:0-10188 GCA_044221765.1 Usitatibacteraceae bacterium | reverse complement strand
CATGGCCTGGAACCCGCACTTCGTCACGGGGCTCGAGCGCGTGGACGAGCAGCACCGCGCGCTCATCGACCTGGTGAACCGCGCCGCGCCCGGGCTCACGCGCCCGGGCAGGCGCACCGCGGCCGAGACCGAGGCGCAGCTCGGGCCCCGCGTCGGCTACGCCGCCACGCATTTCCGCGACGAGGAAACGCTCATGCGCGAGTGCGGCGTGGACGGGCGCGTGCGCGCGCACCACGAGGCCTCGCACGCGGACTTCGCCGGCACGCTCGCGCGCATGAAGCGGGAAGTGGTCGAGGGCCTCCCCGCCTCCGGCGAGCGCCTGCTGTCCTTCCTGGCGAGCTGGCTCGTGCTGCACATCCTGGGCGAGGACCAGGCGATGGCCCGCCAGGTGCGCCGGATCCGCGCCGGCGAAGCGGGGGAGCGCGCCTTCGCCACCGCGAGCGGCGCGGACATCGCCCCCGCCCCGGCCGCGCTCGCGAAGGTGCTCGTCGACATCTACACCACCCTCACGCGGCAGAACCGGGAGCTCCAGGAGGGCAATCGCGCGCTGGCCGACCAGAAGGCCGCCGAGCACGCGCAGAACGAGCGGCTCGAGGACCTCGTGGCCGAGCGCACCCGGGCGCTCGAGGCCGTGGCCCAGGACCTCGCGCGCGCGCGCGATGCCGCCGAGGGCGGCAGCCGCGCCAAGAGCCGCTTCCTCGCGACGATGAGCCACGAGCTGCGCACGCCCCTCAATGCCATCCTGGGCTTCTCCCACCTGCTCGCCGGCGCCGGCCTCGAGCCGTCCCAGCGGGCCATCGCGCGCAAGGTCCTCGTCGCCTCGGAGAACCTCGCGGGGCTCGTCGATCGCGTGGTCGACTATGCCCGCGCCGACGAGGAGGCCCCCCTGGCGCCCGAGGCCGACCTCGACCCGCGCGCGATCGTGGACGAGGTCACGGGATCCCTGCGCCACTTGTGCGCCGGCCGCGGCATCGAGGTCGCCGCCGACATCGATCCGGCCATCGCGCCCCTGTTGCGCGGGCAGGGGCCCGTGCTCTCGCGCATCCTGTCGCAGTTCGCCGCCAACGCCGCCAAGTTCACCGAGCGCGGCACGATCCACGTGCGCGCCGAGTGCCTCGCCTCGGACGCCGCCGGCCGGGCGCACTTGCGCTTCAGCGTCGCCGACAGCGGCATCGGCATCGCGCCGGCCGACGCCGAGCGAGCCTTCCAGCCCTTCCAGCAGCTGGACGACACGACCACGCGCCGCTACGAGGGCATGGGCCTGGGGCTCGCCCTCGCCCGGCGCCTGGCCGAGCGCATCGGCGGGCAGGTCGGCGTGCGCAGCGAGCCGGGGCGCGGCAGCACCTTCTGGCTCGCGCTCTGGCTCGAGCCGGCCGGCGCGGGCCCGGTCGAGGCACGGCGAAGGCCCGCGCCCTTGCCCGCGGCGCTGGCGGCCCAGGGCGCCCCGCCAGCAGCCGCCCGGCAGTCGCTGCTGCGGCTGGCCGAGCGGCTCGCCGCGTTCGACACGGGCGCCGAGCGCATGCTGAAGAGGTCGCGGGCCCTCCTGCGCCCCGCCCTGGGCGCGTGGTACGACGAGCTGTCGCGGCACGTGACGCCTTCGAGTACGAGGCGGCGCGGCTGGCCGCGACGCCTCGCTCGACGGGCCGGCGCGACCGCGGGAGGCCTCACCATGAACGACGACACGCCCACCGTCCTGATCGTCGACGACCAGCCCGAGAACCTCGCGGTGCTCGCCGCGCTTCTGCAGCCGCACTTCCTCGTGCGTGCCGCGCGTTCGGGCGAGCAGGCCCTGCGCGCCGCCGCCACGGTGCCCGCGCCCGACCTCGTGCTGCTCGACATCATGATGCCGGCGATGGACGGCTTCGAGGTACTCGCGCGCCTGCGGGAGCTGCCCGGCCTCGCCCAGGTGCCCGTCCTCTTCGTCACCGCGCTCGACGCGGAGCCCGACGAGGAACGCGGTCTCGCGCTGGGGGCCGTCGACTACATCGCCAAGCCCATCAAGCCCTCGATCGTCCTCGCGCGCGTGCGCACGCACCTGGAGCTCAAGCGCGCCCGCGACCGCCTGCGCGACCAGAACGCGGCGCTCGAAGGGCTCGTCGCCGAGCGCACGGCCGCGCTGGATGCCTCGCTGCGGGAGACCGAGGCCGCGCATGCGCAGCTCAAGAAGACCTACTTCGACACCCTGGTCGCCCTGGGCGAGCTCGGCGGGCTGCGCGACGGGGCCATCGCCGACCACCACCAGCGCGTGGCCCGCCTGGCGCGGCTCGTGGCCACGCGCCTGGGGCTCGCCGAGGCCGAGGCGCAGGAGGTCTTCATCGCCGCGCTGCTGCACGACATCGGCAAGGTGGGCTTCCCCGACGAGCTGCTGCGCCGGCCCGTGAACGCGATGTCGCGCGAGGAGAACGGCGCCTGGCAGAAGCACGTGCTGGTGGGCGAGGCCTTCGTCGCCCGCCTGCCGGCGCTCGCGGGCGTGGCGCGCCTCATCCGCTCCCACCACGAGCTGTTCAACGGCGAGGGCTTCCCCGACCACCTGGGCGGCCTGCACATCCCGCTGGGCGCGCGCATCCTGTGCGCGGTGAGCGACTACGAGGACCTGAAGGCGGGCATGCTCGCCACCGGCCCCTCTCGGCGCGCCAGAGCGGACAGTACCTCGTCGAAGGGCGCCATTGGGCCCCGGAAGCGGCTCTTTTCCCCCGATCGGCAGGCCGGGCCGGCGGGCAGACTCCTGCCGTGGAACTCACGACCCCCCTTCCCCGCCGGCGACCGTCGATCCAGGCGCTCCTCCTGGGCCTGGTCGTCCTGTGCACCCTGCCCACGCTTGGCCTGCTCGCCAAGGGAACCGTGATGACCCACGGGCTCATCGACCAGCTCGCGGCCTTCGCGAACCGCGCCAAGCGCCCGCTCAAGGTGCGCGTGCAGCGCCTGCCCCGCAAGTGAGCGCCGGAAGGTGGTGCCCGGGGTGGGACTCGAACCCACACTCCCTTGCGGGTGGGGGATTTTAAGTCCCCTGCGTCTACCAGTTTCGCCACCCGGGCAACGGCCGGGCGAGCGCCCGGCGAGCACCTGCTAGGGCGCTAATCGGGCGGTGCGAAGGGGCGTCGGCCGGTCCATGCAGGCGCAGTGTACACGCGCCCTAGGACGCCTCGGCCTCCGGCAGCACGGCGCGGATCGCCTCGAGCTCGCCCACCAGCGCGGCGAACTCGGGCTTGAGCCGGCCGAAGCTCTCGCAGGCCTCGTCGAGCTTGCCCTCCTTCAGGCGCGCCTCGATCTCGTGCGCCAGGTCGCCAGCCACCGGCATCATCATCGTGCGGAAGGAGCCCACGAGGGTGTGCGCCGTGCGCTTGCCCGCGTCGGCATCGCCCTTCGCCAGCTGCGCGGCCAGGTCGTCCATGCGCGCGGGCTGGATCTCGAAGAAGAGGTCGAGCAGCTTGCGAAAGAGCGGCGGATCGTTGCCGATGCTCTCCTCGAACGCGGCGCGCTCGAAGTGCGGCTTGGCGGTGCCCGGGGGCGGGTCGGCCGCGGCGGGCGCGGCGGAGGGGGTGGGTGCCATGGCGGGAATCTCCGGCTCGGGCCGCGGACCCGACCGCGCGAACCGCGAAAGCACGCGGTAGAGCTCGGGCGGGTTCACGGGCTTGGCGAGGTAGTCGTTCATGCCGGCGTCCAGGCAGATGGCCCGGTCGCTTTCGTGGGCGTGCGCGGTGAGCGCGACGATGGGGGTGGCAAGGCCCAGCGGGCCCTGGTACTCGCGGATCTTGCGCGTGGATTCCAGCCCGCCCATCTCGGGCATCTGCAGGTCCATGAGCACCACGTCGAAGGGGCGCGCCTTCACCAGCTCGAGCGCCTCGCGCCCGTCGTTCGCCACGGTGACGCGGCAGCCGGCCTTCTCCAGCAGGCGCCGGATGAGCAGCTGGTTCACCGGGTGGTCCTCGGCCACGAGCACCGCCAGGTCCGGGGCGAGCGGGGCGAGCTGCTCCGCGCGCGAGGGGCCGCGGGCCTCGCGCAGGCCCGACAGGCGCTCGGCTTCCTCGACCAGGTTCTCGTCCAGCACGGGCTTTCGCACCAGGCCGACGGAGCCGTCGCCGGGCGGCGCCCCGCGCGTGTCCATGGGCCGCATCACGATGAGGCGCGGGGGCGTCGCGAAGCCGCGCAGCAGCCGCCCGGGCTCGGCGCCCGCCGCGCCCGCCTCGGCGAGCAGCAGCGAGAAGGGCTTCTCCTGCATCGCCGCGCCCTCGAGCAGGCGCAGCGCCTCGTCCGCGTCGGCCGCGCACTCGCAGGTGGCGCCCAGGTACTCCACGAGGTGGCGAAGCTGCGTGCGCGTGAGCTCGTTGGGCTCCAGGACCAGCACGCGCTTGCCGTCGAAGGCGGGCGAGCGCGCCGGGGCCGCCGCCGACTCGCCGCGGATCGGGATCGTGAAGGAGAAGCAGCTGCCCACGCCCACGGAGCTCTTGATCTCGAGCGCCCCGCCCATGAGGGCGACCAGGCGCGAGGAGATGGCGAGGCCCAGGCCGGTGCCGCCGTAGCGGCGCGTGATCGACTCGTCGGCCTGCGAGAAGGCCTCGAACACCTCGCGCTGGCGGGCCTCCGGGATGCCGATGCCGCTGTCGGAGACCGCCACGCGCAGGCGCGGCTGCGGGCCCGCCTCGCGCTCGATCGAGATCGCCACGTAGCCGGCGGAGGTGAACTTGATCGCGTTGCCCAGCAGGTTCACCAGCACCTGTTTCAGGCGCATCGGGTCGCCCAGCAGGCGCGCGGGCACGCCGGCGCCCACGTCGACCACGAACTCCAGGCCCTTCTGCTGCGCGCGCATGGCCTGCAGGCGCGCCACCTCGCCCACCACCTCGCGCGGGGCGTATTCCACCGACTCGAGCGAGAGCCGGTCGGCCTCGATCTTGGACAGGTCCAGGATGTCGTTGATGATGCCCAGCAGCGAATCGGCCGAGGTCTGCACGAGCTCCAGGTACTGGCGCTGGTCGCGCTCGAGCGGGCCCTCGAGCGCGAGGCGCGTCATGCCGATGATGCCGTTCATCGGCGTGCGGATCTCGTGGCTCATGTTGGCGAGGAAGGTGCTCTTCGCCTCGTTGGCGCGCTCGGCCGCCTCCTTGGATTCCAGGATCTGCTTCTGCGCGATGCGCGCGGCGGTCATGTCGACGAAGGTGCCGATGATGCCCGCGACCGTCCCGTCGTCCTTGCGGTAGGCGCACTTGGTGAGCAGCGTGTGCCGCGTCTGCTTGGCGGCGTTCAGCACGGTGTCCTCCACCGTGACGCTCGCCCCCGTCTGCATCACCTGGCGCTCCTGGCCCAGGTAGCGCTCGGCCACCTCCGGCGGGGCCAGGTCGAAGGCCGTGCGCCCGATCACCTGCGCGCGGGAAAGGCCCATGAATTCCTCCCAGGCCCGGTTCACGCTCAGGTACTCGCCGTCCACGTTCTTCACGAAGATGGGCGTGGGGATCGCGTCGATCAGCTCGCGCGTGAAGCGCAGCTGGTACGCCAGGCCCTGCTGCGCGAGCCTCGCCTCGGTCACGTCGTCCAGGGTGCCGGCGATGCCCACCTGCTCGCCGTGCGCGTCGATCACCGGGCGCGCGGTGAGGCGCACCAGCCGCGGCTCGCCCGCGGGGCCGGACATGCGCGCGTCCACCGGCGGGGGCAGCTCGCCCGTCTCGAGCAGCACGGGCAGGCGCCGGATCATCTGCTCGATCGCCTCGCGGTCGGCCTCGTCCACGAACATCGACAGCCGCGTGCCCACGATGCGCTCCAGGGGCAGGCCGGCGATCGCGGCGAAGGCGGAGTTCACGAAGGTGAGCTCGCCGGCGGTGTTGGTCTGGAAGATGCCCTCGCGGATCGACTCCACCACGCGCCGGTACTTGCGCTCGCTCTCGCGCAGGGCTTCCTCGGCGCGCTTCCTCATCGAGATGTCCTGCAGGAAGGCGGTGTAGATCATCGCGGCGTCGGTGGCCACGCGCGTGATGGCCACCTCCAGCGGGATCTCCGTGCCGTCGGCGCGCCGGCCGACGATCTCCAGGTGCCGGTCCAGGCCGAAGCCCTGCGGCAGCGTGAGGAAGGGGTTCATGTACACGCGCTGGTCGTCGCGCGCGAAGGGCGGGATGATGAGCGCGCCCACCACCTTGCCCAGGGCCTGCTCGCGCTTGTAGCCGAAGGTGCGCTCGGCCGCGGCGTTCCAGTCGAGCACGTGGCCGCCGCCGTCGAGCACCAGGATCGGGTCGATGGCCGTGTCCTGCACCGCGCGGCTCCTCGCCCCGCTCTCGAGCAGCTTGCCCTGCTCGCCCGCCAGGCGCGCGGCGCGCCGTTCGCGCTCGCGCAGGCCCGTGACCGCCGTCCAGACGAGCACGCCCACCACCGCCGCCAGGCCGAAGCCGAAGAGCATCACCGCGCGCGCATAGGCGAACCACCCGCCCAGCGCGCGCGCCTTGTCGAACTCGACGACCACCACCACCGGCCAGGCGCGCGAGGAGCGGTAGGCGAGGAAGGCCTCGCCCCCGGCAAGGCCCGTGCCCTCGAGCGTGGCGTGCTCCTTCTGCGGCAGCCAGTCGGCGAACAGGGGCGTGCGCGCCGCCGCTCGCGTGCCCGGCGCGAGCGCCACGGCCCCGCTCGAGGCGAGCAGCACGCCCTCGCGGGTGGCGAGCGAGATGCCCCCGCCGTCCTCCGCCAGCGCGAGCTGGAACTGCGCGGAAAAGTGCTCCGGGTTCAGGGCGGCGACCAGCAGGAAGTGCGCGCCATCGGCATCCGCGGCCATGCGCACCGCCGGCACGTGGAAGAGCGAGGCGCCGGGCGCGGGCGGCGTCCCGATGTCGCGCCCGGCCGCGGGCGGCCCGATCAGCGTGGCCTCGGGCACGAGCTTGTCGGCGATGCCCGCGGGTACCGGCCAGTCGCGGCCCACGTTGCCCGGCGCCGAGCTCGCGACCACCCGGCCCTCGGGCGTCACGAGCGAGAGGCTGCGCAGCAGGGTCGAGCGGCGCGTGGCTTCCTGGAGCGCCGTGTCCAGGCGCGCGCCGCGGGCGAGGCGCGCCCCGCGCACGGCATCGGCGGCGATGTGCATCGTGAGGTCGGCCCCGTTCAGGGCACGCGTGACCGAGTCCTCCGTGAGGCGCGCGAGGGCCTCGCCGCGCTGGCGGGCCGAGTCGACGGCGCTCTCGCGGTCGCGGATCGCGTCCACGGCCGGCAGCAGCACCGACAGGACCACGAGCGCGATGCCGAAGACCAGCACCGTGGTGCTGGCGGCGACGCCCTGGAAGAGGCCCCGGGGCTCGTTCGGCTCTTGGGACATGGGGCTAGCGTACTGCAATCGACCGGCCCCCGCCCTTGCGGCGGGTCAAGGTCCGGGGCGGGAGCCTTCCCGCGGGCCTCGCCCGGGACACGCGGCCGCCGCCGCTAGACGCGCACGTGGTGCCCGCCGTGCTCGGCGATGCGCTCGACCAGGCGGCGGGCGATGGCGGTGACCGGCAGCACCTCGTCGACCGCGCCCATCGCGATCGCCTCGCGCGGCATGCCGAAGACGACGCAGCTCGCCTCGTCCTGCGCGAGGTTCCAGCTGCCCGCGCGCTTCATCTCGAGCATCGCCGCGGCGCCGTCCTTGCCCATCCCGGTGAGCATGACGCCCAGGGCGTTCGCGCCGGCCTCGCGCGCCACCGACTTGAAGAGCACCTCCACGGAGGGACGGTGGCGGTTCACCGGCTCGCCGTCGGACAGGCGCGCCACGTAGTTCGAGCCGCTCTTGGCGATGGCGAGGTGCAGCCCGCCGGGGGCGATGTAGGCGTGCCCGGGCAGGATGCGCTCGCCCTCGTCGGCCTCCTTCACGGCCATGCGCGCGAGGCTGTCCAGGCGCTGCGCGAAGCTCTTGGTGAAGCCCGGGGGCATGTGCTGGGTGATCACGACGCCGGGGCCGTCCGCGGGCAGCCCGCACAGCACCTCGCGGATGGCCTCGGTGCCCCCGGTGGAGGCGCCGATGGCGATGAGCTTCTCCGTCCCGCGGCGGCCGAAGGCGAGGGCCGGCCGCGCGATGGCGCCCTGGGAGGCCGCCACGGGGGCCGCGCGCCGGTGCACGCGGGCCCGCGAGGCGGTGCGGATCTTCTCCACGATCTCCCGGCCGCACTCCTCCAGCCCCTGCGCGATGCCGATGCGCGGCTTCGCCACGAAGTCCACCGCGCCCAGCTCCAGCGCGCGCATGGTGGTCTCGGCCCCGCGCTCGGTGAGCGTGGAGACCATGACCACGGGCATGGGCCGCAGGCGCATCAGGCGCTCGAGGAAGTCCAGGCCGTCCATGCGCGGCATCTCGACGTCGAGCGTGATGACGTCCGGGTTGAGCTCGCGGATCATCTCGCGCGCGGCGATCGGGTCCGGCGCGGCGCCCACCGCCTGCAGGTCCGGCGTGGAGTCGATGATCTTGGACAGGAGGCTGCGGACCAGGGCCGAATCGTCCACCCCCACCACGCGGGTCTTTTCCATGGGGAGTCCTAGAAGAGTTCGACGTCGCCCGCCTTGGGCACCTTGGCCAGGGTCTTCTCGTAGCGCTGCTCCTCGGCCACGATCGCCTGGTCGGTGACCGGCAGCTTCTTCATGAGCGCCCGGCCGCTCGAGGGGAAGAACACCACCTTGCGCGGGTACACGTCGTTCAGGTCGCGCGAGACGATGGGGATGCGCTCCGTGGCGAGGAAGCTCTCGACGAAGCGCGCGTTCTTCTCGCCCACGTTGAGCGAGGTGAAGCCGCGCATCACCGCGCCGCCGCCGAACACCTTGGCCTTGAGCGCGGGCTTGGACGCCCCGCGCTTGAGCAGCTCGTTGATCAGCAGCTCCATGGCGAACACGCCGTAGCGGCCGCTCGCGGCCTCGTCGGCGTTGCCGTCGGGCAGCATGAAGTGGTTCATGCCGCCGAGCTTTCGCTGGCCGTCCCAGAGGCAGGCGGCGATGCACGAGCCGAGCACGGTCTGGATCGCGATCTCCTCGTCGGAGACGAAGAACTCGCCGGGCAGCACCTTCACCGAGCGGCCCAGCCCGCGGTCCTCGAAGAAATGGCTCGCGACGCCGACCTCGGAGGCACCGGAGGTGGCGAGCTTGAAGCCGGCGATGGTCATGCGGCCGCCTTCACGTCGGCCACGCGCTCGTAGGCGGTCTTGCCGCGCAGGCGGAAGAGGTCGCGGCGGTCCGTGAGGTTCTCGGAGTGCCCGATGAAGAGCAGCCCGCCCGGGCGCAGCACGCGGGCCATGCGCTCCAGGATGCCCTTCTGCGTGGGCTTGTCGAAGTAGATGAGCACGTTGCGGCAGAGGATCGCGTCGAAGGGCCCGCCCACCTTCCAGTCGGCCTCCAGCAGGTTCAGCTGGCGGAACTCGATCAGGGCGGCGAGCTGCGGACGGGCGCGGACGAAGCCCGCGTTGGCGCCGCTGCCCTTGAGGAAGTGCCGGCGCAGCTGCTCCGGCGGCACGGGCTTCACCGCCTCGAGCGGGTAGACGCCTCGGCGCGCGGTCGCGAGCACGTTCGTGTCGATGTCGGTCGCGAGGATGCGCGGCTTGCCGCCGGCGCCGAGCGCATCCGCCGCGGTCATCGCGATGGAATACGGCTCCTCGCCCGTGGAGGCGGCCGCGCACCAGATGGCGGGGGTCTTGCTCCCCTGGCGCAGCAGGTCGGCGAGCATCGGGAAATGGTGTTGCTCGCGGTAGAAGGCGGTGAGGTTCGTGGTGAGCGCGTTCACGAACTCCTGCCACTCCTGCCCGCCGGCAGCCTCGAGGTGGTCCAGGTACTGCCCGAAGCTCGAGAGCGAGAGCACGCGGATGCGCCGCGAGATGCGGCTGTACACCATGTTCTGCTTGCTGTCGTTCAGCTTGATGCCGGCCCGGGCGTAGATGAGCTTGCGCACCCGCTCGAAGTCCGCGGGGGTGAACGGGTAGGAGGCGCCGGGGCCGGAGGGGGAAAGGTCTTCGCTCATGGTGCTGGCTTCGATTCGCTCGCGTTACCCCACTTGTTACGGCACCGGGCGCCGTTCCCTTGAAGCGACGGGTGCCGCGCGAGGCACCGTGGCCGCGCGATTCAGAATTCCTCCCAGTCCTCCGCGCCCCCTGCGGCCGCGGGCGCCGGTTCCTTGCCCGGCCGGGCGGGTGCCGGCGCCGAAGTCCGGGCGCGCTTGGCGGGCGCCGGCGCCGCGGGCGCGTCGGGCGATTCCACCGCCTTCTTGAGCCGCAT
>JBGAOO010000119.1:5059-9774 GCA_044221765.1 Usitatibacteraceae bacterium | reverse complement strand
GCTGATGAAGTAGTTCTCGAGCGAGGCGAAGGAGCTCACCAGCGGGCCGGAGTCGCCGAAGGGGCGCAGGCGCATGTCCACGCGGAACACGTAGCCGTCGGCGGTGAGGTCCGCCAGGAGCGCGATCGCCCGCCGGCCCGCCTGCGTGAAGAACTCGTGGTGCGACAGCGGGCGTGCCCCCGTGGTCTCGCCGTCGGCGGCGTGCAGGAAGACCAGGTCGACGTCGGAGGAGACGTTGAGCTCCCCGCCGCCGAGCTTGCCCATGCCGACCACGAGCAAGCGCTCGCCGCGGTCGGGCTCGCCATGCTCGGCGGCGAGCCCGGCCTGCGCGCAGTCGACGGCCGCGCCGATCGCCACCTCGGCCAGGGCGCTCACGGTGGAGACGACCTCGTCCAGCGGGGCGAGGCCGGCCAGGTCGCGGTGGATGAGCGTGAGCATCACGCGCGCCCTCAGGCGGCGCAGTTCCCGCGCGAGGCCGGGCGCGTCGCCGGGCGCCACCCCGGCGAGGGCCCGCACGAGGTCGTCCCGGGAAAGCGCGGGGGCGCCGGCGGCGGCGAAGGCCCCGGCCAGTTCCGGGCGAGCGTCCGCGATCCGCCGCGCGAAGGGGGAGAGCCGGAGCGTCCGCTCGAAGGCGGACGGAAACGAATCGGGGGAAGCGCTGTCGGTCATCGAGAAGGGGCCGCGAGCCCCAGCCGATACAATACGCGAAACCGAGCCCCGCCCGGACCCCCCGGGCCGGGCCACACCGCCCGAGGCAAGCATCAAGGCCCTTTCCCGCTCCGTCCTGCGATACTGCGCGCTGCTCGCGGGCGTGGCGCTCGCGGTGTTCGTCACCGCCGTGCTGGCGCTGCGCTATGTCGTCTTCCCGCAGATCGACGACTACCGGCTGGACATCGCCGCCTCGGTCTCGCGGGCGACGGGCCTCGCGGTGACGCTCGCGGACGTGGACGCCGCCTGGCAGGGCCTGCTGCCCCGGCTCACGCTCACGGACGTGCGCATCGCCGACCGGCTGGGCAAGCCCGTGCTGGACCTGGCGCGCGTCGAGATCACCCTGAGCTGGTGGACGCTCTTCGCGGGCGACCTGCGCTTCCGCGACGTGGAGTTCGACCGGCCCACCCTGCGGCTGCGCCGCGGCAAGGACGGGCTGGTCTACCTGGCCGACAAGGCGATCGGCGGGGCGACGCCGGAGGACGACGGTGCCTTCGCCCAGTGGCTCCTCGCGCAGCCGCGCCTGTTCATCCGCGACGCGACGCTCGCCTGGCACGACGAGCTCTCCGACGCGCCGGAGGTCGAGTTCACGCACGTGGACCTCGCCGTGCGCAAGTCGGGATCGCGCCACCGCCTGGCCCTCGTCGCGGTGCCGCCGGCGAGCCTCGCGGGCCGGCTCGACCTGCGCGCCGACGTGGCCCTCACCCGCGCGCAGGGCGAGATCCGGGCCGCGGGCACCTTCTACGCGCAGTCCCCGCACGCCGACGTCGCGCGGCTGCGCCGCTACCTGCCGCTGCCGGAGACGCTGCGCAGCGCGAGCGGCGCCTTCCGCGTGTGGCTCGACTTCGAGCCCGGGCGCCTCACCGACGTGACGGCCGACGTGAACCTGCGCGGGGTGCGCGCGCAGCTCGACGCCGACGCGCTGCCGCTCGAGCTGGAGTCGCTGGCCGGGCGCGCGTTCTATCGGGCCCGCGCCGACGGCTTCGAGGCGGGCACCCGGGACCTGCGCTTTCGCACCGCCTCGGGCCTCGCGGCCGAATCGGGCGAGTACGCGATCACGAGCCGGCGCGAGCCCGGCAAGCCGGCGCAGGGCGAGGTGCGCGCGAACGGCATCGACCTGAAGATCGCCGCGACGCTGCTCGACTACCTGCCGGTGCCGCGCGAGGTGAAGGCGCAGGTGATCCGCTTCGCCCCGCGCGGCAGGCTCGTCGACTCCTCCTACCTGTGGACCGGCGAGGACGCCGCGCGGCCGGCCACCTTCCGCATCAAGTCGCGCTTCGAGAACCTCGCGGTGAACGCGGTGGACGCGATCCCGGGCGCGACCGGCCTGTCGGGCACGGTCGAGGGCGACGAGCAGGGCGGCAACCTCTCGCTCGACTCGAAGGGCGCCACCTTCGAGGCGCTCGGGATCTTCCGCGACGCGCTCGCGCTCGACGAGCTGCAGGCCCGGGCGAGCTGGAAGCGCACCGCGGAAGGCCTGGTGGTCGCGATCCGCGAGGCGCGCCTGGCGAACGCCGACGCCGAGCTCAACGTGCGCGGCACGTGGCGCGAGCTGCCCGCGGCGCAGCCGCCCTCGCCCGGCCGCGTCGACCTGGAGGGCGTGGTCGTGCGCGCGCGGGCCGCGGGCGTGGCGAACTACCTGCCCAACGGCATCGCCGGCACGCGCGAGTACCTCGACCGCGCGATCCTCGCGGGGGAGGTGCGCCGCGCGCGCTACGAGCTGAAGGGCGACCTGTGGCACTTCCCCTTCCGCGACGGCAAGCAGGGGCACTTCCTCGTCGAGGGCGAGATCGCCGACGGGCGGCTGCAGTACCACCCCGCCTGGCCGGCGATCGGCGCGATCCGCGGCGGCATCCGCTTCGAGAACGCGGGCATGGAGATCCGCGCCGACGAGGCGACGATCTTCGACAGCCACGTGCGCCGCACGAAGGCCGTGATCGCCGACTTCGGCGCCGAGCCGCCGCTTCTCGTGGTGGACGGCGAGGTCGACACGAGCGGCGGCGACGGCACGCGCTTCCTGCGCGAGAGCCCGCTCGCGAGCGGGCCCGGCGCTTTCACGAAGGTGGTGGGCGTCGAGGGCCCGGCGCGGCTCAAGCTGCACCTGGGCTACCCCCTGCGCGGCACGGAGGGCGTGCGGGTGAACGGCGAGTACGTCTTCGCCGGGGGCAGCGCGAACGTCGGGCGCAGCCTGCTGCTCACGGGCATCCGCGGCACGCTCGGCTTCACCGAGCGCGCGGTGCGCAGCTCCGAGATCACCGGCTCGATGTTCGGCCAGCCCGCGGTGCTGCGCCTGGCGACCCAGCCCGACAACACCGTGCTCACGCAGCTCGAGGGGCGCATGAGCGCCCCCGTCCTCGGCGCCTTCATCCCGGAGGCCTTCGCGCGGCGCATGGCCGGGGCCGCGGACTGGAAGGCGCGCGTGGTGAGCGGCGCCGAGGGCACGGAGCTGCGCGTCGAGTCCGCCCTGAAGGGCCTGGTCATCGGCCTGCCCGAGCCCTTCGGCAAGACCGCCGACGAGGGCGCGCCCTGGCGATCACGATCCGGCGCCTGGGCGCCGCCGACGAGGAGACCGTCGCCTCGCTCGAGGGGGGCGTGCACGCGCGCATCGGGCGCCACGAGACCGGCGGCGCCGAGCGCTGGAGCGCCGCGCTTCGCTTCGGCTCGCCCGTCTCGACCGAGCCCGTTCGCGAGGGGTTGTGGCTCTACGGCGACCTGGCGCGCTTCGACCTGGACGCCTGGCGGGAGGCGCTCGCGGCCCCGGCCGGCGCGCCGGCGGCGTCGGGCGCGGCGGCGCTCGAGCTTCGCGGCCTGGACGTGCGCTTCGGGCGGCTGCACTACACCGGGCGCGACTTCGCGCAGATGCAGGCGCGCCTACAACAGGAGGCGGGCGAGTGGCGCGGCACGCTGGCGAGCCCGTCCATCGCCGGCACGGTCGCCTTCGACCCGGCCGGGCGCGGGCGGATCGTCGCGCGCCTGCAGCGCTTCGCCCTGGAGGCCGGCACGAGCGGGGCGAGCGGCCCCGAGCCCGCCGCCACGGGCACGGACGAGGACCTGCCCGAGCTCGACATCGTGGCCGAGCGCTTCGACTTCCGCGGCCACCACCTCGGGCGGCTCGAGCTCGCGGCGCGGCCCGAGCGCGAGAGCTGGCGCATCGACCGCCTGGACATCTCGAACGAGCACTCGCGCCTCGCCTCGAGCGGCGACTGGCGCCGGGCCGGCACGGGCCCGATCACCCGGCTGGACCTGAAGCTCGAGTCGAAGAACCTGAGCGCGCTGCTGGGACAGTTCGGCTACGGGGAGTACGTGACGCGCGGCGCGGCAAAGCTCGAGGGCCAGCTCCTGTGGCCCGGCTACCCCTACGAGTTCGCGGCCGGGGTGCTCTCGGGCCGCTTCAAGGTGGAGGCCTCGCGCGGGCAGTTCGCGAAGATCGAGGCCGGCGCCGGCAAGCTGCTGGGCCTGCTGTCGCTGCAGTCGCTGCCGCGGCGGGTCACCTTCGACTTCCGCGACATCTTCAGCGAGGGCTTCGCCTTCGAGCGCATCGCCGGCGAGGTGAAGCTCGCCCGCGGCGTGCTGCTCACCAGCGACTTCGAGATCGCCGGCCCCTCGGCCTTCGTGAGCATGGCCGGGGAGGTGTCGCTCCCCCTGGAGACGCAGAACCTCACGCTGCGCGTGGTGCCCGAGGTGGGCGAGGGCGTCGCCATCGCCGCGACGGTGCTCGGCACGCCCGTGCTGGGGCTGAGCACGCTCCTGCTGCAAAAGCTGCTGCAAAATCCGCTCGGCAAGGTCGTTTCCTACGAATACCTGGTGACGGGCTCGTGGGATAATCCGTCCGTCACGCGCCTGAGCGCGCCGGCGCCGGGGCGAGAACCCCAGAAGGCCGCGGCGGGCGCCGCGTCCACCCGCCCCCAATGATCATCACCAAGAACTCGACCACGCCCGAGGCCCTCCGGGAGACGATGCTCACCACGCAGAGCATGTTCCGCGTGGCCGCGGTGCAGATGGCCTCC
>JBGAOO010000119.1:0-4996 GCA_044221765.1 Usitatibacteraceae bacterium | reverse complement strand
GCTGGCGGCGGCCACCGGCGCGCGGATCATCGCGCTGCCGGAGTACTTCTGCCTGATGGGCATGAAGGAGACGGACAAGGTCGCCCTGCGCGAGAAGGACGGCGCCGGCCCCATCCAGGACTTCCTGTCGGCGGAGGCGAGGCGCCACAAGGTGTGGCTCGTGGGCGGCTCCGCCCCGCTCGAGTCCACGGACCCCGACCGGGTGAGGAACGCGTGCCTGGTGTTCGACCGCGAGGGCCGGCGCGTGGCGCGCTACGACAAGATCCACCTCTTCGGCTTCGACATGGGCACCGAGAAGTACTCGGAGGAGAAGACCATCGAGCCGGGCTCGGCGGTCGTCACCGTCGACTCCCCCTACGGCCGGCTGGGCATCTCCGTGTGCTACGACCTGCGCTTCCCCGAGCTCTACCGCGCCATGGGCGAGGTGGACATGATCTTCGTCCCCTCGGCCTTCACGGAGACCACGGGCAAGGCGCATTGGGATACCCTGATCCGCGCCCGCGCCATCGAGAACCAGTGCTACGTGATCGCCCCGGCCCAGGGCGGCTACCACGTGAACGGGCGCGAGACGCACGGCCACACCATGATCGTGGACCCCTGGGGCGTCGTGCTCGACCGCCTGCCGCGCGGCTCGGGGGTTGTGGTCGCCGGGGTGAACCCCACCTACCTGGCCAAGATCCGCCGCAGCCTGCCCGCGCTGCGCCACCGCACGATGCGCAGCTGAGGCGCCCCCCGAGCCCCCAAGGAGCCGCATGACCAAGATCGAACCCACTGCCCTCGACCTCGCCGAGGCCGCGCTCCTCGCGCCCTTCGGCGTGGACGAGGCCGCGCTCGGGCGCGTGTTCTCGCTGGTGAACGCGCACAAGGCCGACGAGGCCGACCTCTACTTCCAGTTCGCGCGGTCCGAGAGCTGGATGCTGGAGGAAGGCGAGGTGAAGAGCGGCAGCTTCTCGATCGACCAGGGCGTGGGGGTGCGCGTGGTCTCGGGCGAGAAGACGGCCTTCGCCTATGCCGACGACATCGCGCCGCAGTCCCTCGAGGCGGCGGCCAAGGTCACGCGGGCCATCGCGGCCCAGGGCGGCTCGGCGCGCGTGGCCGCGCCCGTCCTGCGCGCGAGCGCGCCCCTGTACGCGCCGGTGGACCCGGTCTCGGCCCTGGACGACGCCGACAAGGTGCGCCTGCTCGGGCGCCTGGAGCAGTGCGCGCGCGCCGCCGATCCGCGCGTGAAGCAGGTGATCGGCCGCCTCTCCGGCGAATACGAGGTGGTGCTCGTCGCGCGAAGCGACGGCGTGCGCTCCGCGGACGTGCGCCCGCTGGTGAACCTGTCGGTGACGGTCATCGTCGAGCAGGACGGCCGCCGCGAGCAGGGCTATGCCGGGGGCGGCGGGCGCTTCGGCTACGGCCACTTCACCGACGCGCGCATCGAGGAGATGGCGCGGCAGGCGGTGAAGCAGGCGCTCGTGAACCTCGAGGCCCGGCCCGCGCCGGCCGGGCCCATGACGGTCGTGCTCGGGCCGGGCTGGCCCGGCATCCTGCTGCACGAGGCCATCGGCCACGGCCTGGAGGGCGACTTCAACCGCAAGGGCACCTCGGCCTTCGCCGGCCGCATCGGCGAGCGCGTGGGCGCCCCCGGCGTCACCGTGGTGGACGACGGCACGCTCGCCGACCGGCGCGGCTCGCTCTCCGTGGACGACGAGGGCGAGCCCACGGCGAGGAACGTCCTCATCGAGGACGGCATCCTGCGCGGCTACATCCAGGACCGCTTGAACGCGCGCCTCATGGGCGTCGCCACCACGGGCAACGGCCGGCGCGAGAGCTACGCGCACATCCCGATGCCGCGCATGACCAACACCTACATGCTGCCCGGCGACAGGGACCCGGCCGAGATCCTCGCCTCGGTCGAGCGCGGGCTCTTCGCCGTGAACTTCGGCGGCGGCGAGGTGGACATCACCAGCGGCAAGTTCGTGTTCTCCGCGGCCGAGGCCTGGTGGGTGGAGAACGGCAAGGTCCTCTACCCGGTGAAGGGCGCCACGCTCATCGGCAACGGGCCGGACGCGCTCACGCGAATCGCCATGGTCGGCAACGACCTCGCGCTCGACCCGGGCATCGGCACCTGCGGCAAGGAAGGCCAGAGCGTGCCGGTGGGCGTGGGCCAGCCCACGCTGCGCATCGAAGGCCTCACCGTGGGCGGCACCGGCTGAGCGGGAACCGAATCCGCGCCGGTGCGTCGAACGTACCTCCTGTCCGCCCCGCCACCGAAAGCCCCCGCCATGAAACGCCGCCAGTTCGTCGCCGCCCTCGCCGGCCTCTTCGCCGCCCACCGCGCCACGGCCGCCTCGCCCACGGACCCGGTCAAGATCGAGAAGCTGGTGCTCAAGCCCGAGGAATGGAAGAAGCGCCTCACGCCGGAGCAGTACCACGTCCTGCGCGAGGAAGGCACCGAGCGCGCCGGCTCGAGCCCCCTGGACGGCGAGAAGCGCAAGGGCACCTTCGCGTGCGCCGGCTGCGACCTGCCGCTCTTCACCGCGGAGATGAAGTTCGACAGCGGCACGGGCTGGCCGAGCTTCTTCACCTTCATCCCCGGGCGCCTGGCGACCAAGACCGACTTCAAGCTGATCTACCCGCGCACGGAATACCACTGCGCCCGCTGCGACGGCCACCAGGGCCACGTCTTCGACGACGGCCCCAAGCCCACCGGAAAGCGCTACTGCAACAACGGGGTCGCGCTGAAGTTCCTGCCGGCGTAGCGGCGCCTACTCCTCGGCCGCGAGCGAGCCCGTCACGCGCGCCGGGCTCCTCGCCGTCCACATCCAGCAGTAGTCCTCGCCGATCGCCGCCTTGAAGCGGCCCTGGCCCTTCGCCTGCCCGTCGGCCTTCACCGGGTAGGTCACCTTGTCGCCCTGGTGGAAGTGGATGTTGAAGTCCACGGGCACGTCCGATTTCCACTCGAACGCGCGGCTGCGCCCCTTCTCCAGCCGCACGCATTCCTCGGCGATGTCGCCCGCCTTGAGGGCGTGCTCGAAGCGGCGCGCGCCGTTCCCGTTCTCGGCCGCGGCGGCCGGGACGGCGGGGGCGAGCGTGACGGCCGCGAGCAGGGCGAGGCCGGGCAGGGTCGGGCGCATGGCGGTTTCCTTCCGTGGCGAGGCGCCCATTCTAGCGGGGCTTCCCCGGCCCCCGCCCGCGCGCTCCGCGGGCAAGGGTTTGACCGCCTCTCTTGCGCTGCAACATGGCCCCCTGCTAGCATCCTTCCCATGATCCGCTTCGCCGTCCCCTATTTCTTCTTCTGGTTTCCCACGCCCACGGCGGTCGGGAGAAGCTAGCGCGGACGCAGCAGACGCGAGATTCCCTGAAAACCGCCAGCCGCAAACTGGCGGTTTTTTGTTGCCCAAGCCCCGGATCGAAAGACGACCATGACCCACTACCGAACCGACGACGTCCGCATCGAGCAGGGCGACGAGCTCCTCGCCCCGATGCAGGTCATGCGCGAGCTGCCCGCCACCGACGCGACCGAGCGCACCACCTTCGAGGCCCGCAAGGGCATCCACGACATCCTGCGCGGCGCCGACGACCGCCTGCTCGTGGTGGTGGGACCGTGCTCCATCCACGACCTGAAGGCCGCGCACGAGTACGCCACGCGGCTCAAGGCCGAGCGCGAGCGCCACGCCCAGGAGCTGCTCATCGTGATGCGCGTGTACTTCGAGAAGCCGCGCACGACCGTCGGCTGGAAGGGGCTCATCAACGACCCCCACCTGAACGACACCTTCGACATGAACGAGGGCCTGCGCCTCGCCCGCCGGCTGCTGCTCGACATCACCGGGATGGGCGTGCCCTGCGGCACCGAGTTCCTGGACCTCATCTCGCCGCAGTACATCGCCGACCTCATCGCGTGGGGCGCCATCGGCGCGCGCACCACCGAATCGCAGTCGCACCGCCAGCTCGCCTCGGGCCTTTCCTGCCCGGTGGGGTTCAAGAACGGCACCGACGGCAACATCCGCATCGCGGTCGACGCGATCAAGGCCGCCAACGCGCGCCACCACTTCATCTCCGTCACGAAGAGCGGCCACGTCGCCGTGTTCAAGACCGCCGGCAACGAGGACTGCCACGTCATCCTGCGCGGCGGGAAGGCCCCGAACTACGACAGCGCGAGCGTCGCGGCCGCCTGCAAGGACCTGGCCGCCGCGGGCCTCGCCCAGCACCTCATGGTGGATTTCTCGCACGCCAACTCTTCCAAGCAGTTCCAGAGGCAGGTGGAAGTGGCGAAGGACGTCGCGGCGCAGCTGGCCGGCGGCGAGGCGCGCATCGTCGGCGTGATGGTGGAGAGCCACCTCAACCCCGGCCGGCAGGACCTCGTCCCGGGCAAGCCCCTCGCCTACGGCGTGTCGATCACCGACGCGTGCCTGGGCTGGGACGACAGCGTGCAGGTCCTCGAGACGCTCGCCGCGGCCGTGCGCCAGCGCCGCGTGGCGAAGGAGGAATGACCATGGCCCGGCTCCCGGCCGCGGGCGAGTCGGGCAACGTGAAGGTGGTCGGCCGCACCGACGACCTGCGCATCCGCGCCGTCCGCGCCCTCATCGCCCCGCAACTTCTGATAGAAGAAATGCCCGTCGACGCCGCGAGCCTCGCCACGGTGGGCTCGGCGCGCCAGGACATCCACCGCATCCTGCACGGCGCGGACGACCGGCTCGTCGCCGTCGTCGGCCCCTGCTCGATCCACGACTCCGCGGCCGCGCTCGAGTACGCCGGGCGCCTGCGCGCGCTGGCCTCGCGCCTGGAGGCCGACCTGCTGGTCGTGATGCGCGTGTACTTCGAGAAGCCGCGCACCACGGTGGGCTGGAAGGGCTTCATCAACGACCCGCGGCTCGACGGCAGCTTCGCGATCAACGAGGGACTGCGCCTGGCACGCAAGCTCCTCCTCGAGATCAACCGCCAGGGCCTCGCCTGCGGCACGGAGTTCCTGGACCTGCTCTCGCCGCAGTACATCTCGGACCTCATCGCC
>JBGAOO010000118.1:0-9817 GCA_044221765.1 Usitatibacteraceae bacterium | reverse complement strand
AGCCGGGCCGGGTCCAGCAGGAAGGCGGCCCCCGCATGGGCGCGGAAATGTTCCACCTGCGCGCGCGTGGCCATCGAGCAGCTGCCCGAGAGGATGGCCCGGTGCCCCTTCGCCGGGGGCAGCTCGGCCGCCTTCGGCGTGGGCGCGAGGCCGAAGTTGGCGGGCAGGCCCAGGGCCACGCCCGAACCCGCGGTGACGAGCGGCAGGTCCTTGAGCGCCGGGCCGAGGCGGCGCAGGTCGTCGTCGGAGATCGCGTCCACGATCGCGATCGACACGCCCTCGCGCCTGAGCGCGGCGAAGCGCTCGCGGATGGCGCCCTCGCCCGCCGCCACGACGCGGTAGTCGACGAGGCCCACCTTCCCGCGCGACTGCGCCTGCATCACGCGCACGAGGTTGGGGTCGGTCATGGGCGTGAGCGGGTGGTCCTTCATGCCCGACTCGCTCAGCAGGCTCTCGCCCGCGAAGAGATGGCCCTTGAAGACGGTGCGCCCGTTCTCCGGGAAGGCCGGGCAGGCGATGGTGAAGTCCGTGCCCAGGGCCTGCATCAGCGCCTCCGTGACCGGGCCGATGTTGCCGCGCGGGGTCGAATCGAAGGTGGAGCAGTACTTGAAGTAGACCTGCGCCGCCCCCGCCTCGCGCAGCCAGGCCAGGGCCGCGAGCGAGTGCGCGACGGCCTCCCCGGCGGGGATGGTGCGCGACTTGAGCGCGACGACGACCGCGTCGACGTCCTCGTCCAGCGGGCCGGCGGGCACGCCGATCGTCTGCACCACGCGCATGCCGCAGCGCACGAGGTTGTTGGCGAGGTCGGTGGCGCCGGTGAAGTCGTCGGCGATGGCGCCCAGCAGGATGCGGCTCATCGAACGCCGGGCAGGTCGATGCCGGGGAAGATCTTGATCACGGCAGCATCATCCTCCTTTCCGTGGCCGGCGGAGGAGGCCTGCATGAACATCTGGTGGGCGGTCGAGGCGAGCGGGAGCGGGAATTTCGTGGCGCGCGCGGTATCGAGGACGATGCCGAGGTCCTTCACGAAGATGTCCACGGCCGACAGGGGCGTGTAGTCGCCCGAGAGCACGTGCGGCATGCGGTTCTCGAACATCCAGCTGTTGCCGGCGCTCGCGGTGATGACCTCGTAGAGTGCCTGCGGCTCGACGCCCGCGCGGATGCCCAGGGCCATCGCCTCGGCCGCCGCGGCGATGTGCACGCCGGCGAGCAGCTGGTTCACGATCTTCACGGTGCTGCCGGCCCCGGCGCGATCGCCCAGGCGGAACACCTTCGCGGCCATCGCCTCGAGCACGCCCTCGCACCGGGCATACGCGGCCGGCCGGCCTGCCGTCATCATGGTGATCTGGCCCGCGGCGGCGCGGGCGGCCCCGCCGGAAATGGGCGCATCGAGGTAGAGCAGCCCCATCGCCTCCAGGCGCGCCTCGAGCGCGGCCGACCAGCCCGGATCGACGGTCGAGCACATCACGAAGAGCGAGCCCGCGCGCATCGCGGCCGCGGCGCCCTGCTCGCCGAAGAGCACCTGCTCGGTCTGCGCGGCGTTCACGACCACGCTCACGACGATCGCGCATTCCTTCGCCAGGGCGGCGGGGCTCGCGCAGGCGACGCCGCCTTCGGCCGCGAAGGCCTTCGCCACGGACTCGCGCACGTCGAACACGTGGACCGCGTGGCCCGCGCGGCGCAGCGAGGCGGCCATGCCCGAGCCCATCGCCCCCAAGCCCACCAGGCCGATCTTCATCGTCATCCGCCGAGCGATTCGTGCGTCTGGCCGCACAGGTCCATGAAGACCCAGAAGTCGCCCTTGTCGTAGCCCTTGGGCGTCTTGCCGCCCAGGGCGAGCAGCATCGGCACCGGGATGTACACCTGCCCGGGCTTCAGGCGCCCGAAGGACTGGCGGATCGTGGCGACCTTTTCCGCGTCCAGCACCGCCTTGGCCGCCTCGGGGTCCCGGAGGAACCTCGCCTCGAAATCCTCCAGCGAGTCGAAGGCGCCGAGAGAACTCGCGTTGCGCCCCGCGCGCAAGGGCCAGAGGGCGACGTAGGTGCCGTCGGCGGGATTGCGCAGGAACGCGGTGCCCAGGCAGGTGAAGCCCACGACCTGCGTGTAGGGGCCGGTGTTGCGCCACCAGGCGCCCAGGCGGGAGATCGGCTGGGGCGCCCCGAGCCGCGTGTAGGACTCGGTCGCGCGCATCGCCACGGGCGCGTGCGCGGCGGCGGCGGGCTCCGGTGCGACTTCCGCATCGGCGAGTCCCGCCGCATGCTTGGCCCGGCGGTGTGCCTTGAAGGCGACGAAGAGCAGGAAGGGGCCCAGGAGCAGGCCCGCCATGCCCAGGCTGTGGCGCGGGTCGTTGGTCCACAGCGCGTAGCCCGCGTAGCCGAAGAGCGCGAGCGCGAGGATCGCGCAGGTGGCGACGACGCCCGTCGGATACCCCCTTTCGCCTTGCGCGCTCACGGCCGTGCCTCTCCCGTCATTCCGGTCGCGCGGCAAGGCGCAAAGCGCTCGGGCGAAGGACCAAGGCGCGATGCGCGTTCACTGGAGCTTCGCCACGTCGATGGCGAACACGAACGGAAAGCGCGTCGCCCAGTGCAGGTACTTGCGCGTGCCCGACTCCGACACGGCCCACAGGCGCCCGTCGGCATCGAAGCCCAGGTCCTCCAGCCCCGCCACCATCTCGTAGCTCGCCGCCACGCGGCCGTCGCGCTCGAGCCGGTGCAGGCGACCCCACTGGCCGTTGCTGGAGGAGGTCCACGCCGCGCCCCGGGCATCGAAGGCGAGGCCCTGGGATTCCAGCGGGATGGGCACGGATTCCAGCGCGCGCTTCTCGTCGATCGCCTGGCCGTCCAGCTCGTCGAAGAGCCGGGTCGACAGGCGGAACATGCGGCTCTTGTCCGCCTCCTTCGTCCAGGTGCCCACCCACGGGTCACGCCCGTCGAAGCCCCCGAAGGAGCCGCGCAGCAGGCCCGCGAGCTTGAGCGTCTTCATGGCGCCCTCGGCCCTGCCCGTGGCGAAGGCGCGCGCGGCATCGATGCGGAAGAGCTGGCGGGTGTCGAAGAGGACGAGCTGGCCCTGGCCCACGTCCGCCAGCCCGCCGGCATGGGTGCAGGCACCGACGGGCAGGTCGAAGGCGCCATCCTGCCGGCCCGTGGCCCGGTCCAGGCGCACCACGCGGCACGGGCCGGTGTTCGCCTTGAGGTCGGGCATCGGGCGGTACTGCGCGACGAGCACGTGCGCGCCCGAGACGGTGAGGCCCTGCGAGACCCACCCCTCGTCCAGGCCCGGGGCCCAGATGCGCCGCACGATCGCGCCCTCGTTGGGCACGCCGGCGCTCGGCGCCGCGAGGTAGGTCGGCCCGACGCCCGAGGGCGCGGCCGCCGGCACCGCCGCGCAGGCCGACACGGCCAGCGCCAAGCCCGCCATCCATCTCATTCCTTGACCGCCCCCGTCATGCCCGACACGTAGTACTCCACGAAGAACGAGTACATCACCGCCACCGGCAGCGACCCCAGCAGGGCCCCGGCCATGAGCGCTCCCCAATGGTACACGTCGCCCTCGACCAGTTCCGTGATCACCCCCACGGGCACCGTCTTCACCTCCGAGGACGAGATGAAGGTGAGCGCGTAGATGAACTCGTTCCACGACAGCGTGAAGGCGAAGATGCCCGCCGAGATGAGGCCGGGCACGGCGAGGGGCAGCACGATCTTCACGAGGATCTGCAGGCGCGTGGCGCCGTCGATGAGGGCGCACTCCTCCAGCTCGAACGGGATGGAGCGGAAATAACCCATGAGCAGCCAGGTGCAGAACGGGATGAGGAAGGTGGGATAGGTGAGGATGAGCGCCCAGCGCGTGTCGAAGAGCCCGAGCTTGAAGACGATGGCCGCGAGCGGGATGAAGAGGATGGACGGCGGCACGAGGTAGGCCAGGAAGATCCCCAGCCCCACGCCCTTGGCGCCGCGAAAGCGCAGCCGCTCGATCGCGTAGGCCGCCAGCACGCTCGCGAGGAGCGAGAAGAAGGTGGCCGTGACCGACACGATCACCGTGTTCAGCATCCACTCCGGGTAGGGCGTGTCGAACACCAGCTTCTTGAAGTGCGCGAGCGTGGGCTCGACCACCCAGAACGGGTTGCCCGAGCGCGAGAGCAGCTCGCCGTTGGGCTTGAAGGACGTGACGACCATCCAGTAGAAGGGGAAGAGCAGGACGAAGAGGAAGATCGCCAGGGGGATGTAGAGCGTGACCACCTTCTGCGGGATGGTCTCGAGGTAGTTCATGCCGATGACGTGCTGGTCTTCGTCTTTCTTCATGTTCTTTCTTCCGCTGCGCGGGGGTAGATCCTTGGAACACGGATGAACACGGATGCACACGGATGAACACGGATATGGACCATTCGCAAGAACGCGACGACATTCCGGGATCCTGCAACGCGACCCTGGATGTTCCCAAGGAACCGAATCAACCCGCATTCATTCGTGTATGCACACGGATGAACACGAATGAATGCGGGTTGATTCGGTTCCTTGGGAGCATCCAGGGTCGCGTTGCAGGATCCGGGAATGCCGTCGCGTTCTTGCGATTGGTCCATATCCGTGTTCATCCGAGTGCATCCGTGTTCATCCGTGTTCCAAAGGTCTACCCCCACCGCAATCCAAAGCGAACTAGTCCTTCCCCCCCTGTTGCCAGGCGCGCCGCTGCAGGCCGAAGTAGCTGAAGAGGATCGCCGCGAGCAGGAAGGGGATCATCATCGTGGCGAGCGCCGCCCCTTCGCCCAGGGAGCCGCCGGAGATGGCGCGCTGGAAGGAAAGCGTCGCCATGAGGTGCGTCGCGTTGAGCGGGCCGCCGCGGGTGAGCACGTAGATCAGCTGGAAGTCGGTGAAGGTGAAGAGCACCGAGAAGGTCATCACCACGGCGATGATCGGGGTGAGCAGCGGGAGCGTCACGAACCGGAAGCGCTGCCAGGGCGTGGCGCCGTCGAGGGCGGCCGCCTCGTAGAGCGAGGGGGAGATGGTCTGCAGCCCCGCCAGCAGGCAGATCGCCACGAAGGGCACGCCGCGCCAGATGTTGGCCGCGACGGCCGAGAAGCGCGCGTTCCAGGGATCGCCCAGGAAGTCGATGTAGACGGTGATGAGGCCCAGCTTCGTGAGCACCCACGAGATGACCGAGAACTGCGAGTCGTAGAGCCACCAGAAGGCGATGGCCGAGAGCGCCGTGGGCACGATGAACGGCAGCAGCACGATCGCGCGCATGAACGACTTCAGGGGGATGTTGCGGTTCAGCAGGATCGCGAGCCACAGCCCGAGCACGAACTTCACCACGCTCGCGAAGACGGTGTAGAAGAGCGTGTTGAAGAGCGAGAGCTGCGCGACCGAGTCGCCCACGAGGTACTGGAAGTTGTCCAGGCCCACCCACACGCCCTCGCGCCCGATCTTGGTGTCGGTGAAGCCCAGGTACGTGCCCAGCCCCAGCGGGTAGGTGAGGAAGACGAGCAGGCACGCCGCCGCGGGCAGCATGAAGAGCAGCCCGAGGAAGTTGCGGTTGTCGAACAGGCGGTTCAGGGTCACGGTGCGGTGGGGGCCGGCCGGGGGCCGGCCCCGTCCCCGGTCAGACCTTGTAGTAGCGCTCGGCGCGCTTGGCGGCGCGCTCGGCGGCTTCCTTCGGCGACTTCGACCCGCTCGCCGCCTCGGCGATCATGTCGAGGACGATGTAGTCCGCCATCGCCGCGGCGGAGGCGTAGCCCAGCGGCCCGGCATGCCCGTGGTCGAGCATGATCTTCGCCCCGTCGCGGTACACGGTGTGCTTCGGGTCGCTCGTCCAGATCGGGTTCGACTCGAAGGCCTTGAGCGGCTGGCTCGTGTAGCCGATGGACGCCTGCATCCACGGGTTGTACTGCTCGGCCTCCATCATGAAGGCGAGGAAGGCCTTGGCCGCGTTGGGCGCCTTGGAGTACTTGAACAGGAACATCTGCGTCACCTGCATCAGCTCCGTGGGCTTGCCCACCGGGCCGATGGGGAAGCGCGCGTGGTTGATGTCCGCGGCCATCTCCTTGATCTTCGCGTCCTGCGAGTTCTTGGCCGCGTAGTACACCGAGATGCCGTTGCCCGTGAGCGAGACCTGCCCGTCCAGGAAGGCCTTGTTGTTCGAGGGGTCGAGCCAGGAGAGCGTGCCCGGCACGAAGGTCTCGTAGAGCTGCTTGGCGTACTCGAGCGAGGCGACGGTCTCGGGCGAGTTGATCACCACGTTGCCCTTGGCGTCGACCAGCTTGCCCCCGTGCGACCAGAGCAGCCAGTGCGCCCAGTTGTTGCCGTCGCCCACCGCCTTGCCCAGCGCGAAGCCCCCGGGCGTGCCCTTGGCCTTGAGCGCCTGCATGAGCTTCAGGAACCCCGCGGTGTCCTTCGGGATGCCGTCGAAGCCCGCGGCCTTCACGTGGCTCTCGCGGTAGACGATCGCGTTGCCGATGATGCCCAGCGGGATCGCGATCCACTTGTTGTTCCTCGTGCCGTACTTGCGGCACACGTCGTACCAGCCGCCGTACTTGCCGCCCAGGTAGTTGGCGACGTCGGAGACGTCCACCAGCTTGTCCGGGTACTGGTGCGGGTCGTCGAACCAGCCCACGACGATGTCCGGGCCGCTGCCCACGTTGGCCGCCACCGCGGCCTTCGGGCGCACGTCCTCCCAGCCCTCGTTGTCCACGCGGACCTCGACGCCCGTCTTCTCCGTGAACTTCTTCACGTTCTGCATCCACACGTCCTCGTCGCCCGCGACGAAGCGCTTCCAGCGCAGCACGCGCAGCTTGGCGCCCTTCTCCGGGGCCCACTTCGCCTGCGCGAAGGCCTCCTGCGTCCAGGCCACGCCACCCACCCCGAGCGTGCCGGCCGCGGCCGCGCCCGCCGTCGTCTTCAGGAACTCCCGCCTCGTGAATTTCGACATCGCCTCTTCTCCTCTCTCTCGTCGTTGTCTTGCCACTCGCGGGCCCGCGAGGGCCCGCCCGGTCCGGCTAGTGCTGCTTCAGCGATCTGCCTGATTGCGCATCGAACAGGTGCGTGCGGGCGTGGTCGGGCACCAGGCCGAGCGCCGCCCCCGCCTTGAACTCGTGGCGCTCGCGGAACACGGCCGTGAGCTCGACCTCGCCGAACTTCGCGAACACCTGCGTATCCATGCCCGTGGGCTCGACGACCACCACCTTGACCGACAGCCCCCCGGGGCCCTCCGCCAGGCACAGGTGCTCCGGGCGCACGCCGTACACGATGCGCTGGCCGTCCGTGCCGCCCGCGCCGGCCGGCACCGGCACGCTCGCGCCGCCGTCGAGCTCCACGCGCGCCGCCCCGTCCGCGCGCCGGAGCGTGCCCGGCAGGAAGTTCATCGCCGGCGAGCCGATGAAGCCCGCGACGAAGAGGTTGGCCGGGTGGTCGTAGAGCTCGAGCGGCCCGCCGCGCTGCTCGACCCGTCCGTCCTTCATCACCACGATCTGGTCGGCCATGGTCATGGCCTCGATCTGGTCGTGGGTGACGTAGACCGACGTCGTCTTCAGCCGCTGGTGCAGCTCCTTGATCTCGGTGCGCATCGCCACGCGCAGCTTCGCGTCCAGGTTCGACAGCGGCTCGTCGAAGAGGAACACCTGGGGGTCGCGCACGATCGCCCGGCCCATGGCCACGCGCTGGCGCTGGCCGCCGGAGAGCTGGCGCGGGTAGCGGTCGAGCAGGTCCGCGAGGCCCAGGATCGCCGCCGCCTTGTTCACGCGCTCGTCGATCTCGGCCTTCGGGCGCTTGGCGAGGAGCAGGCTGAAGGCCATGTTCTCGCGCACCTTCATGTGCGGGTAGAGCGCGTAGTTCTGGAACACCATGGCGATGTCGCGCTCCTTCGGGGGAACGTCGTTCACCACCTTGTCGCCGATGAGGATCTCGCCGCCCGAGATCTCCTCCAGGCCGGCGATCATGCGCAGGAGCGTGGACTTGCCGCAGCCCGAGGGCCCGACGAGCACCGTGAACTGGCCGTCGGCGATCTCGACGTCCACGCCCCGGATCACGTGGGTGCCCCCGAAGGACTTCTCGACGCCGCGAATCGTGACCGATGCCATGTTGCCTTCCCGAGTGTGGGGCCCGCCCGTTCTTGCGCAGGCGTGGCCGGATTGCGTTGAATGCCTAGGCGGTGGCGAGCATCCCTTCGTCGCGTCCCTCGACCACCACGTAGGCCGGGCGGCCCGTCCGCGCCCAGTCGACCAGGTTCTGCGCCGCCTTGCGCCGCAGCTCGCGCTCGGCCTCGACGGAGTAGAAGGCCGCGTGGGGCGTGAGCAGCACGCGCGGGTTCGCGAGGAGCGCGTGGCCCGCGGGCGGCGGCTCGGCGGGCAGCACGTCGAGCGCCGCGCCATCGAGCGAGCCCTCGGCGAGCACCGCCACCAGGTCCTCCACGTTCACCACGGCGCCCCGGGCGGTGTTCACCAGCATGGCGCCGGGCGGCATGAGCCGCAGCAGCCGGCCGTCCACCATGCCGCGCGTCTCGTCGTTGAGCGGCACATGCAGGGACACGAGGTCCGAGCGCGCGAAGAGCTCCTCCCGCGTGACGCGCCCGACATAGGCCGGGAAGTCGCCGTCGATGAGGTACGGGTCGCAGGCGATCACGCCCTTGAAGCAGTTGCGCGCCAGGTGCGCCATGCGCTTGCCGATGCGACCCAGGCCCAGGATGCCCACGGTGAGGTCCGCGCAGCGGCGGATGGGGCCGGGCGAGGTGTAGTGCCACGTCCCGGCCTTCACGTCGCGGTCGTAGATCGCCAGGTGCCGCACGAGGGCGAGCGCCATCCCGAGCGCGTGCGTGGCCACCTCGCCCACGCCGTAGTCGGGCGAGTTCGCGACCCACACGCCGTGGCGCCGGGCGGCGGCCGTGTCGATCGTGTCGAAGCCCGCGCCGTAGCGCGAGGCGATGCGGATCTCCGGGCGCGCGGCGAACACCTTGTCGTTCACGGGGGCGTACTGCACCAGCAGCCCCTGGCAGCCCTCGGCCTCGCGGATCACGTCGTCCTCGGTGCGGCACTGGGCGACCTTCACGTCCATCCCGGCCGCGCCAAAGAGCGCGAGCTCCAGCGCGAGGTCGGGGAAATCGTGGTCCGTGATCAGGAATCGCGCCATCAGTGGTTGTCCCGCGGCACGCCGGCGCCGCTGCGGCCGACGAGGAAGTCCAGGTCCGCGCCCTCGCTCGCCTGGTTCACGTGGTCCACGTAGAGCTTCCAGTAGCCGCGCTTCATGGGCGCCTTGGGCGGCTTCCAGGCCGCGCGGCGCTTCGCGAGCTCGGCCTCGCCCACGTGCAGGCGCAGGACGCGCTTCGCCACGTCGAGCTCGATCAGGTCGCCGTTCTTCACCAGGGCGAGCGGCCCGCCGGCGGCCGCCTCGGGCGCGGCGTGCAGCACGACCGTCCCGTAGGCCGTGCCGCTCATGCGCGCGTCGGAAATGCGCACCATGTCCGTGATGCCCTTCTTCAGCAGCCGGGCCGGCAGCGGCATGTTGCCCACCTCGGCCATGCCCGGGTAGCCCTTGGGGCCGCAGTTCTTGAGGACCATCACGGAATCCGCGTCGATGCGCAGCTTCGGGTCGTCGATGCGGGCGTGGAAGTCCTCGATGTCCTCGAACACGACCGCCTTGCCCTTGTGCTTCATGAGCTTCGGGGTCGCCGCCGAGGGCTTGATGATCGCGCCGTCGGGGCAGAGGTTGCCGCGCAGCACCGCGATGCCCGTGTCCCGCTTGAACGGCCGCGAGAAGGGCATGATCACCTCGGGGTTGAAGTTCCGCGCCTTGCGGCAATTGGCCCAGATCGACTCGCCGTTCACCGTGAGCGCCTT
>JBGAOO010000117.1:0-10096 GCA_044221765.1 Usitatibacteraceae bacterium | reverse complement strand
CTCCGCTCGCACCACGCGGCCGAGGCCGCCACCGCCGCCGGCTATTCGCGCGCGTTCAACATCCTCGAGGGCTTCGAGGGCGCCCTGGACGGCAATGGCCAGCGAGGCACGCTCGGGGGCTGGCGCCATGCGGGCCTGCCGTGGCGCCAGGGCTGAGCCTGCCACGCCCCGACGCAACGCGCCTATCCTAGCCCCAGGACTCGATTCCCCCTCCCCGGAGACTTCCATGCCCGCACCCTATGCCGACAATTCCCTGTCCATCGGCCACACGCCGCTCGTTCGCCTGAACCGCGTCACCGACGGCGCCGCCGCCACGGTCCTCGCCAAGATCGAGGGCCGCAACCCGGCCTATTCCGTGAAGTGCCGCATCGGCGCCGCCCTCATCTGGGATGCCGAGAAGCGCGGCCTGCTCGGCCCCGGCAAGGAGATCATCGAGCCCACCAGCGGCAACACGGGCATCGCGCTCGCCTTCGTGGCCGCCGCGCGCGGCATCCCGATCACGCTCACGATGCCCGAGACGATGTCGATCGAGCGGCGCAAGCTGCTCGTGGCGTACGGCGCGAAGCTCGTGCTCACCGAAGGCGCCAAGGGGATGGCCGGCGCCGTCGCGAAGGCCGAGGAGATCGCCGCGTCCGACCCGGGGAAGTACGTCCTGCTCCAGCAGTTCAAGAATCCGGCCAATCCCGCGATCCACGAATCGACCACGGGCCCGGAGATCTGGGAGGACACCGCGGGGAAGATCGACATCCTCGTCTCGGGCGTGGGCACGGGCGGCACGATCACGGGCATCTCGCGCTTCATCAAGAAGACGAAGGGCAAGGCGATCACCTCCATCGCCGTCGAGCCGGCCGCGAGCCCGCTCATCACGCAGAAGCGCGCCGGCGAGCCGCTCAAGCCCGGCCCGCACAAGATCCAGGGGATCGGCGCCAACTTCATTCCCGACGTGCTCGACCTTTCCCTCGTCGATGCCGTCGAGCAGGTGACGAACGAGGAGGCCGTCGACTTCGCGCGCCGCCTCACGCGCGAGGAAGGGATCCTCTCGGGCATCTCCTGCGGCGCGGCGACGGCCGTGGCCGTGCGCGTGGCCAAGCGCCCCGAGAACGCGGGCAAGACCATCGTCGTGATCCTGCCCGACTCCGGCGAGCGCTACCTCAGCTCGATCCTGTTCGAGGGGCTCTTCGACGCCTCCGGCCAGGCGGTGGCCTGAGGCCTCGCGGCGCTAGGCCCCCAGCCGCCGAAGCCGCGCCGCGGCCGCCTCGATCGTCTCCTCGCGCTTCGCGAAGCAGAAGCGGATCACGCGGTGGTCCGTGCCGTCCTGGTAGAACGCGGAAAGCGGGATCGTCGCCACGCCGAACTCGCGCACCAGGCGCTCGGCGAAGGCGGCCGCCGGCTCGTCGCTCACGCGCCCGTAGCGGGCCAGCTGGAAGTAGGCCCCTTCGCAGGGCAGCAGCTCGAGCGGCGTGGGCCCGAGCGCCTCGCGCAGCAACGCGCGCTTCGCCTCGAAGAACGCGGGCAGCCCCTCGTAGTGCGAAGGGTCGTCCAGGAACTTCGCGAGCGCGTGCTGCACCGGGCTCGACACCGTGAACACCGTGAACTGGTGGATGCGGCGGATCTCGTCCGTGAGCTCGCGCGGGGCGAGCGCGTAGCCCACCTTCCAGCCCGTGGCGTGGAAGGTCTTCCCGAAGGAGCCGATGACGACGCTGCGCGAGGCGAGTTCGGCGCTCCGCGCGAGGCTCTCGTGCCGGCGGCCGTCGTAGACCATGTGCTCGTAGACCTCGTCGCTCACGATCACGATGCCGGTGCCGCGCGTGAGGGACTCGAACTGCGCGAGGTCCTGCGCCGAGAGCGTGCTCGTGCCCGGGTTGTTCGGCGTGTTCACGAGGATGAGGCGCGTGCGCGGCGTCACCGCCGCCCGCACGGCCGCCCAGTCGATGCGGTAGCCGGGGAAGGCGAGCGGGACGAGCACCGGCGTCGCGCCGGCGAGCCGGATCGCGGGCACGTAGCTGTCGTAGGCGGGCTCGAAGACGATCGCCTCCATCCCCGGCCCCAGCAGCGCCTGGAGCGTGGTGAAGATCGCCTGGGTCGCCCCCGTGGTCACGGTGACCTCGCGCTCCGGGTCGTAGGCGCGGCCGTAGAGGCGCTCGACCTTGCGCGCGATCGCCTCGCGCAGCGCCATCACGCCGGGCATGAGCGGGTACTGGTTGTGCCCGTCCCGCATCGCCTCGCCCACGAGCTCGATGAGGCGCGGGTCGATCGGGTAGTCGGGAAAGCCCTGGCCGAGGTTCACGGCGCCGTGCTCGCGCGCGAGCGCGGACATCACGCTGAAGATGGTGGTGCCCGTGTCGGGCAGGCGCGAGGCGATGCGCAGGCCGGGTGGCGTATGCATGCGCGCGAGTCTAGCCGGAAACGGCCGGCGCACGCCGCGGGCGCTAGCGCGGCTTGCGGAAGAGCAGGAGGAAGTTGTCCGCCTCGCCGATGGCGCGGTACTTCTCGCGGTCCTTCTCGCCCAGGGCGAGGGTGGGCGGCAGCGTCCACACGCCCTCGGGATGGTCCTTGGTGTCGCGCGGGTTCGCGAGCAGTTCCGACCTGCCGACGAACTCGAACCCGGCCCGGTTCACCAGCTCGATCGCGAAATCCTCGCGCAGGTAGCCGTCCCTCGCCTTCGGATCCTGCGGGCGGTCGGCGCGCGCGCGGTGGTCCTCCACGCCCAGCAGGCCGCCGGGCTTGAGCGCCTCGCGAAAGGCCGCCAGCGCGGCCTCCGCATAGCCGCCGGCGACCCAGTTGTGCAGGTTGCGGAACGTGAGCACGAGGTCGGCCGTGCCCGGCGGGGCGATGTCGTAGACGCCCTTGGCGAATGCCGTCACCACCAGCCGGCCGTACACCGGCTCGTTCGCCGCGAACTTGTCCAGGAGCGCCTTGTGCGCCCGCTCGTAGCCCGCCCGGCCCTTCACGCTCTCGAGCGGGTACTGCGCCACGTAGAGGCGGCCCTTGTCCCGCAGGTAGGGCGCGAGGATCTCCGTCCAGTAGCCACCGCCCGGGGAGATCTCCACGACCGTCGAGTCGGGCTTCAAGCCCAGGAAAAGCAGTTCCTCGTAGGGCTTGCGCACGCCGTCGCGCGCGACGAAGGCCGGCGTGCGGTGCGGCGCCGCGATCGCGCCACGCAAGGCCTCGTCGGCCCGGGCGCCGAGGCAGGCCAGGGCGAGCAGGACCGCGATCGCGTGCCGGAATGTCGCCATGGGTGCGTGCCTCGGGTCGTGAAGGGCGTCCATTCTAGCTTCAACCCCCGGACGGGCCTGCTAAAGTACCGCTCCGTGATTCCCTTCCTGCGCCCGAGCGATCCCTTCCCGCCCGTCTCGAAGGCGCTGCGCTCGCCCAACGGCCTGCTTTGCGCCGGCGCGGACCTCTCGCCCGCGCGCATCCTCGACGCCTATTCGCGCGGCATCTTCCCCTGGTACGCCGAGGGCGACCCGATCCTGTGGTGGTCGCCGCACCCGCGCATGGTGCTCTACCCGGACGAGCTGAAGGTCTCGCGGTCGCTGCGCAAGCAGGTGGCCCGGGGCACCTTCGAGACACGCTTCGACACGGCCTTCGCGCAGGTGATGGCCGAGTGCGCCGCCCCGCGCGAGCCCGGCGGGGGCACGTGGATCCTCCCGGAGATGATCGCAGCCTACGTGCGCCTTCACGAGCTGGGTTACGCGCACTCGGTGGAGTCCTGGCGCGAGGGCCGGCTGGTGGGCGGCCTCTACGGCATGCACCTGGGCCGCGTCTTCTTCGGCGAGTCGATGTTCTCGCGCGAGACCGACGCCTCGAAGGTGGCGCTCGTCGCGCTCGTCGGGCGCGTGAAGGCCCTCGGGGTGGGGCTCATCGACTGCCAGCAGGCCACCGGCCACCTGGCCTCCCTGGGGGCCCGGGAGATCGCCCGGCGCGATTTCGCGCAGCACCTCGCCGAGTCGATACAATATCCCCTCACCGGCGGGGTGTGGCCCGCCACCGAGGAAGCATGGCCAAGCTCAACGACCTGCCCGTAGCCAACCTGCAGTTCTATGCGACGGCGCCCTATCCGTGCAGCTACCTGCCCGGCCGGCTGGCGCGCTCGCAGGTGGCCACGCCCAGCTACCTCATCGATACCGAGACCTATGGCGCCCTGGTCTCCGCGGGCTTTCGCCGCTCCGGCGCCTTCACCTACCGGCCCTACTGCGACCACTGCCAGGCCTGCGTGCCGGTCCGGGTGATCGCCTCGGCCTTCGAGCCCTCGCGCGCCCAGCGCCGCGCCTGGAAGCGGCATGCGAACCTGGTGGCCATCCCGGCGGAGCTCAAGTTCAGCGCCGAGCACTACGCGCTCTACCGCCTCTACCAGGGCGAGCGCCACCGCGGCGGCGGCATGGACCACGACAGCCGCGAGCAGTACGCGCATTTCCTCCTGCAGAGCAACGTCGCCACGCGCCTCATCGAGTTCCGCGAGGAAGGCCGGCTGCGCATGGTCTCCATCGTGGACGAGCTGGCCGACGGGCTCTCCTCCGTGTACACGTTCTTCGACCCGCTCGTGGAGCGCGCGAGCTACGGCACCTGGAACATCCTCTGGCAGATCGACGAGGCGAACCGGCGCGGCCTGCCCTACGTCTACCTGGGCTACTGGATCGCCCAGAGCCGCAAGATGGCCTACAAGAGCGAGTTCAAGCCGATCGAGGGCCTGAACCGCGGGGAGTGGTCGCGCCTGTCATAATTGCGCCTCACCCCCGCCGGACCGCCCCGCATGCTGTATCGCCTCGCCCGCACCGCCCTCTTCCAGTTCGATCCCGAGACCGCCCACGACATCGCGATGAAGGCGATGTGCGCCCTGGGCCCGGCCGTGTCCCTGCTGGGCGCGGGCAGCGACAAGGGCGAGGAGCGCACGGTGATGGGGATCCGGTTCCCCAACCCCGTCGGCCTCGCCGCGGGCATGGACAAGAACGCCGAGTACCTCGAGCCCCTGGCCGCGCTGGGCTTCGGCCACCTCGAGATCGGCACGGTCACCCCGCGCCCGCAGCCGGGCAACCCCAAGCCCCGGCTCTTCCGCCTGGTCGAGCACGACGCCATCATCAACCGCATGGGCTTCAACAACGTGGGCGTGGAGCAGGTGCTGCGCAACGTCGAGAAGTCCTCCTTCCGCGGCGTGCTGGGCGTGAACATCGGCAAGAACTTCGACACGCCCCTGGAGCGCGCGGCCGAGGACTACCTCGCGTGCCTGGAGGCCGCCTACGCGCAGGCGACCTACATCGCGGTGAACATCTCCTCGCCCAACACGAAGAACCTGCGCGACCTGCAGTCGAAGGAGAAGCTCGACGAGCTGCTCGCCACCCTCATGTCGCGCCGCGATTCGCTCGCCGCGCGCGCGGGCCGGGTGAAGCCCCTCGCCGTGAAGGTCGCGCCCGACCTGGACGACGAGCAGCTCGCCGCCATCGCCGAGCTCGCCGTGAAGCACCGCATCGACGCGCTCATCGCCACCAACACGACCATCACGCGCCCGGGCGTCGCGGGCCACCGCTTCGCCACGCAGGCGGGCGGGCTCTCCGGGCGCCCGGTGTTCGCGCTCTCCACCGCGATCCTGAAGAAGCTCGCCGGCCTGCTCGGGGGCAAGGTGCCCCTCATCGGCGTGGGCGGCATCCACACCGGCGCGGACGCGAAGGCCAAGGTCGAGGCCGGCGCGAGCCTGGTGCAGGTCTACACGGGCTTCATCTTCCGCGGCCCGGACCTCATCGCGGACGCGCGCCGGGCCCTCAAGGCCTGAGCGGGTCGCGCGCGATCGCCAGCCGCATGCGCATCGGCATTCCCCGCGAGACCAAGGAAGGCGAGCAGCGCGTCGGCCTCGACCCCTCGTCCGTCGCCGTGCTGGCCGGGGAAGGGCACGAGGTGCGCGTGGCCGCCGGCGCGGGCCTGGGGATCGGCGCGGGCGACGAGGCCTATCTCGGCGCCGGCGCCGCCATCGTGCCGCCCGCCGAAGCCTGGGACGCCGAGCTCGTCGTCAAGGTGAAGGAGGTCCAGCCCGGCGAGGCGATCTCGCTCGTGCCGGGCACCACGCTCTTCGGCTTCCAGCACCTGGTGGGCCATCCCGCGCTCGCGCGGGAGGTGGCCGCGCGTGGCGTCACCGCCATCGCCTACGAGCTGGTCCGCGACGCGCAGGGCGGGGTGCCGCTCCTCGCGCCCATGTCCGTGATCGCCGGGCGCCTCGCCATCCAGGTGGGCGCCCAGCTCCTCACGCTGCCCTTCGGTGGCAACGGCACGCTGCTCGCCGGATGCCCCGGCGCGGCGCCGGCCCGGGTGCTGGTGCTGGGCGGCGGGCACGCGGGCGCCCACGCCGCCGAGGTGGCCTCGAACCTGGGCGCGGAGGTGACGCTCCTCACGCGCTCGGAGGCCACGCGCGATGCCCTGTGGACGCGCTTCGAAGGGCGGGTCGTGCTGGACCTCGCCTCGCCGGACAACATCGAAAGCGCGGCCCTGGAGGCGGACCTCGTGGTGGGCGCGGTGTTCCTGCCCGGCCTGCCCACGCCCAAGCTGCTGCCGCGCGCGCTCGTCGCGCGCATGAAGCGCGGCGCGGTGATCGTCGACATCTCCATCGACGCGGGCGGCGTGGCCGAGACCTCGCGGCCCACCACGCACGCCGATCCCGCGTTCTTCGAGGAAGGGGTCGTGCACTACTGCGTGGCGAACATGCCGTCGGCCGTCGCGCGCTCCGGGGCCGCCGCGCTCTCGGCCGCCGCCCTGCCGTACGTCTCGGCCCTGGCGGGCAAGGGCATCGCCCGCGCCCTTCGCGAGGATGCCGGCCTGCTCGCGGGCGTGGCGATCTGGCGCGGCCGCCTGGCGCACGCCGGCATCGCCGCCGAGGCAGGCCTTGCCTGCGCGCCGCCCACGCCGGCGGAACTGGCATGAGCGAGCTCGCCGCGCGCCTGGATGCGCTGCTGCCGCAGACGCAGTGCACGAAGTGCGGCTTCGACGGCTGCCGCCCCTATGCCGAGGCCATGGCCGCGGGCGAGGCGGACATCGACCGGTGCCCGCCCGGCGGCGACGAAGGCGTCGCGAGGCTCGCCGCGCTCCTGGGGCGCGCGGCCAAGGCGCTCGATCCCGTGCATGGCGAGTACCGGCCACCCGCCGTGGCGGTGATCGACGAATCCCTTTGCATCGGCTGCGTGAAGTGCATCCAGGCCTGCCCGGTGGATGCCATCGTGGGCGCCTCCAAGCGCATGCACACGGTGATCGCGGCCTGGTGCACCGGGTGCGAGCTGTGCCTGCCGCCCTGCCCCGTCGACTGCATCCGGCTCGATCCCGTGCCGGCCCTGCCGCCGGCGGACCTTTCCCGCGAGCGCCATGCCTTCCGCGCGCTGCGCCTCGCGCGCGAGCTGGCCGAGGACACCGCGCGCCTGGAGGCCCTGGAGTGAGGAGTCCACCGGCATGATGAAGCCCGACGAACGCGAGGCGTTCTTCCGCATCCTGCGCGAGGCGAACCCGGAACCGCGCAGCGAGCTCGACTACGCCACGCCCTTCGAGCTGCTCGTGGCCGTGGTGCTCTCGGCGCAGGCGACCGACAAGAGCGTGAACCTCGCCACGCGCAGGCTCTTCCCCGTGGCCAACACGCCCGCCGCGATCCTCGCGCTGGGCGAGGACAGGCTCCAGGACCACATCAGGACGATCGGCCTCTTCCGCACCAAGGCGAAGAACGTGATCGCCCTCTCGCGGCTGCTCCTCGAGGCGCACGCCGGCGAGGTGCCGCGCACGCGCGAGGCCCTCGAGAAGCTGCCGGGCGTCGGCCGAAAGACGGCGAACGTGGTGCTCAACGTCGCCTTCGGCGAGCCGACGATGGCGGTGGACACGCACATCTTCCGCGTCTCGAACCGCACCGGGCTCGCGCCGGGCAAGGACCCGCTGGCGGTGGAGCTCAAGCTGCTGAAGGTCGTGCCCGCCGACTACCGCCTGCACGCCCACCACTGGCTCATCCTGCACGGGCGCTACACGTGCCTCGCGCGCCTGCCGCGCTGCGGCCAGTGCCCGGTGTACGCGCCCTGCGGCTTCCGCGACAAGGCGAAGATCGCCGCGCCGCCGGCACCGAAGCGAAGCGCGCTGCCCAAGGCGCCCGGCACGGCCAGGCGCAAGGCCCGATGAGCCTCTTCCAGCCCTCGCGCGACCAGGTGCGCGATTTCTTCTTCGGCGTGTGGGCCCGCGCGAGCGCGGGCGAGGCGCTGCAGGGGATCGAGGCGAAGGCACTCGCGATCGTGCTGCTTCACCCGGAGTACCACGGCGTGCTCTCGGACCCCGAGCGCTACCGCGACCGCCAGTGGCCCCCCGAGGGCGGCGAGACCAACCCCTTCCTGCACCTGTCGATGCACCTGGCGATCGACGAGCAGGTCTCGATCGACCAGCCCCCGGGCATCCGCGAGGCCGTGCGCCGGCTCGCCGCGCGCCATGGCGACGAGCACGAGGCCGTGCACGAGGTGCTCGAGTGCCTGGCCGAGCAGCTCTGGCAGGCGCAGCGCCACGGCGCGGGCTTCGACAACGCGCGCTACCTCGACTGCCTCGCGCGCAAGCTGCCGCCCCGCTAGCGTCCTGCGTTCGCTGACGCACCGACCGCGCCGGCGGATGCGGTCATCCTGCCTGCTCGCGGTACACATCCCATTCGAAAAAGGCGCCAAGATGACTCGGGCTCGGAAGCAACTGCTGGTCGGCATGCTCATGCTCGCCGCCGGCTCGGCCTCGGCCGACAGCATCACCCTCTACCAGCGCGACAACTACCGGGGCCGGCAATACACCGTCGACAAGCCCCTGGCGAGCTTCGCGAACACCGGCTTCAACGACCGCGCGCAATCCGCGGTGGTGCACGAAGGCCGCTGGGAAGTCTGCTACGACGCCGGCTTCGGCGGCAGCTGCGGCGTGCTCGGCCCGGGCGCCTATCCCGACCTGGGCGAATACGCCGGCCGCATCAGTTCCCTGCGCCCGGTCGACGAACGGCAGGCCCGTCGCCCCGACGAGCGAGGCCGCGGCCGCGAGGCGCGCGCGACGCTCTTCGAGGGACCGAACCTGTCCGGGCGCTCCTTCCCGCTGGGCGACATGATGCGCGACATGGACGGGAGCGGCTTCAACGACCGCGCCTCCTCGCTGCGCATCGCGAGCGGCTACTGGATCTTCTGCAGCGATGCCGAGTTCCGCGGCGAATGCCGCACCTTCGGGCCCGGCGACTATGCCACCCTGCCCGGGATGAACAACTCGATCTCCTCCGGGCGCCTCATCGCCAACGCGTACCCCTACGGCGGACGCCCGGACTGGCAGCGCGGCTACCCCTCCGGCGGCAACCCCAACCGCTAGCGCGCGGCGGGCACCAAGCGAAAGCGGCCCCGAGGGGCCGCTTTCGCATGTCCGGGCGCAGGCGGCGGAGGAGCCGCCCGACTCGGTGATCAGTACTTGACCGCGAGCCCTGCCTGCGCCGAGAAGTAGGCGGCGAGGTCCTGCATGTCGGCCTCGGAGAGGTTCGCGACCTGCCCGGCCATGATCGGGTTCTTGCGCTTGCCGAGCTTGTAGTGGCGCAGCACCGTGGTGATGTAGTCGGCGTGCTGCCCGGCGAGCTTCGGGAATTCCGCGCTCACGCTGAGGCCGCCTTCGCCGTGGCAGGCCTTGCAGGGCTCGGACTTCGCCTTGCCGGCGTCGGGATTGCCCTTGGCCGCGAAGGCCGGCGCGGCGAGGGCGAGGAGGACGAGCGCGAGGAGCGTGGGCTTGTTCATGGCGCGCCTCACTTGCCGGCCACGGCGGTGGTGCCCGCCGTCTGCGAGTAGTAGGCCGCGATGTCCTCCATGTCCTTCTCGGACAGGTCGGCGGCGATGGAACGCATCGTGGCGTGGTCGCGCTCGCCCGCCTTGTACTGCCTGAGGGCGTTCACGATGTAGCCGGCGTGCTGCCCGCCGAGCTTGGGCACGGAGTAGACCTCCGGGAAGGCGGTCTTCCAGCCCGGAATGCCGTGGCACCCCATGCATTGGAAATTCTTCTGCTTGCCGGCGACGGGATCGCCGGCGGCAAGGGCCGGCGCGGCCAGCGCGCAGGCGATGGCGATGAGGAGACGGGCTCGGGACATGGCTCT
>JBGAOO010000116.1:0-10179 GCA_044221765.1 Usitatibacteraceae bacterium | reverse complement strand
CCCGGCGGCAGAAATGAAAAGGCCCGCCAGCCGGCGGGCCCTGGAGGAATCGGGTGAGCCTCAGTCGGCGTACACGCCGGCTTTCTTGATGATCGGCGCCCACTTGTCCACTTCGGCCTTGAGGTGCTTCGCGAGCGCCGCGGGCGTGGCCTGGTCCTGCGCAACGGGCTCCGTGCCAAGCTCGGCGAACTTGGCCACGATTCCCGGATCCTTGAGGGCGGCCTGGAGCGCGGCCGTGAGCTTGTCGATGGCCGGCTTCGGCGTGCCCTTGGGCGCCCACAGGCCGTGCCACACGCCGACGTGGAAGTCCTTGATGCCGGCTTCCTGCACGGTCGGCAGGTCGGGCAGCGACTTCACGCGCGACGAGGTCGTCACCGCGTAGGCCTTCACCTTGCCGCCCTTGATCTGCGGGGTCGTGTTGGTCGTCTGGTCGCACATGAAGTCGACCTGGCCGCCCATGAGGTCCGTCATGGCCGGGCCCGTGCCCTTGTAGGGGACGGTGGTGAGATCGGTCTGGATGGCCGTCATGAAGAGCATGCCGCAAAGGTGCGAGGCGGCGCCGACGCCGGCATTGGCGTAGGTGACCTTGTCCTTGTTGGCCTTCACGTAGGCGATGAGTTCCTTCATGTCCTTGGGCGGGAAGTCCTTGCGCGCGATGAACGTCATCGGCACGTCCGTGATGAGGCCGATCGGCGAGAGGTCCGTGACCGGGTTGTAGCCCAGGTTGCGGTAGAGCGACACGCTCGTGGAGATGCCGATGTGCATGAGCACGAGCTGGTAGCCGTCCGGCTTCGCGGCCGCGACGCGCTTGGGCCCGATCGTGCCGCCCGCGCCGGCCACGTTCTCGACGATGACGGTCTGGCCGAGGCTCTTGGCCATCGACTGCCCGACGAGCCTTGCCACGGTGTCGGTCGGGCCGCCCGCCGCGAAGGGGACGACGATCGTGACCGTGCGGGTGGGATAATCCTGCGCGAAGGTGAGGGTGCACGCGAGGCCGGCGGCCAGCGTGACCAAGAGCTTCCTGAACATCGATGTTCTCCTCAGGTGGACCTGCCGGATCGAGCAGGGCGGGGTAAGGGTGGCGCCGACCCGGTTCTTCGCCGGGATGGCCGATTATCTCGCGAATCGCTTGCGGCGGGTATGTGCCCCCTATAATCGGGACTGCCGCCGGAGTCCTCCCCTTGAGCCTAGCCGCCCTGCTTGCCGCCTTGCTTGCGCAGTACGCCTATCCGCCCCCGGAGCGGCAGGCGCTCGCGTCCCTCTACGGACGCCTTTGCCTGTCCGCGGCCAAGCGGCTGAACGCGGGCGACCGGAACTCGGGCCTGCTCGCCTACGCGGCGCTCGTCGCCATCGTCCTCGTGCCCCTGGGTGCCCTGTCCGCGCTCCTCGCCTCGGTGCACGCGGTCCTCCTCCTCGCGCTCGACGCGGTGGTGCTCTACGGCAGCCTGCGCTTCCTGCAGACCACCGCCTCGCTGGGCGCGATCGAGCGCAGCCTGCGCGAGGGCGATCCGGCCGCCGCGGCGCGGCGCCTGGGCGACTGGCAGGGCGAGGCGCCGGGCACCGACGATCCGGCCGTGCTCGCGCGCCTGGCGGCCGAGCACGCGCTGCGCGAGGCCCACCAGGGCACGTTCGCGCTCCTCTTCTGGTTCCTGCTCCTGCCCGGGCCCCTGGGCCTCGTGCTGTACCCGCTCACGCAGCGCGCGGCGCGGCTGTGGGACCTCGGCGTGGACCCGGACGACCGGGATTTCGGCTGGTTCGCCGGGCGCGCCTGCTTCTACCTCGACTGGATCCCCCAGCGGGTCACCGCGTTCGTGTTCGCGGTCGTCGGGGATTTCGAGGACGCGCTCTTCTGCTGGCGCTCGCAGGCCGCGCAGTGGCTGCGACCGGACGAGGGCATCGTGCTCGCGAGCGGCGCGGGCGCGCTCGGCGCGCGGCTGGGCGAGCCGTTCTCGCGCGGCGAGGCGGTGGTGGACCGGCCCGCGCTCGGCACGGGCGAGCCGGCGGGAGACGACACGCTCGCGAGCCTCGAAGGGCTGCTCTGGCGGGCGCTGGTGCTCTGGCTGCTCGCCTACCTGCTGGTCGCGACGATCGCGTTCCCGTAGCGCGGTCCTTGCGCCGGCGAGGCGCTTGCCCGGCGGGTCTTTTGCTACACTCGCCGGCAGGACGCGCGTGGGTGGCAGGTCGGCCCACGACGCGATCGACGAGAACAGGTCTTCAAGACGAGGAGAATCACCATGGCACGCTCCGCTTCCCCCATGTTCGTGCGCGCCGCGGCCCTGGCCGCGGGTCTCGCGCTCGCCGGCACCGCGCTCGCGCTGGACAGCGTCAAGATGATGATCCCCGCCAACCCCGGCGGCGGCTGGGACACCACCGGCCGCGAGCTCGGCAAGGCGCTGCTCGCCTCCGGCGCGGTGAAGAACATCCAGTACGACAACAAGGGCGGCGCGGCCGGCGCCATCGGCCTCGCCCAGTTCGTGAGCGCCTCCAAGGGCGACCCGAACGCGCTCATGATGGGCGGCATGGTGATGGTGGGCGGCACCATCCAGAACAAGTCGGCCGTCACGATGGACCAGGTGACGCCCATCGCGCGCCTCACGTCGGAATACGAGGTGATCGTCGTGCCGGCGGCCTCCCCCATCAAGGACATGAAGGACCTGATGGCGAAGTTCAAGGCGAACCCCGGCAGCATCTCCTGGGGCGGGGGCAGCGCCGGCGGCACCGACCACATCCTCGCGGGCCTGCTCGCGAAGGAAGTGGGCGTCGAGCCCGGCAAGGTGAACTACGTGCCCTTCAAGGGCGGCGGGGAGGCGGTGAGCGCGATCATCGGCGGGCACGTGTCCGTCGGCGTGTCCGGCCTGTCGGAGTTCGTCCAGCACATCCAGTCGGGCAAGATGCGCGCGCTGGCCGTGTCCTCGGCGAAGGCGATCGACAAGATCCCGAGCCTCAAGGAGCAGGGCTACAACGTCGAGCTCGCCAACTGGCGCGGCATCTTCGGCGCCCCCGGCATCAGCAAGGCCCAGCAGGCCGAGCTGGTGAAGGCGGTCGAGATGGCCGTGAAGCACAAGTCCTGGGAGGAGTCGCTCAAGAAGCAGGACTGGACGAACTTCTGGCAGCCGGGCGACGAGTACGGCGCCTTCGTGCACGCGGAGATGAAGCGCATCGGGGACATCCTCGCCGGGCTGAACCTCGGCAAGAAGTGAACCCCTCACGCCAGCCCATGCGGCGCGCGCGATGAGCACGCCCGGCCGCGGCGGGCTTCCCAGGGGGCAGGTCGCCGTGTCGGCCGGCGTCCTGCTGCTGGGCCTGCTCGTGCTCGCGGGGGCCTGGTCGCTGCCCACGGGCGGCGGCTACGCGCAGGTCGGCCCCGGCGTGGTGCCGCGCGCGGTCGGCGCGGGCCTGGTGCTGCTGGGCGCCTTGCTGCTGCGCGAGGCCTTCACCGGCGGCTACCGCGCCTTCGACGAGGCGGCCGAGGCCGCGCTGCCGATGGACTGGCGCGCCTTCGCCTGGGTGAGCGCCGGCATCCTGGTCTACGGCGTCTTCGTGGAACGTGCCGGCTTCCTGATCGCCTCGACCGTCCTCTTCTCGATGGTCGCGCGCGGCTTCGCGAGCCGGCGCTGGCTGCTGAACGCCTGCCTGGGCCTCGTGCTGGCCGCGATCATCTTCGCCATCTTCAACTACGGCCTGGGGCTGCAGCTGCCGGCGGGCGTGCTGCGCGGCGTCCTTCCCTAGCATGGACGTCTGGGCCCAGCTGCTGCAGGGATTCGCCGTCGCGCTCACCGCGCAGAACCTGATGTGGGCGCTCGTGGGCGTCACGCTCGGCACGGCGGTGGGCGTGCTGCCCGGCGTGGGGCCGGCGGTCACGGTGGCGCTCCTGCTGCCCATCACGACGAAGGTCGACGCGAGCGGCGCGCTCATCATGTTCGCCGGCATCTACTACGGCGCCATGTACGGCGGCTCCACGACCTCCATCCTGCTCAACACGCCGGGCGAGAGCGCCACGATCGTGACGGCGATGGAGGGCAACCAGATGGCGCGGCGCGGCCGCGCGGGGCCCGCGCTCGCCACGAGCGCCATCGGCTCCTTCGTCGCGGGCACCCTCGCCACCATCGGCCTCACGTTCCTCTCGCCCCTGGTGGTCGAGCTCGGGCTCAAGTTCGGGCCGCCGGAGTACTTCGCGCTGATGGTGGTCGCCTTCACCACCGTGTCCTCCGTGCTGGGCAGCTCGACCCTGCGCGGGCTGGCGAGCCTGTTCCTGGGCCTCGCGATCGGGCTGGTGGGCATCGACAACCAGACCGGCCAGGCGCGCTTCGCCTACGACGTGCCGCAGCTGCTCGACGGCATCGAGGTGGTGACGGTCGCGGTGGGCCTGTTCGCCGTGGGCGAGACGCTCTACTTCGCCTCGAAGATGAACCACGTCGACGAGAAGCTCGAGAAGATCGCCGGCTCCGTCTGGATGAAGGCCGACGACTGGCGCCGCTCCTGGAAGGCCTGGATCCGCGGCACGCTGATCGGCTTTCCCTTCGGCACCATCCCGGCCGGCGGCGCGGAGATCCCGACCTTCCTGTCCTACGCGATCGAGCGCAAGCTCGCGAAGAACCCGGAGGAATTCGGCCACGGCGCGATCGAGGGCGTGGCCGGGCCCGAGGCGGCCAACAACGCCTCGTCCACCGGCACGATGGTGCCGCTGCTCACGCTGGGGTTGCCCACCTCCGCCACCGCCGCGATCCTGCTCTCGGCCTTCCAGCAATACGGCCTGCAGCCGGGCCCGCTGCTCTTCGAGTCGAACTCGGCGCTGGTGTGGGGCCTCATCGCGAGCTTCTACGTCGGCAACGTGATGCTGCTCGTGCTGAACCTGCCGCTCGTGGGCCTGTGGGTGAAGCTGCTCGAGATCCCCAAGCCGCAGCTCTACGCGGGCATCCTGGTCTTCGCGACGATGGGCGTGTACGGCATGCGCCAGTCGCCCTTCGACGTGTTCCTGCTCTACGGCGTGGGACTCGCGGGTTTCCTCATGCGCCGCTTCGCCTTTCCCACGGCGCCGGTCATCGTCGGCATGATCCTGGGCCCGCTCGCCGAGGAGCAGATGCGCCGCTCGCTCGCGATCAGCCAGGGCGACCCGATGATCTTCTTGACGCACCCGATCTCGGCGGGCCTGCTCGCGCTCACGCTCGCGATCCTCTTCGCCCCGCTGCTGTGGCGCTGGTTCGGCCCGGCGGTCCGTCCCCCGCGCTAGCCCCGCACGCGCTCTCTTCCTCCCGCGCGCGGCCGCCGTTGGGCGTGCCGGCGCCCACGCCCCGACCGCCATGCTCCCCGCCCTCGACCGCTTCCACCGCCACGACGAACTGACGGCGATCGTGCACGCCTTCGCCGCCCGCCGCCCCGACCTCTTCCGGGTGGAAAGCGCCGGGCGCAGCCACGAGGGACGGGACATCTGGGTCGTGGCCGCCGCGAACCGCGCGAGCGGTCCCGACGCCGGCAAGCCGGGCTTCTGGGTGGACGGAAACATCCACGCGGGCGAGCTGGCGGCCTCCACCGCCTGCCTGTGCCTGCTGAGGACGCTGGAGGAGGGCTACGGCAGCGACGCGGACATCACGCGGCTGCTCGACACGCGCGTGCTCTACGTCTGCCCGCGCATCAACCCGGACGGCGCGGAATGGGCCCTCGCCGACAGGCCGAAGTTCATCCGGTCCTCGACCCGGCCCTATCCCTTCGACGAGGATCCCGTCGACGGCCTCGACGTCGAGGACGTGGACGGCGACGGGCGCATCCTCTTCATGCGCATCCCCGACGCGAACGGCGGCTTCAAGGCGCATCCGGAGGAGCCGCGCCTGCTCGTGAAGCGCGATCCGGCCGAGTCCGGCGGGCGCTACTGGCGCGTGGTGCCCGAGGGCCGGATCCGCGACTTCGACGGCGTCGAGTTCCGCGTGAACCGCGACAAGCAGGGCCTGGACCTCAACCGCAACTTCCCGTCCGGCTGGCGGCAGGAATTCCAGCAGCAGGGCGCCGGGCCCTACCCGGCCTCGGAGCCGGAAGTGCGCGCGGTGGTGGATTTCATCGTGCGCCACCCGAACCTGTGCTTCGGCGTGAGCTTCCACACCCACAGCGGCGTGATCCTGCGGCCCTTCTCGAGCGAGCCCGACGAGAACATGCCCGCCGAGGACCTGTGGCTGTACCAGCTCTTCGGCAAGCGCTCCACCGAGTTCACCGGGTACCCGAACCTCTCGATCTTCCACGACTTCAAGTACCACCCGAAGCAGGTCATCACCGGCGGCTTCGACTGGATCTACGAGCACCTGGGCCTGTTCTTCTGGACGGTCGAGATCTGGGCGCCGGTGAAGGAGGCCGGGATCGCGGACTACAAGTACATCGACTGGTACCGCGACCACCCGCCCGAGGACGACCTGAAGCTCATCGCCTGGAGCGACCGCGAGCTGGGCGGGCAGGGCTACGTCGACTGGTATCCGTTCGAGCACCCGCAGCTCGGGCCGGTGGAGCTGGGCGGCTGGAACAAGCTCGCCACCTTCCGCAACCCGCCCGCGAAGTACCTGGAGCGCGAGGTGCGGCGTTTCCCGGCCTGGCTCGTCTGGCAGGCCCTCACGTCTCCGCGGCTCGAGCTGCTGCGCGCGTGGGCCGAGCCCCTGGGCGAGGACACCTGGCGCGTGCGCCTGGCGGTGCAGAACACCGGCTACCTGCCGAGCTACGCGACGCGGCGGGCCCTCGAGCGCAAGGTCGTGCGCGGCGTGGTCTACGAGATCGGCCTGCCCGAGGGCGCCGCGCTCGTGGCGGGCAAGGCCCGCGTCGAAGGCGGGCAGCTCGAGGGACGGGCGAACAAGGTCACGCTGCAGTCCTTCCTCCCCGACCTGAACCCCATGGGCGACCGCGGCCAATGCGAATGGACGGTGCGCGCGCCCGCCGGTTCGGTCCTGTCCCTCTCCGCCCGGCACGATCGCGCGGGCCGCGTGCAGGCGAGCCTCGTGCTCGGGGGCGGGCCCGGCGGCTAGCGGGGTCGCGGGGCGTGGGAGCGCCCCTTGTGCAACGCGTGGGGCGGCCGCATCTATCCGTCATCGGAGGTGGCCCATGGCAGGCATCCGGCCCGCGGCCGTCGCGGGCCAGTTCTACCCGGACGACCCGGCGGCGCTCGCCGCCCAGGTGGCTGCGTGCCTCGGGCCGGCCTTGCCCGGGGAGCGTCCCGCGCCGGTGCCCAAGGCGATCATCGCCCCGCATGCCGGTTACGTGTACTCGGGCCCGGTGGCCGGCAGCGCTTACGCGCGCCTCGCGCCCTTGGCTGGCCACATCCGGCGCGTCGTCCTGGCCGGCCCGGCCCATCGCGCGTACGTGCGGGGCGCCGCCATCCCGTCGGCCAGCGCGTTCGAGACCCCGCTCGGCCGGGTCGCGCTGGACGGGGATGCCCTGGCGGCCTTGCGTCGCCTCCCGTTCGTCGAGACCAGCGACGAGGCGCACGCCGCGGAGCATTCGCTGGAGGTGCAGCTGCCCTTCCTGCAGGCGGTCCTGGGCGAGTTCCGCCTGGTCCCGGTGGTGATCGGCGGGGCCACGCCCGCGCAGGTGGCGCAGTTGCTCGACACCGTCTGGGGCGGGGCCGAGACGCTGGTGGTGGCGAGCACGGACCTCTCGCATTTCCTGCCCTACCCCGAGGCCGCGAGGCAGGATCGGTTGACCGCCGAGGCCATCGTGCGCCGCGAGGGGCCGCTCGAGGGCGAGCAGGCCTGCGGGGCCGCGGTGCTGAACGGCCTGATGGCGCTTTCGGGCCGCAAGGACCTGCGCATCGAGCTCGTCGACCTGCGCAACTCGGGCGACACCGCCGGGGGACGCGATCGCGTGGTGGGGTACGGCGCCTTCCTCGTGTTCGAGCCGCGGGTGCGGGATGGCTGAGACGACCGACCGCGGCCCGGTGCTCGTCGCGATCGCCCGCGAGTCGATCGGCGAGGCGCTCGGGCAGGCGCGTGCGCGCGAGCCGGTCGCGCACTGGCTCGCGCAGCCCGCCGCTTCGTTCGTGACGCTGCGGCTGGCGGGCGAGCTTCGCGGCTGCATCGGGTCGATCGACGCGCGCCGCCCGCTGGGCGAGGACGTGGCACGCAATGCTCGGGCGGCCGCCTTTTCCGATCCGCGCTTCACGCCCGTCACGCTGGACGAGTTCCGGCGGCTCGGCATCGAGGTGTCCGTGCTCTCGCCGCGCAAGCCGCTCGCGGCGGCCGACGAGGCGCAGGCGCTCGCGGCGCTGCGGCCGGGGATCGACGGCGTGTACCTGGAGTACGGCGATCGCTCCGCGACGTTCCTGCCGCAGGTGTGGGAGAGCCTGCCCGACCCGGCCGAATTCCTGCGCGCGCTGCGGGAGAAGGCACGCCTGCCGGCCGCATTCTGGGACCCGGCCCTGCGCCTGTCGTGCTATACCGTACGCAAGTATGCCGATGACCGCGCAAGCGCCTGACCGCCTCGAAGGAAGCCGCCACCCGGCCCGCTGGTGGCACCGCCTGGCCGACGGCCGGATACAGTGCGACCTGTGCCCGCGCGATTGCCGGCTGCACGAGGGTCAGCGCGGCGCCTGCTTCGTGCGCGCGCGCGAAGGCGACGCGATGGTGCTCACCACCTACGGGCGCTCGTCCGGCTTCTGCGTCGACCCCATCGAGAAGAAGCCGCTCGACCACTTCTACCCGGGCACCTCCGTGCTCTCCTTCGGCACGGCCGGCTGCAACCTCGCGTGCAAGTTCTGCCAGAACTGGGACATCTCCAAGTCCCGGGACATGGACCGCCTCCTCGACAGCGCCTCGCCCGGGGCGATCGCGAGCGCCGCCCGCGCCGCGGGATGCCGCAGCGTGGCCTTCACGTCCACCGACCCGGTGATCTTCGCCTAGTACGCGATGGACGCGGCCGATGCCTGCCACGCGGCGGGCTTCGCGACGGTGGCGGTCACCGCCGGCTACATCGCGCCGGACCCGCGGCGCGAGTTCTTCGCGAAGATGGACGCGGCCAACGTCGACCTGAAGGCGTTCACGGAGTCCTTCTACCGCCGGCTCACGGGCTCCTCGCTCGCACCGGTGCTCGACACGCTCGCCTGGCTGCACCACGAGGCGCGCACTTGGCTCGAGATCACCACGCTTCTCATTCCCGGCGAGAACGATTCCGACGCGGAGCTCCGGGCCCTGTGCGCCTGGGTCGCGAAGGAGCTCGGGCCCGAGGTGCCGCTGCATTTCACGGCCTTCCATCCCGATTTCAAGCTGGGCGAGCTCCCGCCCACGCCCGCCGCCACGCTCTCGCGGGCCCGGCGCATCGCGCAGGAGGCAGGCCTCGCCTTCGTCTATACCGGCAACGTGCACGATCGCGAGGGCGGCACCACGCGCTGCCGCGGCTGCGGCGAGGCGCTCATCGAGCGCGACTGGTACCGCATCCTCGGCTACCGGCTCGGCGCCGACGGCCGTTGTCCTACCTGCGGCACGGCGCTCGCCGGCCGCTTCGAACCCTTCGCGCTGTCGCGGCAATTCGGCCCGCGCCGCCTCCCCTTGACGATCGGCCACGCATGACCCCATCCGCACCACCCTGTGCCCCGCCCGACCCGGCCCCGCGCGCCCCGCGCCTCGCGATGCCGGCCGGCGCCTGCGACTGCCACGCGCACATCCTCGGGCCCGCGGCCCGCCATCCCTACGCGGCCGCGCGGGTCTACACGCCGCCCGATTGCCTGCTCCCGGCCTACCAGGCGATGCTCTCCACGCTCGGCCTGTCGCGCGCGGTCCTGGTGCAGCCGAGCGTCTACGGCACCGACAACACGGTGATGCTGCAGGCGATCCGCGCCGGCGGGGCGGGGTTCCGCGGCGTCGCGGTGGTGGACTGGGCCGTCGGCGAGGCCGCGCTCGAGAAGCTCGATGCCGCCGGCGTGCGGGGCGTGCGGGTGAACGTCGTGGACACGCGCGAGCGCAAGGGCGCGCTGCCGCTTCGCCGCATCGTCGCCCTCGCGCAGCAGATCGCGCCGCTCGGCTGGCACCTGGAGCTGCTCGCGCACGTGGACGAGCTGCCGGGCCTGGAGGACGACCTGGGCGACCTGCCGGTGGACCTGGTCTTCGGGCACCTGGGGTACATGAAGACCGCGCACGGCCTCGAGGCGCCGGGCTTCCGGGCGCTGCTGCGCCTGCTCGCTTCCGGGCGCAGCTGGGTGAAGCTCACCGGGCCCTA
>JBGAOO010000115.1:0-10223 GCA_044221765.1 Usitatibacteraceae bacterium | reverse complement strand
GAGCGGCATCGATCGAGGACCGGGCCTCGCGCTCGGCCTCGAGCACGCGCTCAATCGCCGCCTCGACCGTGACGGCCGAAGGGCTCTCGCGCGCCTTCATGGCTACCTCCTGAGCGCTGTGCATTTACATTAGTCCCACGCACCGGGCCCGGATTGACTGCAATCAACGGGGGGCCATTGCCCGGGCGCCGCGCGCAAAGGCGATACAATCCGGAACGGTTCCGATTCTCGACGCCATGTCCGCTGCCCCGCCCGCCAACGCGCTCCGCCAGGACGCCACCGTCATCTCGCTCGTGGGCTTCGCCCACGCGGTGTCGCATTTCTTCCATTTCATGATCCCGCCGCTCTTCCCGTGGCTCATGAAGGAGTTCGGCCTGAACTTCACGCAGGTGGGCCTCGCCGTGACGCTCTTCTTCGTGGTCTCGAGCATCGGGCAGGCACTCGCGGGCTTCGTCGTGGACCGCTTCGGCGCGCTCAAGGTGCTTTGCGGCGGCATCCTGCTGCTCTCGCTCTCCGGCGTGCTGCTCTCGCTCGCGCAGAACTTCCCGATGCTCGTGGGCGCCGCGATGGTCGCGGGCCTGGGCAACAGCGTCTTCCACCCGGCGGACTTCACGCTCCTCAACCGCCGCGTCTCGACGCCGCGCCTGGGCCACGCCTTCTCGGTGCATGGCCTGTCCGGGAGCCTGGGGTGGGCCGCGGGTCCGGTGCTCATGATCGGCGTGGCCGAGGCGTGGGGCTGGCGAGCCTCGGGCCTCGCGGCCTGCGGCGTGGGACTTTGCGCGCTCGCCTTCCTGCTGCTCAACCGCGGCCTGCTCGACGACGCGCGCGAGGCCGTGGCCGCGCCGAGGAAGGGCGGCGAGGCACCGGGCACCTTCGCGTTCCTCGGCGTGCCGGTCGTGTGGATGTGCTTCGTGTTCTTCTTCTTCACCGTGATGGCCTTCGGCGTCCTGCAGAACTTCGCTGCGCCCATCTTCGAGAAGAGCTACGGCTTCTCGCTCGCGCTCGCCGCGAGCGGCCTCACCGCCTACCTGCTCGGCAGTGCCGCGGGCACGGGCACCGGCGGCTTTTTCGCCACGCAGGGCGACAAGCAGGACCGCAAGGTGGCCGGCGCGCTCACGATCGCCGCGCTGTGCGCCATCGCGCTCGCCACGGGCTCGGCGCCCGCGTGGGGCGTGGTGACGCTCATGGGCCTCATGGGCTTCTGCGCCGGCTTCTCCGGCCCCTCGCGCGACATGCTCGTGAGGAAGGCCGCCACCAACACCTTCGGGCAGGCCGCCTACGGGCGCATCTACGGCTTCGTGTACTCGGGCATCGACGTGGGCCTCGCCTGCGCGCCGGTGGTGATGGGCCCGCTCATGGACGCGGGCCAGTACTCGCAGGTGCTCTGGGGCGTGGCGATCCTGCAGACGCTCGCCATCACGACGGCGCTCACCGTCGGCGCACGATCACGCCAACCGGCGCTGCAGCGCGCCAACGACTAAGGGACTTCCATGAGAGCAATGCAGGTGACATCCCGGGCGGCGCTCGCGGCGCTCGCCCTCCTCGCGATCCATCCCGCCTGGGCGCAGCAGCCCTCCCCGGTCATCGTGCGGGGCCTGAGCCCCGCCACGCCCCGGCCGATGGAACCGGTGAACCTGCGCCTCACGATCAACAACTGCGAAACCTCGCCCGAAAGCATCTCGGTGAACCAGGACACCTCGGGCTTTCGCGTGATCGTCACGCAAGTGCCCGTCATCTGCCCGGCCACGCGCCCGCCGGACAGCTACAACGACATCGAGGTGATGATCGGCGCCTTCCCGGAGGGCTCGTACTCGGTGACGGTGCGCGCGTTGTCCAACGGCTCGCCGCCCAACGAGCTGATACCGTCGCAGACGCTCGCTTTCCGGGTGGTGGCCCCGGTGGAAGCCGCGCAGGTCCCGCCGCCTTCCAGGCCCCTCACGGACTACTCGGGCGCCTGGTGGAATCCGGAGGAAAGCGGCTGGGGCCTGTCGCTGCACCAGAGCCCGTCGCGGCAGATGTTCGTGGCCTTCTACATCTACGACAGCGCGGGGCTGCCGGTGTGGTACGTGGCGCCCTCGGGCACCTGGTCCAACGGCACGCGCTGGACAGGCACGCTCTATCGCACGGGCGGCCCGCGCTTCATCGGTTCGTCGTTCGACCCGCTCGCGGTCACGCGGGTCCCCGTGGGCACGCTCTCGTTCGAGTTCGCGCCCAACACGCTGCCCACGGTGCGCACCTTCGGCCGCGCCACGATGTTCTACTCGATCGACGGCGTGACGGCCTCCAAGGCCATCCAGAAGTTCGTCTACTGAGCCTCAGGCCGGCCGGCGCCACACGCTGGCGAGCCAGGGCTGCTCCTCGCGCGGCTTCCCCTCGGGGCGGTAGTAGTGCTCGAGTTCCTCGAAGCCGGCGGCCACGAGCGCCTCGCGCCAGGCCTCCAGGTCGTGCCACGCGCCGTAGCGCCCGCCGCTCCAGCCCTCCCGGTTGTCCCCGCGCGGGTTGGAGCTGAAGAGCACGCCGCCGGGCTTGAGCGCCGCGTGCAGCTCGCGCAGCACGCGCGGCAAGAGCTCGCCGGGCACGTGGAAAAGCGAGGCGTTGGCGAAGATGCCGTCGAAGAACGCCCCGGGCAGCGCGAGCGCGAGAAAATCCTGGTGCCAGACCTCGCAGCCGGTGTCCGCGCGCGCCATGGCGACGAAGGACGCGGCGCCATCGAGGCCGATCGCCCCATGGCCCATCGCCTTGAAGGTGGCGAGGTCGCGCCCGGGGCCGCAGCCCAGGTCGAGGATCGTGAAGGGCGGCGTCGAGACGATGTGGCGCAGCAGCGCGGCGATGTTCTGGCTGACGTCGTGGTCGCGCGTGCCTTCGCGGAAGCTCTCGGCGCGCCCCTCGTAGTGTGCCAGCGTGCCCGCGGAGATCGCGCTGGCGGGGCCGGGCTTGTCCTTCACCGGTTGGCCGTGTGGAATGGGCAATCGGCCAGGTGGTCGTCGACCATCCCGGTGGCCTGCATGAAGGCGTAGATGATCGTGGATCCGACGAACGTGAAGCCGCGCTTCTTCAGGTCCCTGGAGAAGGCGTCGGATTCGGGCGTGCTCGCGGGCACCTTGTCGATCCCGCCGCGCCGGTTCACCAGCGGCTTGCCGCCCACGAAGCGCCAGCAATAGGCGTCGAAGCTGCCGAATTCCTCCTGCACCGCGAGGAAGGCCTTCGCGTTCCTCACCGTGCCCTCGATCTTCAGGCGATTGCGCACGATGCCCGCATCGAGCATCAGCTTCTCCACCCGCGCCTGCGTGAAGCGCGCGACCTTGGCGGGGTCGAACTCCGCGAACAGTCGGCGGTAGTTCTCGCGCTTCTTCAGGATCGTCGACCACGAGAGCCCGGCCTGCGCGCCCTCGAGCACGAGGAACTCGAAGAGCACGCGGTCGTCATGGACGGGGCGGCCCCATTCCGTGTCGTGGTAGGCGATGTACTCGGGGGAGCCCAGGCACCACGGGCAGCGTTTTTCCTTCATCGGGTTCCCTGGCTAGGCGCCGGTGCGCGGCCACAGGACGCGGCCGGCCTCGATCTCGTGGAAGAACCAGCGGTGGAAGCCGTTCGCGAGCATCCATTCGATCCGGTCGCCCCGCCAGAAGATCTTCTCGCGCTCGAAGCCCGTGTTGCCCTCGAGCGACTTGAGCCAGGCGCGCAGGCGCTCCAGGTCCGCGTGCAGCAGGGGGCTGTGCGCCAGGCGCTTGAGCCAGGCGAGCGTGAGCGGGAAGCAGGCCTCGTTCGGGCCGAGCTTCATGGCCCGCGCGGCGTGCAGGTGCGGGAAGAGGGCGATGTCCGCGAGCGAGAAGGCGCGCGCGAGGTACTCGCGGCCGTCGAGCAGTTCCGCTTCCAGCAGCGCGTACACCGTGTCGAGGTCGCGCACGGCGGCCTCGCGCATCCCCGCCGGCGGCTTGTCCTTGCGGTGCGCCCAGCTCCAGAGCGAGACGTCGACCACGATCGGGTCGAGCACCGTGTCGGCGATGCGCTCCCAGTGGCGGATGCGCGCGCGCATGGCGGGATCGCCGGGCAGCACCGGCGGATCGGGATAGGCGTCCTCCAGGAAGGCGACGATGTGCGCGGAGTTCGCGACGACGAGGTGGCCGTCCACGAGCACCGGCACCTCGCGGCGCGGGTTCACCGCCTCGAGGGCCGCGTGGTTGTCCCTGTGCAGGCCGTCGATGGCCTCGAAGGGCAGGCGCTTGTGCTCGAGCACCATGCGCACCTTGCGGGCGAAGGGGCTGAAGGGGTTCTCGAAGAGGCGCCGGGTCATCCTGGGGGGTCCGTGTCGAACCCCCGCATTATGGCCAATTCGTGCCGATCAGGGCATCGGCCTTCAGGATCCACTCGATCTCGGCCGCCTCCACCTGCGTGTTGAAGAGCGCGACGTTCACGATGCCGGGGCCGAACATCTGCTCGACCATGGCCGTGGTGCCGCCGAAGCCGCCGTACCAGGTCTCCCCGCCCCAGCTGGGCGGGGTGGCGATCGTGATGCCCTCGCTCGCGTCCACCACCACGCGGAAGGTCTTGTCCAGCGCGCGGCGCGGTACGCCCGTCTCGCGCAGGATGTCAAAGGCGGCGAGCACGGTGTCGTCGTTGATCACCACGTTGAAGACGCGCTCGCCGGGGTTCGAGAGCCAGTTCTCGGCGAACTTGAGCTTCACCTCGTAGACGCCCGCCGGCACCGGGAAGTGGTAGCGCAGCGCGCCGTAGCGGCAGCTCTGGTAGAGCGCGTCGTCGTCGGTCGCGTCGATGGGATCGGAGACCGAGGCGCTCCAGGCGTTCTCGGGCAGCGGGCCGTCGTCGGCGGCCCAGGTCTCGCCGCGAAGGGTGAGCGCGGGCCCGCCGCAGTTCACGCGCAGCACCTGGCGCACCTGCACGCCGGCCTGGGTGGGCAGGCGCGTCACCTGGATCGCGCTGATGAGCGGGTTGTCGCGGCCGATCGGGCGGCCGTCGGACTGCCGGTAGCGCGAGAACAGGCGCCCGAGGGCCTCGGCCGAGGCGGTGATGAGCAGGTGCTTGTCCGGGATGCGGTGCTCGCCGCCCAGGTAGTAGGGCTCGCGCGGGTTCGGGCGCGCCGGGTCGTCGGAGAGCAGGCCCACGTCCTTCGAGCCCAGGGGTCCGAACACCTCGTCGCGCAGGAAGCGCAGGAAGCCGTCGCGCCCGCCGCGGTGCTTGAGCATGGCGAAGCGCAGCAGGTCGTTCTCCAGGTTCGGGTACTGGCGCACCGTGCCGGGCGCGTTCACGAGGCCGTGGGCCATGGCGAAGCTCGCCACCTCCTCGGCGGTGGCGAGGCTGTCCGGGATGTTGCCCAGGCCGCTGGTGCCCTCGAGCAGGTGCTGGAAGGTGATGAGGTCGACGCGGGGATCGTCCAGGTGGCCGCCGGCCGGCTGCACGCCGAGCCCGCGCAGGAAGGGGAAGAAGGGCGTGTGCTTGCGCACCGTGCCGCGGTTGCGGGCCATCCAGATCTCCAGGGCCACGGCCGTCACGTGCTTGTCGATGCTCGCGATGAGCATGGGCGTCGAGGGCAGGGTGAGCTTCTCGCGCTCGCGGTCGAGGTAGCCGAAGCCGCGCAGCAACTGCGGGCTGCCGTCCTTGAAGATCGCCACCGTCGCGGCGGGAATCACGCGGCCGCGCACCGCGAACACCTTCAGGCGGTACTTCACCTGGCCGTTGCCCTCGCGCGGGCTGGCGCCGTCGTACCACCAGTGCACCTTGAGGCGCACGCCCGTGCCCGAGGCGCCCACCGGCGGCAGCGCCGACACGCGCGCCCCGCCGCGCCGGTTGGCGAGGATCTCCACCTCCGCGCGCTCGAAGCCCTCGTTGTTCGGGATGTCGAACACGAACTCGTCGTCGTCCTTGGCGCCCAGCAGGGGATTGCCGGACTCGTGGCTGCGCGTGGCGTTCAGGCGCTCGATGCCGCCCACGGGCGTGAGGTAGCGGCGCACGGCGTCCACGAAGAAGCTCACCGGCCAGGGCGGGTCGCGCCCGGTCGAGGGCATGTGCGCGTCGAAGTTCGTGTCGAGCTCCACCGTGAACACGTGCGCGGGCGTCGCGTTCATGCCGTCGGCGAGCAGCGACCCGCCCACGATGCTGTCGGCCAGCAGGAAGGTGCCGTCGAAGGCGCGCAGGCACACCACGCCCTGGTCGGCGATCTCGCCGGTGTCGGCCGGGTCGGTGCCGCGCACGAGCGTGAACTGCTCCCACTCGAGGGCGAGCTGCCGGTTGGCGTTCAGGATGCTCGAGCCGCCGTCCTCGGCCGCGACCCACTGGCCGGAGAAGGAGAGCAGGTTCACGGTGGCGCCGCCGCGAAGGGCGCCGCCATCGCGATTGACGAGGATGAAGCGCGTGTTGGGCTCGGGCGTGGCGAAGCTCGCGTTGAGCGGGCCGGCGTCGAGGACGCCGAGGTACTTGCCGCTGGCGGTGCGAAACCGCGCGTAGGCGAACGTGGGGCTCGACATGGGGGCCTCCGTTGTCGGTTGGACGGCGAACGATCGCCGGGGCCGTGCGCTCGCCCCCGGTGCCCCGATGATGCCTATCGCCCCGGCGCCCGCGTACGCACTATCCGGTGCCGCCCGTGCGGAAAATTCCGGCCCCCGCCGCTTGCGCTACTTCCACGCCTCCTTCGGCATCGTGAGGTATTGCGCCTCGCCGTTGCCGAAGGACCAGTCCTCGCGCGTGGCCTCCACGAACGTGAACGTGGCGTCGCCGGGCCTCACGCCCGCCAGCTGCGCGAGCCAGGCCTGCGCCTTCGCGTAGAACGCCTGCTTCTGCTCCGTGGTGCGACCCTTGGAGAGGAACACCTGCACGAGCACGATGCCGTCGGTGCGCTCCACGCCCAGGTAGCCCGGGTCGTAGACGAGCCGGCCGGGCGCGTGCTCGGTGATCACCTGGAATCGGTCGCGCTCGGGGACGTTCATCGTCTCGACGAGGGCGCGCTGGATGGCCTCTCCCACGGCGGCCACCTGGGCCTCGTTGCGGCCGCGGATCATGTCGATGCGAACCAGGGGCATGGCTTTCTCCTTGGCGATGATCAGAGGGTGACGATCTTGCAGGGGATGAGCGCGTCCTCGTCGACCGAGTAGACGGCGCAGACGCGGTGGTAGCCGTCGGCGATGATCACCCGCCCGCGCGCGCTGTCGCGCACGAGCAGCACCGGCGCCAGGGGCTTGCCGGCGACGATCTTCTTGAGGTTCTTCTCCACCTGCGAATTGCTGATGCCCAGCAGCGACAGGCCCGAGGCGCGGAAGATGTCCTTCGACATGAACCGGCTCACCGGCGCCTTGCGCAGGGCCTTCACGAGCGCCCGCGCGATGGTCGGGTCGAAGCTCAGCTCGAGGTAGGAGGAGGCCGCGGGATAGTGGTCGTCCTCGTGCTCGGGGAGCCAGAGGATCTCGGTACGTTTCTTGGCCATGGCGGTGCCTCCCGGTGAGGACGGGAAGGATACCAGCGCTGCGGGTCCGGAGGCCGCGCACGGGCGGCGGCAGGTGCGGCTAGAGCGCGCGCGAGAGCCGCAGGAAGAGGACCATGCACGCCGTCACGCCCACCAGCAGGAGCCCCAGCCAGAGGTAGTGCCGCCGCACGCGCAGGCCATCATCCGCGGGGCGCTCCTCGCCCACGGAGTTCAGGTACAGGCGCCGCAGCGCATAGAGCAGCATCACCTGGAGGCTGGCGAGGAACAGCGCCGTGGACAGGCCCGCGCGCCAGCCCTCGGTGGCGGAGAGGTAGACGGTGTAGGCCCAGCCCAGGAAGATGAAGGCGCTGAAGGCCCAGAAGCGGACCCAGCTGCTGACGATGGACTCGGTCCATTTCAGCGGATCGCTGATGAGGCTCACGGGTTTTTCCCTGGAAACTCGCAGCCGGCGGACAAGGACGAAGCGGCGTTATGTCTTCTGGCCAGTAATTAACAGACATTTTGCCACGCCGGAGGGCGGCGTCAATGGCCCCATGGGCCTGCCGCCCGCGCGGCGCCCCGAAATGGGGCGTCGGCGGACCTAGACGTGCCGGATCCAGTGGCGCACGAGCTCGGTGAAAGCGGCCTGGCGCCTGTCGATGTCCGCCCGGTCGCGGAAGATCACCGTGGCGCGGTCCTTCCCGAGCCAGGCGAGCAGCTTCGACGGATCGGGCACCGCGAGGCCGCCCTCGGGCAGCGCTCGTGCCTTGGCGCCGAGGTGGAGGATGAGCTGCACGCCCTCCCTCGCGCGCAGGTGGAAGGTCGCGAACCACTCGCCCGTGCGAAAGCTCGGCGCGTTCCACTTGATGCCCTCCGTGATCGAGGGATCGGCGGCGAGCAGGATGCGGCGCAGCGCCTCGATCTCGGGCTTGCGCTCATGCTCGAGCGCGGCGAGGAACGCTTCCACGTCCTCGCCGGCGGGCTTCGCGCCCTTGCCGGCGGCGGATCTCGCAGCCATGGCGCGCCTTACGCGAGCGGCCGGTTCAGCTCGGTCTCCCATTTCGCCGGGTCGGGTCCCGTCTCGGGGCCGGCGACATAGCGCTCCCAGAAGCTCGGTCCCGTCGCGTGCCCGCCGGCCTGGATGGCGCCCTCGAAGTCGCACCAGGCGGGCCCCAGGCCCTCGTAGCCGCCGTGGTAGATCGTGCGGATCACCTTCGCGGCCGGCAGCTCGCCCGCCTTCACGCGGCCCACGGGCTTCACCGCGCCCGAGACCGGCACGCCGACCTCGAAGTCGAAGACGCCCGGGTCCATGCGGAAGTGCAGCGAATAGACCGGGCCCGCGGGGCCGATGCCCTGCGCCTGGACGGCGGCGATCACCTCGCCGATGGCCGGGCCCATGGCGCTCTGGATCTGCTCGCGCGGGATGGTGAGGCGGATGACCGCGGTGGGCTGCGCGGTGGTCTGGACGATCTGGGGCTTGTCGATCATGGCGAACTCCTTCGGGTCTGCGCGCAGGAAAGGCTGCCTGGTTGGTCGAACGGGCGGCGCCCATTTCGACGCCAGGGCCGTGGCGGCCGGTGACGGTTCATTCTCGCAGCCAGCGGCGCATCGCCGGATAGGGCTGCACGCCCTGGGCCGCGGCCTCGGCCTGCGTGAGGGTCAGGCCCGCCGCCACGAGCCCGGCCACGCCGGGGTAGACGCCGCTCAGGTAGGTGAAGACGAGGCGCTCGGACTTGCCGTGGTAGCCACCCGAGTGGAAGAGGATCGACGGGTGAAGCCCGATGGCCGTGATGGCGGCGAAGGCCCAGGCGGTGGCCTCGGGTTCCTCGCCGTGGGTCGCGAGCAGTTCCGGCTCGATGTTGTCCGAAAGCCGCGGGCGCAGCGCGGGCGGCGTGACGGCGATGTGGCCGGCCTCGTGCAGCAGGTCGCCGGGCCAGGTGAGGCGCTCGCGATCGTAGACGAGGGTGCCGCGCTCGATGGCGATGCCGGGCAGGAAGGTGGGTCCCTTCAGCCGGCGCTCCTGGAGGGGCAGGCCGATCGAGTCGAGGAACGCCGTGATGGCCTCGAGCGCGTCGGGCGCGGCGGCCTCGGTCATGGGATCAGAACGAGCGTGTGGCCGCGAGCCAGACGGTCCGTTGGCTGGCGCGGCCCGAGTGCACGTCCGAGCCGACCTGGAACTCGGTGCCCGTGTCGCCCAGGCGCTCGTAGGCGAGGCGCACGGCCCATCGCGGTGCCGGCAGCCAGTTCGCGCCGACCGTGTAGCGGGCGACGGTGTGGGTGCTCGTCGTGCCCGCGCTGAAGAACGTCGTGCCGCCCAGGGTGAGGTCCGTGCCCGATTCGTCGAGCTTCACGCGCGCCCGCGCGGCGCCCACGCCCGCGAGCAATTCCACCTCGGGTGAAAGGGGCCACACGCCGAGCAGGTCGACGCCCCAGGCCTGCACGCCGCGCTTCGCCTCGCGCGTCTGCGGCGTGTTCGCGAAGATGGGCGGGCCGAAGGGCGTGTGGCGCGTGCCTGCGTAGCCCAGTTTCTGGTTGCCGTAGTCGGTGTAGCTCACCTCCAGGCCGAGGTGGCGAAGCGGCCTGCAGCCGAAGAGCGCCTTCCAGGCACCGTTGCTCTCGCTCGACCGGACGCCGGTCACGTCCAGGCGCGGCACGACGCCGGCGCGGTCGAGCGTGTAGCCGTCGGCGAGGCGCGAGGCGTCCGCGCGCGAGTTGCCTCCCGCGAGGCCCGCGTACCAATCCAGCGCGAGGGCCGGGGCGGGCAGGAGCACGGCGGCAGGCACGAGGCAGGCGAGAAGCGTGGTTCGGT
>JBGAOO010000114.1:0-12071 GCA_044221765.1 Usitatibacteraceae bacterium | reverse complement strand
GTGCTGCCCGGGGCCGGGGCGGGGCGGGCCGAGGGTGCCGAAGGCGCGGACGGCGCCTGGGCCGGGGCCGGACGTCCCGCGGAGGGGGCCGAAGGCGGCACGAGCGGCGCGACGGAAGGCGGCGGCAGGGCCGAAGGCGCGGCGGGCGCCCCGGGCCGGGAGCCACCCCCGCCCGGGTAGGGCCGCGGGGCGGCGCCGGGGGGCGCGCCCGGCGTGGGAGAGACGACGGAGGGCGTGCCCGGGCGCGGCCGCCATTCGCTGCGCGGGGGCAGCAGCGCGGCACCGGCGTGGATCGGCTGCGCGGAGACGACCTCGCGCGGCACGGGCGCGAGGTGGCGATGCACGGGACGCTGCGAGGCGAACACGTCGCGCGCGACGACCGTGGCGCCGAAGTCGCGGTTGTAGTGCCCGTGCGACGGATGCCGGTTCACGATGACCACGCGGTTGATGTGGCTCACGTACGTGTTGTTCGCCGTGTACCAGGGGCGGTAGTTGTCGAAGGGCGAGAGCGGATACCAGCCGACGAGGCCGGTGGGATTGGCCGAGATGGAGATGCTCCAGCCCGGGCTGCCGACCCAGCCGACGAGCGCCGGTGCCCAGACCGGGCGCGGCGTGTAGCGGCCCGGGTACCAGCCCCAGCGGTTGCCGGCGTACACCCAGCGGCCGTAGTGGAAGGGCGCGTAGCCCCACGGCGCGTCGTCCACCCAGCTCCAGCCCCAGGGGCGCACCCAGGTCCAGCGGCCGTAGCGGTAGGGCGCCCAGCCGGCATCGACCGCCGTGGGGAACCACACGGAGCCGTACTCGGGCTCGTTGCGCCATTCGCCGTAGGCGTCGAGGTCCTCCCAGCCGGTCATGCGCGGGGAGACGTAGCGCGAGGATTCCCGCTGCGCGTAGCGCTCGTCGCGCGCCTGCGCCCACTCGTCCAGCGACGTGGTGCGCGCGTGCTCGAACTCGTAGGTCCCCTGCGGGCCGCCGGTCACGCGCACGGCCCGGCCGGTATCCACCTGCACGTATTGGCCCGCGGACTCCAGGCGCGCGCTGCCGGACAGGACGGTCAGGCGGGATTCGCCCCGCTCGGCATCGGCATCGATGCGGTAGCGGCCGTTGCCGCGCAGCTGGAAGCGCGCCTCGGGCGTGGTGAATTCGTAGACGTCGCCCTTCTCGAAGAAGCGGATGCGCACCGAGAGGCTGCCGCGCATGACATGGGCGCGCAGCACCTCGTCGTCGAGCCGCGCCAGGTCGAGCTGGGTGGCCTCGGCCAGGCTGAGCGCGGTGGAGCCGATGCGGATCTCCGCGCGCGAGCGCGGCTCGGTCCAGACCGAGTTCTCGCTGGTGAGGTGGGCGTTGAGGGTGGCGCCTTCCCAGCCCTGGTCGGGCGCGGTGAACAGGGCGACCTCGCCCTCCATCGCGCTCAGCCGGCCGACGCGCCCCGGCGGATCCGCCGCGAGGGCCGCGGGGGCCAGGGCGAGGGAAAGGAGCACGGCGGCGAGGCGTTTCATGTCGGGCCTTTCGGTCGATTCGCCGGCGATGGGCCGGGTCCGTTTACGGTTAACGCGCGACCCCCCCGCGCGGAGGACAGGGGCGTGCCGCGGACGGCCCCGGCCCGCGCGCACTTGCGGGCCTGACGCCGCCAGGCGACAGCATGCGCGAACGGCGGCATTTTTCAACACCCTGAATTCATGCCATTATTGCCCACGATCCGCGCGCGGCCCCGGCCCTGCCGGGAACGAACCGCGCCGACTCGCCCAGTCTTCGCTTCCCAAGCCCACCTTACGACACCGAAAAAGAACCGCGGGGCCCATTCGGATGGACAGCAAAACCGTCTTCACCAAGACCGCCAAGGGGATCACGCAGGTCAACCAGCGCTCGGCTTCGCTTTCGCGCGACCTGATGAAGATCCTCAAGCTGATCGACGGCAAGTCGAACTTCGGCGAGATCATGGAGCGCGCCGACCTCGACAAGCCCTCGCTCGACAAGGCGGTGAGCACGCTCATCAAGGACGGCTTCGCCCGCGTCTTCGAGACGCGCAAGGACCCCGACCCGTTCGGCGAGGACGACTTCGACTTCACCGCGCCGGGCAAGCTGCCCGGGCAGACGCAGCGCGTGGTGGCCGCGGCCGCGAACGACATCAGCGAGCTCGTGCGCCAGCAGGAGAAGGCCGAGGCCGACCGCAAGGCGCGCGAGCAGGCGCAGGTCGTCGCCCGCGAGAAGGCCAAGCAGCAGGCGGAGGCGCGCGCCGCCGCCGAGGCCGAGGCCAAGGCCCGCGCCGAGGCGGAGCAGCGCGCGATGGAGCAGGCGCGCCGCGCCAAGGAAGCCGCCGACCGCGCCAAGGCCGAGCTCGAGGCGAAGCTGCGCGAGGAGGAAGCGCGCCGGCGCGCCGTGGCCGAGCAGCAGGCGAGGCTCGCCGCCGAGCAGAAGCTGAAGGAGGAGGAGGAGGCCCGCAAGATCGCCGAGCTGCGCGCCCGCTCGCAGGCCGAGGCCAACGCGCGCGCCAAGGCCGAGCTCGAGGCCAAGGTCCGCGAGGAAGAGGCGAGGAAGCGCGCCATCGCCGAGGAGCAGGCACGTGCGGCGGCAGCCGAGAAGCTGAAGGAGGAAGAGGAAGCGCAGCTGCTCGCCGAGGCGCGGGCCAAGGCGGAGCGGGAGGCGCGGGCGCTCGCCGACGCGCGGGCGCGGGCCGAGGCCGAGGCCCAGGCCCTCGCCAAGGCGCGTGCCGACGCCGAGGCGGCCGCCAAGCGCCAGGCGGTCGAGGCCGTCGCCTCCGAGAAGGAGCTCAAGGCGCGCCTGAAGGAGGAGATCGAGTCGCGCATCCGCGCCGAGATGGAGACGCTCCTGCGCGACGAGATCGAGGAGAAGGCGCGCGCCGAGATGGGCGAAGATCATGGCCGAGCGCGCCTGGCGGCAAGGCCGAGCTGGAGGAGCGCCTGCGCGAGGAGCGGCGCTGCTGCAGAAGCCGAGATGGAGATGCGCGTGACGGCCGAGAAGGCGCGCGCGAGCGCGCCGAGCAGGAGGCGAAGCTGCGCGCCGAGGCCGAGGGCGCGCGCCGATGCCGAGAGCGCCGCGCGCGAGAAGGCGGAGAGGAAGAGGCCGCCGCCTGCGCCGCCTGGCGGGCGCGCGAGCGCGCGGAGATCGCCGCGCGCGCGAAGCAGGAGACCGCCGTGCGCTCGCAGCGCGAGCGCGAGGAATCCAGCGCCGCCTGGACGTCGAGCGCCAGGCCAAGATCGAGGCCGAGGCGCGCGCGATGGTGGAGGCGGAGGAGCGCGAGCGGCGCGAGAAGGAGCTCGGCGGCAAGATCGAGGCCGAGCGCGCCCGCGAGGAGGCCGAGAAGCGCGCGCATCGAGGCGCGCCCCTCGCGACGGTCGAGGAGACCACGCGCGAGAAGGTGAAGGCCGAGATCGAGGGCGACATGACGCGCCGCGCCGAGCTCGAGGGCAAGGCGCAGGCCAGAGGCCTACATGCAGGCCAAGCAGCAGGCCGAGCTCGACGAGGACACGCGCATCCGCTCCGAGCAGGAGCGCAAGGCGCGCGAGATCGCGGAGGTGCTGCGCACCAAGGTCGAGCCCGACCAGCCCGACCCGGCCACGCCCGCCAAGCGGCGCTACCGCCGCCGCGGCAACTTCCTGAAGCCCGCGCTCGTCACGCTGGGCGGGCTGCTCATCCTGGGCGTGGGCCTGCTGCACGTGGTGCCGCTGCGCCGCTCGGCCAAGCTCGAGAAGGGCATCGGCGGCTGGATGCAGGAGGAGGTGACGATCGACGGCCTCAAGTTCTCGCTGCTGCCCTCGCCGCACCTGAAGTTCGAGAGCGTGTCCGCGGGCAAGCTGCGCGACGCCAAGGCCACGCACGGGCGCGTGTTCGTGGACATCCCGGCGCTCCTGTCGGACAAGGTGGTCATCAACTCCCTGGAGCTGGAGAACGTCTCCATCGCCGGGGACGCGACCAAGCGCATCCTGGGCTGGGGCACGCACACCCAGGCGAAGTCCGCCTCGGCGGAGATCGACCAGGTCAAGCTGAAGAGCGTGAAGCTGGACGTGAAGCCCGCGCTCGCGGCCTTCGACGCGACGATCGCCTTCGGCAAGGACGCGCGCTTCCCGCGGGGCCACGCTCACGGGCGAGGGCAAGTGGACGGCCACGGTGCGCCCGCGCGAGAACGTGTACGACGTGACCTTCGGCGCGCGCAACTGGGCGCTGCCGCTGGGCGCGCCGGTGCCGGTGAGCGACGTGAACGCCAAGGGCGTGCTCACCGCGAACGACCTCACCTTCTCCGAGTTCGAGGCCGACGCGCTCGAGGGCAAGGTGAACGGCACGCTGCAGTTGAGCTGGGGCCCGACGGTGAAGATGGCCTGCTCGCTCGCCCGGGTGCGCGCCGAGCAGCTCATGCAGTCCTTCACGCGCGACGTGGCGGTGACGGCAAGCTCGAGGGCACTTCTCGGTCACCGCCGAGTCGGCCACCCTCGCCGCGCTGCTCGATGCGCCGCGCGTGCAGGGGAAGTTCCGGCTCGCCGACGGCTCGGTCTCGAACGCCGACCTCGTGGCGGCCATGCAGTCCTCCGATGCCGCCGGGCGCGCGGCGTGACCAAGTTCGCCGAGCTCACGGGCGAGTTCTCGACCGGCGACGGGCGCGCGGCCTGGCGCAACCTCGTCCTGCAGGGCGGCGTGCTGCGCGGCGGCGGCTCGCTCGACGTGGCCGCGAGCGGCGCGCTCTCCGGGCGCCTGTCCGTCGAGATCCGCTCGAACGTCGCGCAGGACCGCGGCGCCTTCAACGTCTCGGGCACGGTGGCGAAGCCCATCCTGCGCCGCGGCGGGCGCTTCGCGCGCGCTTGGGCCCGGTCGAGGCGGGCGGGCCGCAGGCGGCATCCCCGCGCGGCCTGGCGGGACTCGCGCGCCTCGCGCCCATCGCGCGCCTGGCCGCGCCGTACCGCGGCCGCATCGCGCTCGCCTTCGTCACGATGCTCGTCTCCGCGGGCATGGTGCTCGTCATCGGCGAGGGCTGCGCCGCGTCATCGACGAGGGCTTCTCCCGCGGCCGGGCCGACCTGCTGAACGCCTCCCTCGCCACGCTGGTCGCGCTGATCGCGGTGCTGGGCGTGGTCACCTTCGTGCGCGTCTACAACGTCTACTGGGTGGGCGCGCGCCTCACCGCGGACCTGCGCGCGAAGGTGTACGGCCACCTCCTGCAGCTCTCGCCGGCCTTCTTCGAGGGCACGCGCACCGGCGAGGTGGTCTCGCGCCTCACGAACGACGTGACGCTCGTGGAGAGCGTGCTGGGCGGCACGCTGCTCTACGCCCTGCGCATGGCCTTCACGCTCGCCGGCTGCGCCGTGATGCTCCTGCTCACGAGCGTGAAGCTCGCGCTCCTGGCGGCCGCGTGCCTGCCGGTGGTGGTGCTGCCGATCGGGCTGCTGGGCCTGCGCGTGCGGCGCCTCTCGCGCGAGGCCCAGGACCGCGTGGCGGAGCTTTCCGCGCACGCGGACGAGACGCTGCACGAGATCCGCACGGTGCAGGCCTACGTGCACGAGGCGCACGAGGGCGCGGCCTTCCAGGGGCGCGCCGAGACGGTCTTCGGGGTGAGCGTGCAGCGCTCGCGCACGCTGGCGCTGCTCATCGCGGCGGTGATCGTGCTCGCCTTCGGCGCCGTCGGCCTGCTGCTCTGGGTGGGCGCGCACGGCCTTTCGCCGGGCGGCTCACCGCGGGCGAGCTCGCGGCCTTCATCTTCTACGCGGTGATCGTGGCCAACGCGACCTTCGTGCTGTCGGAGGCCTACGGCGAGCTGCAGCGCGCGGCCGGCGCCTCCGAGCGCCTGCTCGAGCTGCTCGCGACCGAGCCCGGCATCCTTGCGCGACGCACCCTGCCGCTCCCCGCGGCCGGGCGCGTCGCCTTCGAGGCCGTGACCTTCCGCTATCCCGCGCGCCGGAGATCGACGCGCTGCGCGAGTTCTCGCTCGCCGTCGAGCCCGGCGAGGTCGTCGCGCTCGTGGGCCCCTCGGGCGCGGGCAAGACCACCGTGTTCCAGCTGCTGCTGCGCTTCTACGATCCGCAGGAGGGCGCCGTCCGGCACGACGGGGTCGACGCGCGCGAGGCCGATCCGCGCGAGGTGCGCGGGCGCGTGGCGCTCGTGGCGCAGGAGCCCGTCATCTTCGTCGCGAGCCTCGCGGAGAACGTGCGCTACGGGCGCCCCGGCGCCACCGACGAGCAGGTGCGCGAGGCCTGCCGCCTGGCCTACTGCCTGGAGTTCGCCGAGCGCCTGCCGCTCGGGCTGGACACGGCGCTGGGCGAGCGGGGCGTGAAGCTCTCGGGCGGGCAGCGCCAGCGGATCGCGATCGCGCGGGCCATCCTCGCCGACCGCGCCGTGCTGCTGCTCGACGAGGCCACGAGCAGCCTGGACGCCGAGAGCGAGCGCGCGGTGCAGCTCGCGCTCGCCGGCCTCATGCGCGGCAGGACGACATTGGTCATCGCCCATCGCCTCGCCACGGTAAAATCCGCCGACCGCATCGTGGGTGCTGACCACGGGCGCATCAAGGCCACCGGCACCCATGCAACCCTCGTGCGCGAGGACGAGTCCAGCGCACGGCTCGCCGCCTTGCAGTTCGGCGCGAGCGCCCAGGAGTCGCCAGAATGAGACAACGCTTCGCTTGCGCGGCGCTCGCCGCGCTGTTTCCCCTGCTCGCCGCCGCCTGGTGCGCCGTTCGAACAACGGCGTGCCCGCTGCCGCGCCGGCGCCCGCCCCCGGCGACGCAGCCCGCGCCCTTGGCCTGCCGCCGCCCGCCGATCCGCGAGGTGCGCGAGACGCTCCACGGCGTCGAGGTCGTCGATCCTACCGCTGGCTGGAGGACACCGCGGCGCGAGGTCGGGCCTTCTTCAAGGCCCAGGGCGAGCATGCCCGCGCCGAGCTCGACCGCCTGCCCGGGCGCGCGCGGCGCCCTCTGCGCATCCGCGAGCTCTCCGGAGTCCCCGGTGTGGCCATTTTCCGGGCTCTCGCTCAACGGGCGCGTGTTCTACCTGAAGCTCTCGACGGGCCGCTCGACGCCGGTGCTGTGCGTGCGCGAGGGCTTCGCCGGCGCAGAGAAGGTCCTCGTCGACCTGGCGGCGCGGCCGCAGCGGCGCGCGCGCGGCGATCGACTGGTACCACGCCTCCCGACGGCACGCACGTGGCCTACGGCCTGTCCACCGCCGGCACCGGGATTCGACCCTGCGCGTGGTGGAGGTGCCCGGGGGCCGCGACACCGGCGTCGCCATCGAGCGCACGCGCTTCAACGCGAACCTGGGCTGGCACCACGACGGCCGCGCGTTCTACTACGCCCACGTCCCCGAGGGCATCGCCGACCCGCTGCGCCGCTACGAGGGCATCCGCGTCTACCGGCACGTGCTGGGCCGCCCGGCGGCGCAGGACGAGATCGTGTTCGCCTCCGGCGCGGCCGGCGCGCTCGTCGTGCCGCGCTTCGTCTACCCGTCGATCGTGGTGCCCGAGGATTCGGTGCACGCGTACGCGATCGCCCGCGACGGGGTGCGCCGCGAGATCGCCGTGTACATGACCCCGGTGAAGGAGCTCGCTAAGGGCCTGCCGAAGTGGACGCGCATCGTCGACTTCGACGACGGGGTGGTCGCGATCCGCGCGTGGAAGGAGGACATCTACCTGCTCACGCACAAGGGGGCGCCGCGCTTCAAGGTGCTGCACATGAAGGCCGGCAAGCCGGACGTGGACAAGGCGAGGACCTTCGTCGCGCAGGGCGACGCGGTGATCCTGGACCTCGCCCTCGCCGCCGACGCGCTCTACCTGCGCACCACCGTGGGCGGGCTCGAGCGCCTGGAGCGCCTGAACTTCGCCTCGGGGAGCTCCACCACGCCCGAGTTCGTGAAGACGGCCTTCGACGTGTCGATCTCGCAGCTCGTCGCCCACCCGCGCCGGCCCGGCGCCGTGCTGCGCACGCAGGGCTTCGTCGAGGCGCCGGCCGTGATCGCCGTCGAGGCGAAGACCGGCAACCTGAAGAACACGGGCCTGCAGCCGGCGCCGAAGGCCGACTTCGGCGCGATCGACGAGGTGCGCCTGTCTGCGCCCGGCCACGACGGCACGAAGATCCTGGTCACGCTGCTCTACGCAAGACGACGATGCTCACGGCCGACAACCCGACGCTCCTGGTGGGCTACGCGCCTACGGCCTGTCGCAGACGCCGACGTTCGACCCGGCGCGCCCTCGCCTGGCTCGAGCGCGGAGGCATCCTCGCCTTCGCGCACATCCGAGGCGGCGGCGAGTACGGCGAGCGAGTGGCACCGCAGGTGGCACAAGGCCGCAAGGAGAACACGATCCTCGATTTCATCTCGTGCGCCGAGTTCCTGGTGAAGTACGGGTTCACGAGCCCGCGCCGGCTCGCGATCCAGGGCACGAGCGCGGGCGGCATCCCCGCCGGCGGCGCGCTGGTGCGCCGGCTGACCTCTTCGCGGCCGTCGTGCCGCGCGTGGCCGCCCTCGACATGCTGCGCATGGAATTCACGCCCAACGGCCCGCCCAACATCCCGGAATTCGGCTCGATCGAGACCAAGGCGGGGTTCGAGGCGCTGCGGGTCATGTCCGCCTTCACCGGGGTGAAGGACGCCACGCCCTACCCGGCGGTGCTGCTCACCACCGGCATGAACGACCCGCGCGTGGAGCCCTGGCAGGCGGCGAAGATGGCCGCGCGCCTGCAGGCGGCCTCCTCGAGCGGCAAGCCGGTGCTGCTGCGGGTGGAGTGGCAGGCCGGCCATGGGGTCGGCAGCCAGCGCGAGCAGCGCGAGGAGGAACTCGCCGACATCTACGCGTTCCTGCTCTGGCAGTTCGGCCGGGAGGAATTCGCCCCCCGCTAGGGCCGCGGCGCCGCGCTGAAGGGGCCATTCCTTGAGCGAATCGGTGGGGCGCGCGCGCGGACGGGCTTAGAATGTCGCCCAAGCCTTGAGCCCCGCGAGGGGCGGCACCCCGAATTCCCGTCCCGGAGAGCGCCATGAAGCGAATCACGTCCATCCTCCTCGCCCTGACCCTGGGCCTCGCGGCCGCGCTCGGCCACGCCGAAGGCGAGAAGAAGGCGCCCCCGGCGCCGCTCACCGCCGGCGAGGTGACCAAGGTCGACAAGGAGGCGAGGAAGCTCACGATCAAGCACGGCCCGATCGAGAACCTCAAGATGCCGCCGATGACCATGGTCTTCCGCGTGAAGGACGCCGCCATGCTCGAGGGCCTCGCGCCCGGCTCGAAGATCCGCTTCCGGGCCGAGGAGGCCGACGGCGGCATGGTGGTGACGCGCCTGCAGGTGGCCGGGAAATGAGCGTCGTGGAACTGCTCGTGCCGGACATGAGCTGCGGGCACTGCGCGGCCACGATCCGCGAGGCCGTCCAGGCGGTGGACGCCGCGGGCCGCTGCGAGGTCGACCTCGAGGCGAAGCGCGTGCGGGTGGAAAGCGCCCAGCCGCCCGAGAAGATCCTCGCGGCCATCGCCAAGGCGGGGTTCGCCCCGACGCTCGCCGCGCGCTAGCGCCCGGCCGCCCGCCGCCGGAAAGCGCCATGGCCTTCCACGACCTGAGCGCCTGGCGCCACGACCACGCGTTCGATGCCGGCAACCGCGCCGGGGAGGCGCGCACCTGGCTCGTCGTCGCGATCACCGCCGTCACGATGGTGGCCGAGATCGTCGCCGGCTGGATCACCGGCTCGATGGCGCTCACCGCGGACGGCTGGCACATGGGCACCCACGTGGCCGCGCTCGCGATCGCGGGCGGCGCCTACCTCCTGGCGCGGCGCTGGTCGGCCGACGGCCGCTTCGCCTTCGGCACCTGGAAGATCGAGGTGCTGGGCGCCTTCTCGAGCGCCCTGCTGCTCGCCGTCGTGGCGCTCGCGATGGCGGTGGAATCGCTCGTGCGCCTCGTCTCCCCCCAGGCCATCGACTACCGGCACGCGCTCGTGGTCGCGGTGATCGGCCTCGCGGTGAACCTGCTGAGCGCCTGGCTCCTGCAGGGTGCGGACCACGGCCACGCCCATGGCCACGATCACGTGCACGGCCACGATCACGCGCACGGCCACGGCCACGATCACGGGCACGACCACGGCCACGATCACGCGCACGACCACGGCCACGATCATGGCCATGCCGCCGCCCCTCGCGAGCACCCCCAGGGGGACCTCAACATGCGCGCGGCCTACGTGCACGTGCTCGCCGACGCGTTCACCTCCGTCCTCGCCATCGTCGCGCTCGTGGCGGGCCTCCTGGCCGGCTGGGCCTGGCTCGACCCGGCGATGGGGCTGGTCGGCTCGGCCGTGATCGCGTGGTGGGCGCGCGGGCTGCTGGCCGAGTCCTCGCGCGTGCTGCTCGACCGGGAGATGGACACGCCCCTGGCCGCGCGCGTCCGCGCGGCCATCGAGTGCGACGGCGATGCCGAGATCGCCGACCTGCACCTGTGGCGGGTGGGCCGCGCCCGCCACGCCTGCATCCTCTGCATCGTCGCCCGCGAGCCGCTCGAGCCCGACGCCTATCGCACGCGCCTCGCCGGCCTCGCCACGCTCGCCCACGTGTCCGTCGAAGTGAACCGCTGCCCGCACCGAAGCTGCCCATGACCGCCGCCGCCCCCCTCGTCCGCGAATTCCGCCACATCCTGCTCTGGCCGCTGCAGATGCGCCGACTGCGCAGCGAGAGCGGGCTCGCCTCGCACTGGGACGCGCTGCGGGCGAACCCGGGACCGTGGGTGGAGGTGAAGGACAACCTGCTCGCCGAGGACGATTCCTGCCAGAAGGGCTACCAGGAGTTCGTGTACTTCCTGCCCTACGTGCAGCGCTTCCTCTACGGCTTCGGCGAGGTGGACGCGCAGACGCCCTCCAGCCTGCACATGTTCCGGCGCGACGACATCGCCACCGCGCGCGTGCGCCTTTCCGCCGGGGCCGCGCCCATCGACCTGGCCGTGGCCCGCGTGCGCCTGGTCTTCTTCTACGACGTGGACATCGCCCTGCTCGCGCTGGAGGTGGTCGGGCGCGACCTGCCGCTCGAGAGCGCCGTGGAGATCATGGACCGCTTCGGCCGCCCCTACCCGCCGTACTGGGAAGGGCCCCAGCAGGGCGCGCACTGCACCTACCAGGTGGAGTTCCTCGACGGCGCCGGCCGGCTGCTGTCGGCCTCGGACTACGGCGACCGCGACAAGTACGTGACGCTCGTGCGCGACATCAAGCAGACGCCGCTGTCGCTGCACTGGGAGTACCTCCTGCAGCCGATGGTGCCGGCCTACCTGGGCGGCGGGCAGCTGCAGTACTACCAGATCGAGAACAAGCGCATCCCGATCATGACCTACCTCGCGTTCGACGACCGCCCGTCGCACACGCTGCCCTTCGCGCCGGCGTTCCTCGCCGACTTCGAGGAGAAGTACTGCTACGACCGCTACTGGGACGGCGAGAGCGCCGCCGGCGGCATGAACACGCGCTACGTCTTCTGCGGCGTGGCGATGGCGATGATCACCAGGCACCAGGACGAGCGCGCCGACCTCGTGCAGAGCTTCCGGCACCAGTTCTTCCAGATCGGCCTCATCTCGAACTTCCACAAGGGCGCGCTGCTCAACCTCTCGAACCGCTTCTCGATCGCGGTCGAGCGCCTGCGCGTGGGCGACTACGCGAGCGTGCGCGAGTTCAAGAACAACGTGCGCGAGGCGCTCGAGCTCTTCCTGCGCTTCAACCACCGCTACTGGTTCCACGAGATCTCCAACCAGGTGCTCGCCGCGGACCTCTTCGCGCGCTGGGCCCACCAGCTCGGCAGCGACCGGCTCTACGCGGAGGTGCGCGAGGAGGCGCAGGACATCAACCAGTACCTGGACGCCGACCGCACGCGCAAGGCCGGCGACAACGCCATGCGCCTCACGGTGGTGTCGGCCCTGGGCATGGTGGGCACGGTGGTGACCGGCTTCCTGGGCATGAACCTCTTCAGCCACGCGGAGCTGCCCGGCTGGGACAAGTTCCTCATCTTCATGGCGGTGTTCACGCCCACGATCGCGCTCGGCCTGTACACCGTGGTCATCTCCAAGCGCATCGCCACCTTCCTCGAGGCGCTCTCCTCGGAGCGGCTGAGCGGGCCGCAGAAGCTGCGC
>JBGAOO010000113.1:0-10650 GCA_044221765.1 Usitatibacteraceae bacterium | reverse complement strand
GGACATCGGGGTCACCTCGGGGCGGCCGCGTCGGCCGGGGCCGGCGCATCCTGCGCCACGCGGGCGGCCGGCGGCAACTCGAGCACGACCGAGGTGCCGCGGCCCGGGGTGGAGAGCACGTCCAGGCTCGCCCCGATGCCCTGCGCGCGCTCGGCCATGATGCGCAGGCCCACGTGCGTCTCGTCGGGCGCCCGGGCGCCGCCCTCGAAGCCCTCGCCGTCGTCGCGCACCTCGAAGCGCCAGCGCGGCTGCTGCTGCACGTCCAGCCACACCTGCGTCGCGTGCGAATGCTTGCGCACGTTGGAGAGGGCTTCCTGCACGATGTGCAGCACCTGCACCTGCAGGTCCGGGGCGAGGGGCATGCCCTGGCCCTCCATCCTGAGCGTCGCCTTGAGGCCGCTCTGGTGCTCGAACTTGCGCAGGGTGGTGGCGAGCGCCGGCTCGATGTCCTCGGCGTTGGCCCGCGTGCGGAAGTGCACGAGCAGCTCGCGCACGTCGCCGTAGCACTCGCGCACCCCGGTGTCGATCTCGGCCAGGGCCTGGCGCACCTGCGTGTCCTCCCCGCGGGCGATCGCATCGCGCAGCAGGTGGACCTGGATCTTGAGGAAGGCGAGCGACTGCGCGATGGAGTCGTGCAGCTCGCCGGCGAGGAAGGTGCGCTCCTGGGAGACCGCCGCCTCGCGCTCCAGCGCATTGAGGCGCAGGTTCTCCATCGCCCCGGCCAGGTGGGCGGTGAGCGCCTCCAGGAGCGATTGCTCGGCGGCCGTGAGCTGGTACTGGCTGTGGAAGAAGAGGTCGACCTCGCCCATGAGGCGTTCATGCTGCAGGATCGGCAGCGAGACGACGGTCTCGAAGCCGGCGTCCTGGCAGTGGCGGATGCCCGAGGCGGGCTCGGCCGATCGGATGGGGATCACGCGCACGCCGGCCGCGGGCACCGGCGAGCCGCAGAAGCAGTCGCCGGCCCGGATGCACTGCTCGCCCTCGACCATCGCGGCGGGCAGTCCCTCCGAGGCGATGAGCAGGAAGCGCTCGTTGGCCTCGTCGGACCAGCGCAGCGCCACGGCGTCGGCGCGCGCCACGCGCGCGATGCTGCGCGTGAAGCCGGCCCCCAGTTCCTCGAGCGTCGTGGCCTTGGCCGCGAGCGCGGTCACGTCGTAGAGGGCCTCCAGGCGCTCGCGCTTCTCCTGCAGCTCGGAGGTCTTCTCGGCCACCTTCGCCTCCAGCCCCTGGTACATCGACTGCAGGTGCTCGGCCATGCCGTTGAAGCCGCGCGCGAGCGTGCCGAACTCGTCCCCCGTGGCGCGATGCACGCGCGCGCCGAAATCGCCGCGCTGGATGCGCTCGGTGGCCTCCTTCAGCTGCCCGACGGGCTCCAGGACGAAGCGGTAGCCCGTGTAGAGGAGCACCGCCGAGCCCAGGACCGCCAGCGACATCATCGCCACCTGCAGCAGGTGCAGGAGCGCGGTCCAGCGCGACATGTGCTTCTCGATCGCGGCGACGAAGGCGTCGATGCTGGCCACGAAGCGCGCGGTTTCCTCCCGCAGCTGCGCCACGCCCTCGCCCGGCGCGGGGAACCTGCGCTCGCGGAAGGCGGGCCAGTCGCGCGCGATCACGGCGAAGCCCTGCCGCACCTCGTCGTCCCAGGGCACGAACAGCGGGCGGTCGGGGTCCCCGTCGCGAAGCAGCGCGAGGCTGCGGTCGAACTGCGCGAGTTCCGCCGGCAGCGCCCGGGCGTCGGCGGTGCCGATCGACAGCGACAGGCGGTAGGCCTGCATGCGCATGCGCCCGGCCTCGTTCACGGCCGCGGCGCCGCCCTCGAGCTGCCAGGAAACCCAGAGCGTGACCGCGATGATCGCGAGCGCGAGCAGCAGGAAGGGTGCGGCCACGAGCGTGAGCTTGAGGCCCAGGCTCCATTGCTTCGCGTGTCTCATACCCGGAATGTGGCGCGGGGCGCCCGCGCGCGCTTGGAGAGCGGTCAATCGCCTGGGCCCGGGCGGCCCCGGGCCTCGCCTCGCCCATCCAGCCGCACCCGGCCGTCGGCCGCCCACGCGAGCAGGGCGAGGACGACGAGCGCCATCAGCCAGCGGGCCAGGCTCGCGAGCGCGGCGGCATCGAGCGCCGGCAGGGGGAACTTCGCGTTCGCCCAGCGCTCGGTCATCCAGTGCCAGCCCGTGTGCGCCACGAGCGCCGAGAGCACCAGGATGCCCGCGCGCTCGGGCACGAACCGAAGTTGGTGCCGGCGAGCGCCGGCACGAGCACGAGCAGCACGGCGATCTGCCCGAGTTCCACGCCCGCGTTGAAGGCGACGAGCGGTGAGCAGGTGGCCGCCGGCGAACTGCAGGCTCTCGCGCAGCGCGAAGGCGAAGCCGAAGCCGTGCACCAGGCCGAAGGCGAAAGCCGCGAGCCAGCGCCGGTGCGCGGGGCCGCCGATCATGTTCTCGAGCGCCATCAGCACGATCGTCGCGGCGATGAGCGTCTCCACGAGCGGCGGGAACCACAGGCCCGACGGCGCGAAGCCGAAGGCGGTGGCCGCGAGCGTGAGGGAGTGGGCGATCGTGAAGGCGGTGGCGATCACCACGAGCGCGCGCAGGCGCCGGATCGGGATCGCGAGGCACGCGATGAAGAGCAGGTGGTCGGTGCCGTCCAGGATGTGCCGGAACCCCTCGGCCACGAAGCGCAGCGCCGCCTGGTGCCAGCTCGGGTCGAGGTCGATCGGGCCGGGGTTGCCGTGGAACTCGAAGGCGCGTTCCTCCCCGCCCGGGGGCAGGAAGCGCAGCGTGGTCGCCACGCGAAGGGCGAGGCGCGCGAGCCTCGGGTCGATCGTGAAGGCGGCGGCGGGCGAGGCGATCGGGTACTCGAGCAGCAGGTCGAAGTGCTGCTGCTTCCAGTAGAGCTGCGTGCCCGGCGGGATGGGCGGCCCGCGCAGGTGGGCGAGGGCGGTGTCCCACGCGCCGAAGGAGCGGTCGGAGGCGAGCGAGACGCGCGCCGCGGCGATGCCGGGGTAGGGCAGCGGCACGCCGTCGGCGAGCACGGCGAGGTTGTCGGCGAACCAGAGCTTCGCGGCGACCTGCAGCGCGGCGTCGGCGCGCGCGAGGTCGAGGTAGCCCGGGCCGGTGAGGGGCAGGTCCACCTCGTTCATGGCCGCGAGCGGCACGCGCGCGAGCACGAGCAGGCGCGCGCCCTCGGGCTTCACGAAGAGCTGCACGCGCACGTCGGTGGGGATGTCGTGCGCGCGCGCGCCTGCCGCGAGCAGCAGCAGCGCCAAGGCGAGGGCCGCCATCCATCCCTGTCGTCTTTCCGTCACGCCGCTTCCTTCCGTTCCGCCTGATGGCACGCCTGGGGCTCGATCTTGCGCGATGGATGCGTTCATTGCCAAGCATCGGGCGCGCTGCCTACAATGGCCCGGACCATCAGAGCCGCCTGGAGCGGCCACCCGCGCCATCGTCCGGTGGCGCGCCGATGCACCACCCGGGGGAGACCAGCCATGGCATTCAAGCGACGCAATCTCGTGATCGGCACGGCGGCCTGCCTGCTCGTGGGCCTGGGCGTGGGGCAGCAGGTGCTGCAGAACCGCGCGGACGCGCAGGGCCGCACCGTCGAGGCGCCGAAGTTCGAGGTGGACCCGCTCTGGCCCAAGCCCATGCCCAACCATTGGGTGCTCGGCATGGCGATCGGCGTGTGGGTCGACGACCAGGACCATGTCTGGATCATCCACCGCGGAGCCGCCACGCTGCACAACAACGAGCGCGCGCTGGACCTGAAGGTCGGCGAGTGCTGCACGGCCGCCCCGCCGGTGGTCGTCTTCGACCAGGCCGGCAACCTGGTGCGCGCCTGGGGCGGCCCGGGCGAGGGCTACGAGTGGCCGCAGTCGAACCACGGCGTGCACGTGGACTACAAGGGCAACGTCTGGATCGGCGGCAACGGCGAGAAGGACGCGCACCTGCTCAAGTTCACCAAGGAAGGCAAGTTCCTCTTCCAGGTGGGCAAGCTCGGCCACCAGAAGGGCAGCAACGACACGGAGAACTTCGGGCGCGTGGCCAAGATCTGGGTCGACCCGAAGACGAACGAGGCCTACGTCGCGGACGGCTACAAGAACAAGCGCGTGGCCGTGCTCGATGCGGACACCGGGAAGATGAAGCGCTTCTGGGGCGCCTACGGCAACAAGCCCGACGACGCGGACCTGGGCAAGTACGACCCGGCCGCCCCCCTGCCGAAGCAGTTCAGGAACCCCGTGCACTGCGTCGAGCGCTCGAACGACGGCCTGGTCTACGTGTGCGACCGGCAGGCGAACCGCGTGCAGGTGTTCAAGCCGGACGGCACGTTCGTGAAGGAGGCGCAGTTCGCGAGGAACACGCTCGGCTCGGGCGCGGCCTGGGACCTCGCCTTCTCCAAGGACCCGCAGCAGAAGTACTTCTACCTCGCCGACGGCACGAACGAGGTGGTGCGCGTGGTCGAGCGCGAGTCGCTCCGGGAGGTCACGAACTTCGGCGACGGCGGCCGCCAGCCCGGCCAGTTCTACGGCGTGCACAGCATCGCCACCGACTCGAAGGGCAACATCTACACGACGGAAACCTACGAGGGCAAGCGCGTGCAGCGCTTCGTGAACAAGGGCCTCGCCCAGGTCGCCGCCGGCAACCAGGGCACCGTCTGGCCTTCGGCGAAGTAGGGCACCCGGGCCGGGCCGCCGGCCCGGTCCCGCGGCACTGCCCGGGCGTCCTTCTGGACGCGGGCTGATCTACCTCAAGAGCCCCCGGCCCGGGGGCTGTAGCGTGGGCTGGCCGCTGCGCGAAACCTCCGCGAGTCCTTCCCTTGGCCGCCACGCCCGCACTCGCCTCGCTCGACCTCGACGCCCTTTCCGACGCCGCGCGCGAGGCGATCGAGGCGCTGCCGCTTCGCCTGTTCATCAAGCGCCGCGACCTGACCTACGTCCTGTGCACCGCTGTGCTCGCGCGCGAGTACGGCGCGCTGCCCTCGCGCATCCGCGGGCGCACCGATTTCGACTATTTCTCCCGTCCGCTGGCGGAGGCCTACCGCGCGGACGACGCGCGCGTGCTCGCCGACGGCCTCACCCGCGTGATCGACGAGCCCTTCGAGAGCGGCGGGGTGACGCGCTGGATCCGCACCACCAAGGTGCCGGTGCGCGGCGCCGGGGGCGAGATCACGGGCCTGCTGGGCGTCATCGAGGATGCCACGCAGGAGAACCGCGCCATCGCGCAGCGCGACGAGGCGCTCGGGGCCAACGCGCAGCTGTGGGAGCACTCCCGCGACGGCCTGGCGATCGTCGACGCGACCACGGGGGAGATCGTCGACGTGAACCCGGCGATGCGCCAGATGGCCGGTCGCGAGGCGGCGGAGCTGGTCGGCCAGCCCTACCTCGTCCTGCACCCGCGCGAGCAATGGCCGCGCGTGCGCGAGGCCTTCGCCGGCGAGGCGCGCGGGCCGGCCATCGTCCGCGGGCTCTCGGTGCTGTGCGCGGACGGCCGCGCGGTGCCAGTGGACATCTCCGCCTCGCAGGTCGTCACCTACGGTGGCCGGCGCGTGATCATCGGCAGCGTGCACGATGTCTCCGTGCCCGAGCAGGCGCGCGAGAAGCTCGAGCGCCAGGCCTGGGCGCTCTCGGCCTACGCCGACGCCTCGAGCGTGCTCTCGCGCGCGCGCACCCCGGGCGAGCTCCTGCAGGGCATGTGCCAGGCGATCGTCGCGCACACGCCCTACGTGCTCGCCTGGGTCGGGATCGCGAACCCGCCGCCGGAATGCACCCTCACGCTCGGCGCCCACGCGGGGCCCGCGGTCGGCTACCTGGACGGCCTGGTGCTCGGCTGGTCGGAGGACCGTCCCGAGGGCCGGGGACCCACGGGCCAGTGCATCCGCACCGGCACCTCGCGCATGATGCGCGACAGCGAGAGCGCGCCGGATTTCGCCCTCTGGCGCGAGCGCGCGCGGCAGTTCGGGATCCGTTCCTCGGTGACGGTGCCCATCGCCGCCGAGCGCGAGATCGTCGGCGCGCTCATGGTCTACGCGGACCACGTCGACGCCTTCGGCCCGGGGGAGATCGTCCTCTTCGAGCGCCTGGCCGACTCCCTGGCCCACGGCCTGCGCGCGCTCGAGCATCGCAGCGCGCTCGAGCTGCAGTCGCACCGGCGCGAGCAGGCGCAGCGCGACCTGTCGGTCGCCCTGGAGGCGACGATCGCCGCGATCGCGGCCACGATGGAGCAGCGCGATCCCTACACCTCCGGGCACGAGCGCCGCGTGGCGCGGCTCGCGACGGCGATCGCGCAGGAACTGGGCTGGGAAGGCGAGCGCCTCACGGGCCTGCGCATGGCGGGCCTGGTGCACGACATCGGCAAGATCGCGGTGCCCACGGAGATCCTCACCAAGCCCGCGAAGCTGAGCGCCGTGGAGTTCGACCTGGTGCGCGAGCACGCCGAGGCGGGCTACCGGATCCTGAAGGACATCCCGTTCCCGTGGCCCGTGGCCGCGATGGTCTGGCAGCACCACGAGCGCTTCGACGGGTCGGGCTATCCGCTGGGCCTCGCCGGCGAGGCGATCCTCCCGGAGGCGCGCGTGCTCGCGGTGGCCGACGTCGTGGAGTCGATGAGCTCGCACCGGCCCTACCGTGCCGCGCTCGGCATCCAGGCGGCGCTCGCGGAGATCGCGGCGCAGTCGGGTACCCAGTTCGACGCGGCGGTGGTGGAGGCGTGCCTGCGCCTGTTCCGGGAAGGACGGTTCACGCTCGACACCCCGCCCTCGCCATGACGGCGCTCGATCGCCCCCTGGATCGCACCGAGGCGTTCTTCTGGCTGCTGGACCGCTGCTCGTCCATGAACTTCACCGTCGTCCTCGAGGGGCACGGCCCGCTCGATCCCGCGCGCCTCGCGCAGGCGCTCGCCGAGGCGGGCCGGCGCCACCCGGCGCTCGCCTGCGCCGTCGAGGCGCCGCAGGGCCGCCTCGCCTTCGTGCCGCGCGAGGGAGCCCGCATCGACCTGGCGGTGGAGGCGGTGGGGGAGGATTGGCTCGCGGCGACCGCGGCCCGCCTGGCCGAGCCTTTCCCGCTCGGCGCGGCTCCACTCGCGAGGGCGCGCCTCGCCACGCGGGCCGGGGGCGGCTGGGTCTTCGAGCTGCAATTCCACCACGCGATCGCCGACGGGCGCTCGGGCATCGCGCTCGCGCGCGAGGTGCTCGAGCAGGCGCGCGGCGGGCCCGTGCCGGCGGCCGTGGACGGCGCGCGGCGTTCCTTCTTCGACCTCTTCCCGGCCGGGCTCGCGGGCGAGTCGGGCCTCGCGAAGGCGGGCGAGTGGCGCGCGCAGCTCAAGCGCGAGGCGACGGGCCGGCCGGAGGCGATCCCGGCGTTCGCGCGGGAGGCCCGCCCCATCCGCCCGGGCATCGTGCAGTTGCGGCTCGGGGAATCCGAGGTCGCCGCCTTGGCCGCGCGCGCACGCGCCGAAGGGGCGAGCGTGCATGGCGCGCTGGGAGCGGCGCAGCTCGCCGCCGTCGCCGGGCAGTTCGAGCCGGGGCACGTGCCGACGCTCACGCTGACGAGTCCCGTGGACCTGCGCGCCCACCTGGCCGAACCGGTGGATGCGGCCACGCCCGGCTTCTATGTCTCGCTCCTGTCGTCCACGCACGCCGTGGACGGCAGGGCGGAGCTCTGGCCCCTGGCGCGTTTTCTGACAGAAGACCTGCGCCGGCAGGTCGCGGCCGGCGGCGGGCACCTCTTCTACCACCTCGTGCCCCCCGCGGAGACGGTGCCGCCGGTGCCCGAGGCGATCGACCAGTTCCGCGCGTACATGCAGCGCATGCACCCGGCCTGCGCGCTGAGCAACGTGGGGCGCCTGGCGCCGATGGGCGAGGCGAACGGCATCGCCGTGGACGACGTGTCCTTCGCGCTCTGCCCCATGGCGCACCAGCCGCTCTTCGCCGCCGCGACGACCTTCGGCGGCCGGCTCACGCTCAACCTCGTGCACGACGCGAACCGCCTCGCCCCCGCGGTGGCGCAGGCGATCGCGGCGTCGATGCGCGAGCGCCTGTCGGCCGCGCTCGCCTGAGCCCGCCGCGCTCGACGCCGCGGCCGGGGCGGTGGCATCATCGCCGCGTGCCCGCCCCCGCCGTGACCGCCCGGATCCTCCTGCTGCTCGCGCTCGCCGCCGCGCCCCTGCCGGGCGTGATGGCGGCCGCGCCCGCCACGCCGGCACCGGTGGCGCCCGCGCAGGCCGCAGCCGCCGGCGACCCGCCCGCCGTGCTCGCGATCGGCGGGCGCGACATCCTCACGCTGCGCGCCTCGCCTTCCTTGCGCCCGCCCCGGGAGCGCGTCGAGGCCGCGAGGCGCCACCTGTACGAGGCCTACGAGCGCAACAAGGCCGGGCAGCTCTCGGTGAAGACGCGTCCTGGCGCAGCCCAGGTGTACTACGACGGGCGACTCATGTTCGCCGTGGTCGAGGGCGACGTGGATCTCGCCAACGGCGAGACGCCCGAGGAGCAGGCGAATCTCGCCGTCGAGCGCCTGCGCCAGGTGGTCGACGAGATCGAGGAGAGGCGCGACCCGCGCGCGCTGCTCACCGGCGCGGGCCTCGCGGTGGCCGCCTCGCTCCTGTGGTTCCTCCTGCTGCGCGGCATCCTCGGGCTCGACCGCCGCGCCGGCACCTGGGTGGCGCGCCGGGCGGCCGACCACGCGAGAAAGGTGAAGCTCGCCGGCGTGAGGGTGCTCGACGAGGCCAACGTCCTGCGCTTCGTGCGCATGCTCGTGCGCGCGGTGGCCTGGGGCGCCGTGCTCGTGACCTCCTTCCTGTGGCTGAACGCGGTGCTCACGGCGCTGCCGCACACGCGTCCCTGGGGCGAGCGCCTCACGGGCGTGCTGCTCGAGGTGCTCGCCACCATCGGGCAGGGCTTCCTCGACGCGCTGCCGGGCCTCATCTTCGTGGTGGTGATCGTCGTGATCGCGAGGATGGTCTCGCGCGGGGGCGCGGTGTTCCTCGACCGCGTCCGCGACGAGAACCTGAGCTACGGCTGGCTCGACCGCGACACCGCCACGCCCACGCGCATGGTCTTCACGGCGCTCGTGTGGCTCTTCGCGCTCGCGATGGCCTATCCCTACCTGCCCGGCGCGCATTCCCAGGCCTTCCAGGGCGTCACGGTGCTCGCCGGCCTCATGGTCTCGATCGGCGCCTCCGGCACCGTGGGCCAGGCGGCGAGCGGCATCATCCTCATGTACACGCGCTCCTTCCGCGTGGGCGAGCACGTGCGCATCGGCGAGACCGAGGGCACGGTGGTCGAGATCGGCCTGTTCGTCACGCGCATCCGCACCGGCCTGGGCGAGGAGGTGATGCTGCCCAACGCCGTGGTGCTCGGCACCGTCGCGAAGAACTACTCCCGCGTGATGCCCGGCGGGCGCGGTTTCGTCCTGGACACCTCGGTCACCATCGGCTACGACACGCCCTGGCGGCAGGTGGAGGCGATGCTGCTGGAGGCGGCCCGGCGCACCACGGACGTGGTGGCGGACCCGCCCTCGCGGGTGGTCGTGACGGCGCTGGAGGACTTCTACGCGAAGTACCGGCTGGTCGCCTACGCGCACACCGAGGGGGCCGCGCGGCGCGCCGAGACCATCGGCGAGCTGCACGAGAACATCCAGGACGTCTTCAACGAGTACGGCGTGCAGATCATGTCGCCGCACTACCTCGCCGACCCGCCCGAGGCCAAGGTGGTGCCGAAGTCGAAGTGGTACCCGAAGCCGGCCACCCCCCCGCCCGCGGCCTAGCCGATCGCATCCTCCCGGAAGCGCGCCTGGATGCGCTCGATCTCCTCGCGCTGCGCGAGCAGCGCCGCGACGCAGTGCGGGTCCAGCTGGTTGCCCGCGAGCCGCTCGAACATCGTGAACGCCCGGTCGTTGGGAATGGCCTCCTTGTACGGGCGCCGGCTCGTGATGGCGTCGAACACGTCGGCGGCGGAGACGATGCGCGCCTCGAGCGGGATGGCCTCGCCCGCGAGCCCCTGGGGGTAGCCGCCGCCGTCGTAGAACTCGTGGTGGCACAGCGCGATGTTGCGCAGGAACCCGATGTCCGCGTGCGAGCGCAGGCCGAAGTTGTGGATGATCTCGTCGATGAGGCGCCGGCCGCGCTCGGCGTGCGTGCGCATCACCGTCTCCTCCTGCGCCGTGAGGTCGCCGGGCTTGAGCAGGATGGCGTCGGGGATGCCGATCTTGCCGATGTCGTGCAGCGGCGCGTACATGTGGATGCGCTCCACGTACTCGTCGTCCAGCCCGTGCGAGGCGGCCAGTCCCCGGGCGACCAGGCGCGCGTAGCGCGACATGCGGTCCAGGTGGCTGCCGGTCTCGCTGTCGCGCGCGTGCACCAGGTGGCGCGCGCTCTCGATCGCCGCCGAGAGGGTGCGCAGGGCCGAGAGCTCGTTCACCACCATGAGCGAGACCAGGTGGCCGAAGACGTCCAGCTGCGCGAGGGCCGTCTCGTTCAGCACGTCGGCCTCGCGCGAGTTGAAGAAGACGAAGCCGTAGAACGTGCCGCCGGCGAAGATCGGCAGCGTGTAGCTCGCGGCGTAGCCCGAGCGGCCCAGGCGCCGCGCGTGCTCGCTCCCGGTGTCCTCGAAGGTGAGCATGCGGTTGATGACGCGCGGGTGGTGTTCGTCCAGAAGGCGCTGCAG
>JBGAOO010000112.1:0-11490 GCA_044221765.1 Usitatibacteraceae bacterium | reverse complement strand
CCTGCTTGCCACCCTCGCGCTCGCCCTTCCGGCTGCCGCCCAGGACAACGTCCTGAACCTCTACTCCTCGCGTCACTACCAGACGGACGAGGCGCTCTACACGAACTTCACCGCGAAGACCGGCATCAAGGTGAACCGCATCGAGGCCAACGAGGACGCGCTGCTCGAGCGCCTGAAGAACGAGGGCGCGCGCAGCCCGGCCGATGTCCTGGTCACGGTCGACGCCGGCCGCCTCTGGCGCGCGGAGCAGATGGGCCTGTTCCAGCCGGTGCGTTCCCCGGTGCTCGAGGAGCGCATCCCGGGCGAGCTGCGTCATCCCGACGGGTTGTGGTTCGCCTTCTCGGTCCGGGCGCGCCCGATCTTTTATCGCAAGGGGGCCGTGAACGCCGGCGAGATCCGCGACTACGAGGACCTCGCCGCCCCGCGCTGGAAGGGGAAGGTCTGCGTGCGCTCGAGCGCCAACATGTACAACCTCTCGCTCATGAGTTCGATGATCGCCGGCAACGGTCCCGTTCGGGCCGAGGAGTGGGCTCGCGCGGTCGTGGCGAACATGGCGCGCGCGCCCAAGGGCGGCGATACGGACCAGTTGATGGCCGTGGCGAGTGGCGAGTGCCAGGTGACGATCGCCAACACGTACTACTACGTGCGCCTGCTCAAGTCCGCGAAGCCCGGCGAGCGCGAGGCGGCCGAGAAGCTCGCCGTGGTGTTCCCGAACCAGGGCGGGCGCGGCGCGCACGTCAACGTCTCGGGGGCCGGCGTGCTCAAGCACGCCCCGCACAAGGCGGCGGCGGTGAAGTTCCTGGAGTACCTGGCGGGCGACGAGGCGCAGACGTACTTCGCCAACGGCAACAACGAGTATCCGGTCTCGGGAACAATCCGTAACAATCGGGAACTGGAGTCCCTCGGGACGTTCCGGAAGGACAGCGCGAACGTCACGCTGCTCGGGAAAAACCAGGCCGCCGCGCAGCAGATCTACGACCGCGCGGGCTGGAAGTAGGTCCACGCCGGCCCCCGTGCGGCTTCCCGCCCGTCGATTCGACGCTATCATGTGCACCTCGACATCCGGAGATACCCATGCGCCGATGCATCCTCGCCCTCTCGATCGCCGTGCTCGCTGCCGGCTGTGCCACGACCGAGACCGCCCAGAACGCCGATGACCGTGCCGAAGTGCAGTACGTGACCGGCAGCAACATTCCCCGCAAGGGCAAGGCGGCGGCCGACGCCGGCATCAGCACCTACGACAAGGAAGCGCTCCAGCGCGCCCGCGACGCGGCCGTCCAGACGCCGCGTCCCGGCCTGGGCAACAGTGGCCCCTGACTCCTTCCGGAGAAGATCATGACGGCAACCCGTACCTTGGCCCTCGCCCTTTGCGTGGCGGGGGTCGCCGCTTGCGCGACGCTCACGCCCGAGGAGATCGCCGACCGCAAGTCGCGCCAGCAGGTCACCGGCAGCAACATTCCCAAGAAGGTGGTTCCCGGCCAGCCCTCCGACGTCGTGACGGGCTCGCGCGAGGATTACCAGACGCAGATGGACAAGGGCGCCGACCTGCGGCCGCGCGCGCGCAGCGTGCCGGGCACCGGCCCCTGAATCCGCGACCGCCTAGGCTTCGCGCGGCCCCTCGGGCCGCACCATGCGCCGCGAGGCGATCACGAGCGGGATGAGGCCGACGGCCACGATGGCTAGCGATGCCGTCGCGGCCTCGGCGAGCCGCTCGTCGGCGGCGAGGTTGTAGGCCTGCACGGCCAGCGTGTCGAAGTTGAACGGCCGCATGACGAACGTGGCCGGCAGTTCCTTCATCACGTCGACGAACACGAGCAGGCCCGCGGTGAGCAGGCTCGATCGCATCATCGGCATGTGCACGCGCGCGAGCGTCTCGGCCGGCCCCAGCCCGAGCGAGCGTGCCGCCTCCTCCATGCTCGGCGTGATCTTCGAGAGCCCCGCCTCCACCGTCTGGAGCGCCACCGCGAGGAACCGGATGAGGTAGGCGTAGACGAGGGCCGCCAGGCTTCCGGTCAGCACGAGCCCCGTCGTGATGCCGAACCAGCCCGCGAGGACATCGCCCAACGCGTTGTCGAGACGGGCCGCGGGGATGAGCACGCCGATCGCGATCACCGCACCGGGCACGGCATAGCCCAGCGCGGCCAGGCGGTTCACGATCGCGGCCGACCGGCTGCCGGAAATGCGCGCCCCGTAGGCCATCACGATGGCGAGCACGACCGCGAGGCCCGAGGCGATCGAGGCGACGAGCAGGCTGTTGGCCGCGAGCGTGGCGAAGCGCGCGCCGAACTGCTCGTCGCCCCCGCCGAGGGCCAGGCGCGCGAGCAGGGCCGCGGGCAGCATGAAGCCCGCCACGAGCGGCGCCAGGCAGGCGGCCAAGGCGGCGAAGCGCGCCACCGGACCGAGCCGAGCGCGCGGTCGCCGCCCAGCCGGCGCGGCCTCGCTGAAGCAGGCTCGCCAGCGGGCGAGACGCTCCACGGTGAGCAGCACGGCGACGAAGGCGGTTGCAGAGCATCGGAAACTGGCCGCCACCGGCTCGCCCATGGAAAGCCAGGCGCGGAAGATGCCGGTGGTGAAGGTCTGCACGCCGAAGTACGACACGGTGCCGTAGTCCGCCAGCGTTTCCATGCAGGCGAGGGCGGTGCCCGCGGCGATGGCCGGGCGAGCGAGCGGTAGGCTCACGCGGAAGAAGGCGCGCCAGGCCGGCAGGCCCAGCGTGCGGCCGGCCTCCGCGAGCGAGGGCGATTGCTCGAGGAAGGCCACGCGGGCGAGTAGGTAGACGTAGGGATAGAGCACGCACACGAACATCGCGGCGGCGCCGCCGAGCGTGCGCACGTCCGGGAACCAGTAATCGCCCACGCCCCATCCGAAGGCCTCGCGGATCGCGGTCTGCACCGGGCCGCTGAACTGCAGCAGGTCGGTGTACGCGTAGGCGATCACGTAGGCGGGCATGGCAAGGGGCAGCATCAGGCCCATTCTCGAGCGGCACCGCGCCCCGGAATTGCAGGACGTCACGAGCCAGGCGCACGCCACGCCCACGACCAGGGTGCCCGCGGCCAGGGCGACTTCAGCACGAGCGAGTTCCAGGCGTAGGCGGGCAGGACCGTCGAGACCAGGTGCGCCAGGCCTCGCCCCAGGCACGAACACGTTGGCGGCGACGATGGCGATGGGCAGGCCGAGCGCGATCGCGATGGCGGAGGCGGCGGCATTCCAGGCCCGCGCGCCGAGGCGGCGAGGCGGCGCGCGGCGCGGATCGGGTGGCGGCGGTCGAGCAGCATGGAGGTATCAATGCCCCGCCGCGGCACGGGGCTGAGTCGCGGCCGCCGGCGCCGCTGTCGCCGAGTCCGGAAACGGCTGGAAACGCTCAATCAGGGGGATGCTGCGCGCCGCGCAGGTTCCGACTGGGTCCGCAGGTCGGCGCATTTGCCGCAGCCCGGACCGTGGGCTAAACTACCGGCCGGGCCCAGGGCGCCCTCACGCCGGCGCCTTTCTGTAGACAGCGAGGATCATGGCTGAACCACAATCCCGGACCGAGGCTGATGTGCTCATGATGCCGGTCGGATTACATGAACGCGGCAACTGCCTTCTTCAGAACGCCTGGTCGCGCTCCAGGAAGGAACTGCGCGACAACGCCGGCGCCACCACGGAGCATCTTCGCGGGTTGTCACTCGCGCCGACCAGGCCGATCGCGCCACGCTCGAGGAGGAGCACGCGCTGGCGCTTGCGCATCGCGAGATCGCGGGCGCAAGCGCTCAAGAAGATCGACCAGTCGCTCGCGCGCATCGACGACGGCGGCTACGGTTTCTGCGAGGAGATCGGCGAGCCCATCGGCCTGCAGCGGCTGCTCGCGCGGCCACCGCCACGCTCATCGAGGCGCAGAGCGCCGCGAGATGAAGCAAGCTCTACGGCGAATAGCAAGCGCGTCGCGAACAGGGCGCCTTCGGCGCCTGTTCAGCCGGCCTGCCCTATAATGGCCCTCCCGATCGGCCCGGCGGCAGCCGGCCCCACCCACGAGGAGCCCATGCGCAACCCGGATTTCATCAATTTCGAACCCAGGAGCGCCTTCAACCGGCGCGACTTCGTCATGACGGCGCTCGCCACCGGCTTCGTGGCCGCCGTGCAGCCGGTGAGCGCGCAGACGCAGGTCGTCACCGATGCGCAGGCCTCCACGGCCGGCGCAGTCCAGGCTGCGGTGAAGGACGGGAGATACCGCGTGCCGGGCGATGCGCGGCGGCGCAACCGGCTGCCGACGGTGCTGGTCGTGATTTCGAGTCCAATGAACACATCAAGGACGTGTGCCGGCGCCTGGCGAAGCTGGGCTACCTCGCCATCGCGCCGGAGCTGTACGCGCGCCAGGGCGACGTGTCGAAGACGACCAGCATGGACGAGATCCGCACGGTCGTGGGCAAGGTCCCCGACGCGCAGGTGATGGGCGACCTGGATGCCGCCGCCGACTGGGCGGCCGGCCATGGCGGCGATCCCGCCAAGCTCGCGATCACCGGCTTCTGCTGGGGCGGGCGCATCACGTGGCTGTACGCGGCCCACAACCAGAAGGTGAAGGCCGGCATCGCCTGGTATGGCCGCGTCGTCGGCCCGGCCTCCGCGCTCACGCCCCGCAATCCGATCGACGTCGTGAAGGACATCAATGCGCCCGTGCTCGGCCTGTATGGCGGCGCCGATGCGGGGATCCCCAACGACACGGTCGACCAGATGCGCGCCGCGCTCAAGGCGGCGGGCAAGCCCTCGGAGATCCACACCTATCCCGACATGCCGCATGCCTTCCACGCCGACTATCGCCCGAGCTACCGGAAGGAAGCGGCGCAGGACGGCTGGAAGCGACTGGTCGCGTGGCTGCGCAAGAACGGCGTGGCCTGAGGGCGCCCGCGGGCTGCGAACCGGCCGAGGGGGCCGTTCCCCGCCGCGCAATCCCGTTCGAGCCATGAAGGAGCAGGGCGCGGCACTGCGCGAAGAAGCCGCCGGCCAGTTGCGCGAGGTCCTCGCCGCGCGCGCGGTGTCGATCGTCTTCCAGCCGATCTACAGCTTCGCCGAGCGCGCCATCGTCGGCCACGAGGCACTCGGCGCGGCCGCGGGGCTCGGCCGTCGAAGCGCCTGGCGAGCTCTTCCGCCTGGCGCGCGAGGAGGGCCTGGGCGCGGAGCTCGGCGCGCGCAGGAAGCGCTCAAGGCCTTCGCGCGCGCGCCCGAGGGCCTGCTCTTCCTCAACGTGTCGCCGATGCTCATCCAGCACCCCGGGTTCGACCAGGGCGTGGCCGCCGATTCCTCGGCCCTGGGCCTGGAAGCCTCGCGCGTGGTGATCGAGCTCACCGAGGACTACCTCGCTCGACCTGCTTCGCGTGCGCGAGGCGTTGCTCGTCTTCCGGTCCCTCGGGATGCGCGTGGCGATCGACGATCTGGGCGAGGGCTTCTCGAGCCTGCGGCTGTGTCGAGCTGCGCCCGGCCTTCGTCAAGGCCGACCGGCATTTCGTCTCGGGCATCGCGCGCGACGGGGTGAAGCTCCAGTTCCTGCGGTCCATCCAGCAGATCGCCGAAAGCTGCGGCTCGCGCGTGATCGCCGAGGGTCTCGAGCGCCGAGGATTTCCGCCTGGCGCGCGAGATCGGCATCGCCTGCGCGCAGGGCTATTTCGTCGGGCGCCCGGCCGCCGAGCCGGTGCGCACGCCCGCGCCCGGCCTCGCCGCGGCCGGAGCCGATGGACGCCCCCCCGTCCTTCCGCTGGCGCGCCCCGCGCAGGCGGGCGAACGCAGGGCCGGGGAGTTCCTTCGCGAGGTGCCGGCGGCCTCCCCCGCGACGCCGTTCGCGGACCTGTGCCGGCGCTTTGCCGCCGATCCGGGCCTCGCCGCCATCCCGGTGACGGGCGAGGAGGGGATCGCGGGCCTCGTGCCGCGGCCCGGCCACCTGGAGGAGGCCGAGCGTGCCTGGTCGCGCGAACCCGCGTCGCGTTTCGCGCAGCCGGCCCCGCTTCGCGTGGAGGCCGAGCTCGCCTTGCCCGCCCTCGCGGCGGCACTCGCGGCGGCCGACGCCCGGCGCCTGGCGGACGGCTTCGTCATCCTGTCCCGAGGGCGTTACCTGGGCATGGGCTCGAGCGCGGACGTGCTGCGCGCGCTCGCCGATGCCGGCGCGATCGCCGCGCGCCACACCCATCCGCTCACGGAACTGCCCGGGCCGGTTCCCGTCAACGAGCAACTCGGGCGCCTGCTCGCGAGGCAGGTCGCGTTCAGCGCCTGGTTCCTCGAGGTCGACGACCTGCGCGGCCTCAACGACGGCGCGGGCTTCGCGAAGGGCGACGAGCTCCTGCGCCGCACGGGACGGCTGCTCGAATCGCAGTGCGCGCCGGGGCTGGACCTCGCGGGGCACCTGGCCGGCAGCCGGTTCGTCGCGCTGGTGCAGAGCGAGGACGCGATCGAGCGGGCGCAGCGGACGGTGGGCGGCTTAGCCGCGATCCTGGATGACATCGTCGATCCGCCGGCGCGCGGGCGCGGCTATTTAGTCGCGACCGACCGCGAGGGCCACGAACACGTGCGGCCGCTGCCGCGCCTGGCGATCGGCGTGCTGCCGGTCCTGCCCGGCGTGCACGAATCCCGGCACGAGGTCCTCGACCTCGCCAAGCGCGCCTGCAAGGCGGCCAAGGCCGTGCCCGGCAGCGGCTTGCACGTGGATCACTACCACGGCAACGCCTATCCTCAGTCGGTGCTCCTGCGCGGCGGCTGAACGCGCCGCCACACCTGCCAGCGCTCGTGCCCGGCGAAGACGTCGATGGAGTCGGTGGCGGGCGCATCCTCGAGGCACTCGAAGCCCGGGCCCAGAAGGGCGGCCAGCTGCGCCTGGTCGGCCAAGGGGAAGGGCGGTCCGCGCTCGCCCTCGTCGAAATAGAAGTAGCCGGCGAGCAGGCCGCCGGGTTCGAGGATCGCGCCCAGGCGCGCGGCCCAATCCGCCCAGAGCTTGCGCGGCAGGGCACACAGGAAGGCGCGCTCGTAGACGACCGCGTAGGGCGCGAGGGGGTCGGGCGCGAAGAAATCCGCGAGCTGGACGCGCTCGTGCCAGCGCCCGAGCACGGGCCGCGCCGCCGCCAGTGCCGCGGCACTGAAGTCGATGCCGCGCACGTCGACGCCGGCCTCGGCGAGGAAGCGCACGTCGTGCCCGGAGCCGCATCCCGGCACGAGCACGCGGCCGGCGGGCCGCGACCGATCGATGAAGCCCCGCAGTTGCACAGGCACGCGGCCGGCATCCCAGGGCGTGAAGTTCGCGCTGTAGCGCAGGTCCCAGAAGCGGGGCTGGGCGGGATCGGATCGGGGAAAGTCGGGCGCGGCCATGACCGGCATGGTAGCGCCCAACGGCTATACTTCGCGCTCGCAACGCGGTCCGACCCCATCCCTTTGCATCCCGCCCCGATCGTCAATTCCGTCCTGCCGGCCGACAACGCCCCGTCATCCCCCCGGGGGCGCCGACGGTGATCGCCCGGCCTTGCCTCGCGCTGTTGCTCGCGCTGTCCGCCGCGGCCTGCGGGCCGGTGCCCGGGGAGGCGCCCGGCCGGATCGCGCTCGCCGACTGCCGGCTGCCGGGGCTCGAGCGCGCGGTCCGATGCGGCAGCCACGAGGTGTGGGAGGACCGCGAACGCCGCGAGGGACGCCGCATCGCGATCCAGGTCGCGGTGATTCCCGCCCAGCGGCGCGGGGCGGAGCCCGATCCGATGGTCGTGCTCGCCGGCGGACCGGGGCAGGGGGCGATCGCCCTCGCCCCGCAGGTGATGGCCCTCTTCTCGCGCCTGAACGCCACCCGCGACATCGTGCTGGTGGACCAGCGCGGCACCGGCGGCTCCAATCCGCTCGATTGCGATTCCGCGGACGGGGCCGGACTGCAGTCGGTGTTCGAGGACTCGCTGCCCGAGACGCTCGTGCGCGAGTGCCTCGCGACGCTCGAGGCGGACCCGCGCCACTACGCGACGACGACGGCGATGGCCGACCTGGACGAGGTGCTCGGCCGGCTGGGCTACGCGAAGGTCAATCTCTGGGGCGGCTCCTACGGCACGCGCGCGGCGCTGGAATTCCTGCGCAGGCATCCGGACCGGGTCCGCACGGCCACGCTCGACGGGGTGGCGCCCATGGGCATGAAGCTGCCGCTTTCCTTCGTGACCGACGGCGAGGCGGCCTTCGAGCGGCTGCTCGCCGACTGCGAGGCCGAGGCCTCCTGCCGCAAGGCGTACCCGCAACTGCGCCGCGTCGTGAGCCAGCTGCGCGCGCGCCTGGCGCGCCAGCCCGCCTCCACCGCCATCGTGGACCCGGTCACCGCCGACAGCCAGGCGGTGAAGGTCACCGAGAACGTGCTGCTCTCGGGCCTCTTCCGCCCGCTGTACGCGCCCGAGCTCGCCAGCCTGCTGCCGCACGCGATCGCCCGCGCCGCCGACGGCGACTTCAACCCGCTGCTCGCCCAGAACCTCGAGTTCACCGAGGACCTCTCCGACAACCTCTCCATCGGCATGCACCTGTCGGTGGTGTGCTCGGAGGACGTGCCTCGCATCACCGAGGAGGAACTGGCGAAGGCCACGCGCAGCTTCTTCGGGCGGGCGCTCGTGGACGACTTCGTGCGCGCGTGCAAGCTCTGGCCCCGGTCGAGCCTGCCCGCGGACTACTACGAGCCGGTCAAGTCCGCCGCGCCCGTGCTGATCCTCTCCGGCGGCATCGACCCGGCGACGCCGCCGCGCCATGGCGAGCTCGTCGCGGCGACGTTGCCCAATGCGCGCCATGTCGTCGCGCCCAACCTCTCGCACGGCGTGAGCGGGCACGGCTGCGCGCCGCGGCTCATCGAGCGCTTCGTGAAGCAGGGCGACGCGAAGGACCTGGACGCCGGTTGCCTCGCGCGCCTGCCCCGTCCGCTCTTCCTGCTGCCGGTGGGGGCCCGCCCGTGATCGAGGTCGAGGCGCTCTGCAAGCGATTCGGGCCGGTGACGGCCGTCTCGCGCGTCTCCTTCCGCGCGGGCGACGGGCAGGTGACCGGCCTGCTCGGGCCGAACGGCGCGGGCAAGACGACGACGCTTCGGATGATCTCGACGCTGGTCGCGCCCACGCAGGGGACGGTGCGCGTGGACGGGATCGACGCGGCGCGCTCCCCGCTCGCGGTGCGCGCGAGCCTCGGCCTGTTGTCGGATGCTCGCGGCATCTACGCCCGCCTCACGGCGCGCGAGAACATCGCCTACTACGGCGAGTTGCGCGGCCTGTCCGCCGGGGCCATCGAATCGGCCACCGCGCGCCTGGCGGAGATGCTCGAGTTCGTGCCCCTGCTCGACCGGCGGACCGAGGGGTTCTCGCAGGGCGAGCGCATGAAGGTCGCGATCGCGAGGGCGCTGGTGCACGACCCGCCCAACGTCGTGCTGGACGAGCCGACCAACGGCCTGGACGTGATGACCACGCGCAACCTGCGCGAAGCGGTGCGCCGCCTGCGCGAGGCCGGCAAGTGCGTGCTGTTCTCGAGCCACGTGATGCAGGAGGTCGCCGCGCTTTGCGACGAGATCGTCATCGTCGCGCGTGGCGAGGTCGTGGCCGCGGGAACGCCTGCCGCCATCCGCGCGGCCGGCGGCTGCGAGGACCTGGAGGAAGCCTTCGTGCGCCTGGCCGATCCCGACCGGCAGGAGGTCCGGTGATCTCCCGCGTCCTCACCGTCCTGCGCAAGGAACTGCGCGACAGCCTGCGGGACCGGCGCACCGCGCTCATGGTGCTCGTCGCCTCGGTCATCACGGGCCCGCTCACCCTCGTGCTCGTCGCGCAGTTCGTCTCCGGCATCGAGGAGAAGGCCTCCACGCTCAAGGTGCGCATCGCCGGCGCCGAGTACGCGCCCGCGCTGGTCAACTTCCTGCGGCGCGCCGACGTTGAGATCGAGCAGGCCCCGGCGGATTTCGAGGCGAAGGTGAAGGAGGGCCGGCTGGACGCCGTCATCGTCGTCCCGGAGGATTTCCACGAGCGCTGGCTCGCCCAGGAGGACGCGCGCGTGGATCTCGTGTACGACGATTCGCGCACGGAATCCTCCCCGGCCATCCGGCAGGCCGAGCGCCTGCTCGCCGCCTTCAACCGGGAGACCGCGTTCCTTCGCCTCATGTCGCGGGGCGTGAGCCCCTCGCTCAACGAGTCGCTCAAGGTCGACCACGTCAACACCGCCACGCCGCGCCAGAAAGGGGCCGTCCTGCTGTTCCTCATCCCCATGTTCGCGCTCCTCGCGCCGCTGCTGGGCGGCATGACCGTCGCGATCGACGCCACCGCCGGCGAGCGCGAGCGAGGCTCGCTCGAGCCGCTGCTCGCCAACCCGGTGCCGTCCTGGGTGTTCGCCGTCGGGAAGTGGCTCGCCGCGTGGACGAACGCGGCGGCGGTGGTCACCATCACCCTGGCCGGCTTCCTGCTGGCAGCGCGCCTGTATGCCGAGCGCAAGCTGCCCTCGCTGCTGCAATTCGGCCTGCCGGAGTTCGGGCTGTTCGTGGCCGTGGTCGTGCCCCTGGCCGCGTTCACCGCGGCCCTGCAGTTGCTCATCGCCACCTACGGGCGCTCGTACCGCGAGGCGCAGACGTACGTGAGCTACCTCGCGACGGCGGCCTCCTTCGTGCCCATCGCGGTGATGTTCAGCGGGGCTCGCGATGCGGCCTGGCACTCCGCGGTGCCGGTGCTCGGGCAGCTCATGGCGCTGCAGCGGGTGCTTCGCGGCGACGGGCTCTCCGCCGCCGATGCGCTGGTCCCCTCCGCGATCGCGCTTGTCCTCGCGCTCGCGGCGGTCGTCGGCGTCGCCCGCCTGCTGCGCGAAGAACGCATCGTGTTCGGCCGCTCGTGAGCATCGACCTCGCCGTCCATTTCGCCGAGGGCGGCACCTTCGCCCGCGCGGTGGAAGGCTATCGCGTCCGTCCGCAGCAGCTCGAGTTCGCCCAGGCGGTGGCCGAGGCCATCGAGGGGTCGGGCGTGCTCATCGCCGAGGCGGGCACCGGCACGGGAAAGACCTTCGCCTACCTCGCGCCGGCGCTCATCGCCGGCGGGCGTGTCATCGTCTCCACGGGCACCAAGACGCTGCAGGACCAGCTCTTCCACCGCGACCTGCCCAAGGTGCGCGATGCCCTGGGCGTCCCGGCGAGCCTCGCCCTGCTCAAGGGGCGGGCCAACTACGTCTGCCTGCATCACGTGGAGGAGGCGACGCAGGAGGGCACCTTCGCCTCGCGCGAGGAATCCCGCCACATCCACGCGATCAGGCGGTTCGCCGGCCGCACGCAAAGCGGCGACCGGTCCGAGTGCGTGGAAGTGCCCGAGTTCTCCGGCGCCTGGTCGCGCGCCACGTCCACGCGGGAGAACTGCCTGGGCTCCAAGTGCCGCCATTACGAGGATTGCTTCGTGATGCGCGCGCGCAAGGCCGCGAACGAGGCCGACATCGTGGTGGTGAACCACCACCTGTTCTTCGCCGACCTCGTGCTGCGCGACGAGGGCGTCACCGACCTGCTGCCCACGGCGAACACGA
>JBGAOO010000111.1:0-10747 GCA_044221765.1 Usitatibacteraceae bacterium | reverse complement strand
GGAGCGAGGCCGGGCGCATTTCAGGGCGCCACGAGGACGAACTCGGCGCGCACGCGCCCGCGCGTGGCGAGCGCTTCCACCTGCGCGCTCTCCACCGCGAGGCCCTGCGCGGCCTGCGCCGAGGCGAGCCATTCGAGCACGCGCGTCCACGAGGCGTCGTCCATCGCCACCTTCACGCGCTTGGGATCGAGCGTGGCGAGGCGCGCGCCGGGCAGGGCCTGCGCGAGGGAGCCGGCGAGGGCGAGGGCGGGCGGCTGCGCGCCGGAAGCGGGTGCGCGCGCGGGCAGGGCGCGAAGGCGCTTCGCCTCGGCCGACTGCGCGCGCATCTGCTCGACGGAGGCGCGCAGCTCGCGAAGCAATGCTGAAAGAGCGTTCGTGCGCTCGATGCGGCAGCCAGACGAAGGCGATCGCGAGCAGGACGATCGCGATCGCCGCGGCCGCGAGGAGCAGGCGCTTCTCGCCGGCGGAGCGGGCGGACCAGGTGCTCGCGAGGCTCATTTCGCCGCCCCGGCCCGCTCGACCTCGAGGCGGCCGTTCTCGAGCTTGCTCCGCGTAGCGGCGCGTCGGCGCCGGCCGCGCTCGCGAGCGCGAGGAAGTCGCTGCTGGAGGCCTGGCCCCGCGAGCGCTGCAGGTCGGCGAGGTTGCGCCGAAGCTGCAGGGCCGGGTCGACGATGGTGGCGGCCTCGGGGAAGGCGGCGCGAAAGAGCGCGACCTGCTCGTCCTCGAGCGCCTGGCGCTCGCGCGACAGGCGCCAGGCATCGGCGGCGGTGAAGGCGAGCTGCAGCAGCACGAGGGCGGCGGCGAGGGCGCGAGGCGAGCGCGAGGGCGCCGAGCGGCGAGCGGCGCGCGAAGTCGCCGTGCAGCAGGTCGATCGCGCGTTCGCCGCGGCCGGGCGCGAGAGCAGGCCCTTCGCCTCCTCGACGCTGACGGTGGCACCGGCGCGCTCCTGCCAGAGCGCGGCATCGGGCGCGGGCACGCCGGGCTCCACGCGCACGCCGAGCCGCGCGGGGCGTGCCCGGCGGCCGGCTGCCTCGTCCAGCGCGATGCGCACCGCGAGCGGCGGCTCGGCGCCGGCGGGCGGGTCGAAGGCGACGGCATGGCCGTCGTCCTCGACGAGGAACTTGCGCGCCGCGCCGAGCACGGCGTGCCACTCGCCGGGCTTCGCGGGCAGCAGCGCGCTCTCGCACAGCACGCGGGCGGGCGAAAGGCCCGCGCGCGAAAGCAGCGAGAGCACGCCGGCGAGCCACTCGCGGTCCACCACGGCCACGAGCGTCTCGCCCTGCGCGTTCGTGGCGCCGGGCACGGCGTGGATCTGCGCCGGGTCGGCGAGCAGCCTGTCCTCGACGGCGAAGGGCAGCAGCTCGCGGATGGTCGCGGCGTTCACGCGCGGCAGCTTCAGGCGCGCCGAGAGCACGCGCGAGACGGGCAGGATCGCCTCGACCGTGTCCGCGCGCGGCAGGTCCGCGAGCATGCCCGTGCCTTCCCGCAGCACCTCGCCCCGGCGGTCGGCGAGCGACCAGTCGAAGGGCGTGGCGGGGCCGGGACGGTCGAGGGCGGGGACGAGCAGTCGCAGGATCATGGTCAGTACAGAGGGCGGCGCCAGTATATAGCGGCGGCCTGGGCCGACCCGGCCGCCCCGCGCGAGACGAGCGCCTCGAAGGCCACCTGCACGTCGTCCTGCGTCACGCCGATCTGCACCAGGAAATGGCCGGACTTCACGTCGAGGTCCGCGTCGATGGCCGCGGGGGCCGCCTTCTTCGCGCGTGCGGCGAGGTCCGCCTTGTCCTTGAAGGGCAGGGCATTGCGCGTGGCGACGAGCGTGCGCACTTCCTCGGGCGAGAGCTCGGGCAGGATCGCGCCCAGCACCGTCGCCTCCGCGGTGTTGGCGTTCACGGGCGTGCGCGCGCCGGCGATGGCGACCACGTGGGGCGCGAGCGCGGCGATGGCCTTCGCGTCGAACCCGCGCACCCGGTAGAGCTCCTCGACCTGCGCGAGGGGCCGGTTCGCCGCGCGGTAGGGCCTCGGTTGCGAGAGGTAGAAGGAATCTTCCGCGCCGCCCTGGCCGGCCGGATCGGCGTCGGGGTCGATCCAGTCGACGACGGCATCGGCCAGGTCCGGGTCGAGCTTGAGGGAAGCGAGCAGGCGCCGCAGGATCTGCACGTCGGCGTCGCTCTTCTTGCCGTCCTTCACGACGTTGTTCAGGTTGAAGCGCGCCTGGGCGTCGAGGATGCGCCCGTTCACCACCGCGCGCTCCACGGGCAGGCCCGCGATCGGGCGCGACCAGGGCTCGGCGAGCGTGTCGATGGTGCTCGTGCGCGCGTCCTCGGCGAGGATGCCGCGCGCCCAGTCCAGGCCCGCCTGCGCGTAGAGGTCGGCCTGCGCGCGCGAGGCGACGAGCGCGGTCTGCCCGAGCGTGGCCGATTGCTGCGCGAGCATGTACGTGGCGGCCGAGGCGGCGACCGCGACCACGAGGATGGCGGTGACGGCCGCGACGCCGCGCTCGGTCCGGGCGCTCAAGCGGGCAGCTCCACCAGGCGCACGATGCGCTCGCCGCTTTCCAGGCCCACGGCCATCTCGATCGCCCGCGGCAAGGCGCCGCCGGTGCCGGGCAGGCCCCAGTCCGTGCGCCACTCGCCGCCGGCGAGGAAGCGGAACTCGAGCGAGCGCACGCGGGCGAGCACGGGCGTCGCGAGCGCCTCGGCGCGGGGCCCGCGTCGAGGGCGGGCCAGGACAGGCGCTCGATGCGGCCCTCGAGGAAGCGGTAGCCCACGCGCTGCGGCGCGGTGAGGGCGTTCGCCTGCAGCGAGGCGCCCGAGCGCGTGAGGGCGAGGCCGCGCGCGGTGTTGCCGCCCAGGTCGATGAGGGAGGTGAGCGCCGCCTGCGAGGTGCCCGAGGGCCCGGTGGCGTCGCGGCGCAGCACCGCCTGCACGTCGCGCTCGAAGCGGCCGACGAAGAGCGAGAGCTCGCGCCACTTCTGCGCGTCGCGCTCGAGCGACTCGCGGCTCTCGAGCAGCACGGCGAGGCCGCGGTAGGCGAAGGCGGACATCAGCGCGAAGATCGCGAGGGAGACGAGCAGCTCGACGAGCGTGAAGCCGCGCTCGCGCTTCATGGCCGCGCGAGGAAGGCGGTGAGCGTGACCAGGACGCGCCCGGGCTCGCGCGCGTCGGACACGGCCAGGTCGAGCCGGCGGATCGAGGGATTGGGCGTCTCGGCGACGGTCTCGGCGATCGCGAGCGCCATGCCGCCCTGCTCGGTGGCGAGCGTGGTCGTGGCCGCCGGCGGGAACTGGTCGCGCGCGCGCAGCTCGGCCACGCGGTTCTGCGCGGCCCAGGTGGCGAGCAGCCGGCCGCGCGTCTCGCGCGCCCCGTCGGTGGCGAGGTTGGCCGCGCGCATCGTGGCCGCCAGGGCGATGGCGAGGATCGCCAGGGCGACGAGGATCTCGATGAGCGTGAAGCCCCGCGCGTGCCTCATTTCACGTTCGCGCGCACGGCGCCCGCGCTGTCGCCCTCGATGGCCCTGGGCAGGCCGCGGACGGTGAGGGCGATGCGAAAGGGCACGCCCAGGCCGTCGGGCAGGAAGACGAGCGGGTCGGCGAGGCCCACCGGCAGCCCGTCGATGGACACCTTGTCCACCTGCAGCGCCTCGGGCAGGCGGCGCTCGCGACCGGGGACCGGTTGCCAGGTGCGGTCGGAGGCGAGGCGCAGCACGCGCACGCGGCCATCGGCGAGGGACACCGCCGTGGGCCGGCCGCCGAACCAGGCGTCGTCGCGCGCGGCCTCCAGGTCGAGCGCGAGCAGCGAGCTCTCGCGCCGCGCCACCTCCTCGTCGCTCGGGAAGAGGTTCACCGCCGCGACCGCGAGCACCACGCCCGCGATCGCCACCACGACGAGGATCTCGACCAGCGTGAAGGCGCGCGACCGCCTAGTCCCAGTTACCGATATCGGCGCCACTGCCTTCGCCTCCGCGCGCCCGGTCGGCCCCCAGGCTGAACACGTCGATCTCGCCCTTCACGCCGGGCTGGAGGTACTGGTAGTCGCCGCCCCACGGGTCCTTGGGCAGGCGCTCGAGGTAGCCGCCCTGCTTCCAGTTGCCCGGCACGGGATTGCCCGCGGGCTTCTGCACGAGCGCGGCGAGGCCCTGGTCCGTGGCGGGGTAGAAGCCGTTGTCGAGGCGGTAGAGCTTGAGCCCCTGCACGATCGCGGCGATGTCGGCCTTGGCCGCCACGCGCTTGGCCTCGTCCGGCCGGTCCATGATGCGCGGCACGACGATGGCCGCGAGGATGCCCAGGATCGCCACGACGACGAGGACTTCGATGAGGGTGAAGGCGGATTGGCGTTTCATCGTCCCACCAGCTGGTTCAGGTTGAAGATCGGGAGCAGGATCGCGAGCACGATCGCGAGCACGATCGCGCCCATCACGGCGATGAGCGCGGGCTCGAAGATCGCGACGGCGGCCGCCAGGCGCGTGGAGAGGTCGGCGTGCTGCTGGCGCGCGGCGCGCTCGAGCGCCTCGTCCAGGCGGCCGGTCGCCTCGCCCCCCGCGATGAGATGGACCATCACCGGGGGGAAGGCGTTCGTCGCCCCGATCGCGCGCGACAGGGGCATGCCCTCGCGCACCCCGCGCGCGGCGCCGGCGAGCGCCTCGCGAAGCGGCACCATCGTCATCACGCCGCCGCCGGCTTCCAGGGCCGCGAGGATGGGCACGCGGCTGCCCACCAGGATCGCGAGCGTGGCCGCCAGGCGCGCGCTGTCGAGCTGGCGCAGCACCTTGCCGATGACGGGCAGGCGAAGCGCCGCCGCGTGCAGCCGCGCGCGGTGGACGGGCCGCCCGAGCGCCCAGCGAAGGCCGAGCGCGAGGGCGGCGAAGAAGGCGATCCAGGCCGGCCAGGTGAGCTTGAGGAAGGAAGAGAGCGCGATGAGCGCGCGCGTGAGCAGGGGCAGCGTCTCCTTCGCGTGCGCGTAGACCTGCACCACCTGCGGCACCACGTAGGCGAGCAGCGCGCCCATCACGAGCAGCGCCACGCCCAGCACGACGAGCGGGTAGACGAGGGCGAGCGAGAGGCGGCTGCGCAGCGCGTGCCTTTCCTCGAGGTAGTCGGCGAGCTTCGAGAGCACGCGGGCGAGCTGGCCGGAATCCTCGCCCGCGCCCACCAGCGTGCGGTACAGCTCCGGGAAGGCGCGCGGGAAGCCCTCGAGGGCGCGGCGGATCGTGGAGCCGGCCATCACCTCGCCGCGCAACGCGGCGAGCACCTGGCGCTCGCGCTCGGTCTCGGCCTGCTCGATGAGGGCGTTGAAGGCCTGCTCGACGGTGAGGCCCGCCTCCAGCAGCGAGGCGATGCTGCGCGTGAGGCGCGTCACCTCGCCCGAGGAGAGCGCGGCGCCCCGCCCGCCGGAGCCGCCCGAGGCGTCGTTGGCGGCGATGACCTCGACCTTGTGCGGCGTGAGGCCCTGGTCGCGCAGCAGCGAGCGTGCCTGGCGCGCGCTGTCGGCCTCGAGCACGCCGCGGTGCAGGCGGCCCTCGATCGAATAGGCGTGGTAGCGAAATCCCGGCATGCGTCGGGCCCGGGTGCGCGGCTAGGTGCGCGTGACGCGCAGCACTTCGTCCAGCGAGGTGCTGCCCTCGCGCACCCAGCGCAGGCCGTCCTCGCGCAGGCGCACCATGCCGCCGGCGACGGCCTTCTCGCGGATGTCGCGCTCGTCGGCGCGGTCGTGCACGAGGCGGCGCAGGTCCTCGGTCACGGTGAGCAGCTCGTAGATGCCGGTGCGGCCCCTGTAGCCGGTGAAGTTGCACGCGGCGCAGCCCACGGCCTTGTACAGGCGCGCCGGCGCTTCCGTGCCGAACACGCGGCGCGCGGCGGCATCGGCCTCGTAGGGCGAGCGGCAGGCCCCGCAGAGCTTGCGCACCAGGCGCTGGGCGAGCACGCCCGAGAGCGTGGAGGCGAGCAGGTAGGGCTCGATGCCCATGTCCGCCAGGCGCGTGACGGCCCCGGGCGCGTCGTTCGTGTGCAGCGTGGCGAGCACGAGGTGCCCGGTGAGGGAGGCCTGCACCGCGATCTGCGCGGTCTCCAGGTCCCGGATCTCGCCGATCATCACCACGTCGGGGTCCTGGCGCAGGATGGCGCGCAGGGCCCGCGCGAAGGTCATCTCGATGCGCGGGTTCACCGGCGTCTGGCCGATGCCGTCGAGCTCGTACTCGACGGGGTCCTCGACCGTGAGGATGTTGCGCGTCTTGCGGTCCAGGCGGGAGAGCGCGGCGTAGAGCGTGGTCGTCTTGCCCGAGCCCGTGGGGCCCGTCACCAGGAAGATGCCGTGCGGCTGCTGGATGATCGCGTCCACCGCGTCGCGCGCCTGCGCGCCCATGCCCAGCGCATCGAGCGTGAGGCGCCCGGCCTGCTTGTCCAGCAGGCGCAGCACCACGCGCTCGCCGTAGGCCGTGGGGATGGTCGACACGCGCACGTCGATGGGCCGGCCCGCCACGCGCAGCGCGATGCGCCCGTCCTGGGGCAGGCGCTTCTCGGCGATGTCGAGCGAGGCCATCACCTTCAGGCGCGAGACCATGGCCGGGTGCAGGCCGCGGCGGGGCTCCACCACGTCGCGCAGGGCCCCGTCGACGCGAAAGCGCACCAGGGCCCGCGACTCGAAGATCTCCAGGTGGATGTCGGAGGCGCCCTCGCGCGCGGCCTGGGTGAGCAGCGCGTTGATGAGCTTGATGATCGGCGCGTCGTTCTCGGCCTCGAGCAGGTCGGCCACCTCGGGCAGCGACTCGCTGAGCTTCGCCAGGTCGAGCGACTCGCCCATGTCCTCGACGATCGTCTCGGCGGCGTTGGGCTCGCGCGTGTAGGCGAGCGTGAGGCACTGCTCGAATTCCTCCGGCGAGAGCAGCACTTCCTTGAGCGGCTTGCCCGCGATGCGCCGCACCTCGGCGAGCGTGGAGGCCTGCGGCACGCCCTTGAGCCACACCTCCAGCATGCCGCCGGCCACGCGCGCGGCGATCGCGCCCTTCGACTTGGCGAATGCGTAGGGGAGCAGGCGGACGGTGGCGGGATCGAGGTCCTGCGGGTTCACGGTGCGCTCGAGCGGGGCGGTCATCGCGGCGTGATCGGCTTCTTGCCGTTCGTTTCCTCGAAGGGCGGCAGCTCGCGCGCCCTCGCGACGGGCAGCAGCACGTTCGGGGGCAGCTGCATGCCCTGCTGCAGGTTGCGGATGTACTCGTAGCGGTCGGCGGTGATCGCGCCGGCGGCCTTGTCGTCCCTCAGCACCACCGGGCGCAGGAAGACCATGAGGTTGGTGCGCTTGCGGTTGCGCGACTCGTACTTGAAGAGGCTGCCGATCCAGGGCAGGTCGCCGAGCACCGGCACCTTGTCCACGGCGGCCTGCTGGTCGTCCTGGATGAGCCCGCCGAGCACGATGATCTGGCCGTCGTCCACGAGCACGGTGGATTCGAGCGAGCGCTTGTTGGTGATGAGGTCGGCGGACTTCACCAGCTGCGAGTCGCGCGTCACGTTGGAGACTTCCTGGAAGATGCGCAGCTTCACCCCGCCCGCCTCCGAGACCTGGGGCGTCACCTTCAGCGTGAGGCCGATGTCCTTGCGCTCGATGGTCTGGAACGGGTTGGAGGCGCTGCCGGAGGTGGGCGTGTAGCTGCCGGTGATGAACGGGACGTTCTGGCCGACGACGATCTTCGCCTCCTCGTTGTCGAGGGTGAGGATGTTCGGCGTGGAGAGCACGTTCGCGCCGGAGTCGCCCTCGAGCGCGCGGGCGAGCAGCTGCAGGTTGGCGATCTCGATGTCCGTGCCCGGGATCTTGAAGGCGCCGCGGATGATGCCCAGGTTCAGGCCCGTGCCCAGGCTGGTCGGGTCGATGGAGCCGCCGACGATGTTGGCGCCCGTGGTGGTGGAGAAGTTGGTGCCGCCGAACACCGACTGCCCGCCGCCGATGTTGCGCGCGGCCTGCCACTGCACGCCGAACTCCGCGGCGAGGCCGGTGGACACCTCGACGATGAGCGCCTCGACGTAGACCTGCGCGCGGCGCGCGTCGAGCTTGTCGATCACGGCGCGCAGGCTCCGGTACACCGGCTCGGGGGCGACGATGATGAGGGAGTTGGTCGGCGCGTAGGCCTGGATGATCGAGGCGGCCGGGGCGGTGGCCACGGGGGCGCTCGCCTGCGTGCCGCTCGCGGCATTGCCCGCCGCGCCGCCCTGGGGGGCGCTCGTCGTGGTCGAGGTGCCGCGGCTCGCGTCGGCGCCCGAGAGCAGGGCGCGCAGCGTCTCGGCGATCTTCGTCGACTCGGCGTTGCGCAGGTAGACCACGTGGATGTTGCCCGCGCCGGCGCCGGGCGCATCCAGGCTCGCCACGAGCGACTTGATGCGCGCGATGACGCCGGGGTTGTCGCCGCGCAGGATGAGGCTGTTGGTGCGCGCGTCCACGCTCACGGCCGCCTTCGGGGTGGTGCCGGGCGCGTTGGCGGGCGCGGCCATCTCCGGGATCACCGCCTTCACCGTCTGCGCCACGTCGACGGCCGAGGCGTGCTGCAGGACGATCGTCTGCACGGCCCCGCCGGTGGGCAGGTCGATCGAGCGGATGATCGCCTCGATGCGCTTCACGTTCTCGGCGTAGTCGGTGATGACGATCGCGTTGTTGTTCGGGTAGGCGGCCACGAAGTTGTTGGCGGTGACGAGCGGGCGCAGCACGGGCACCAATTGCATCGCCGATTCGTTCTGCAGGATGAAGACGCGCGTGACGACCTTGTCGCCGGGCACCTTGGCGGCGGCCTCGCCCACGGGGCCGGCGCCGGTCTTCGCCTCGGCCTCGGGCACGATCTTCACGAAGCCGTTGCCCTCCACGGCCGCGAAGCCCTGCGTGCGCAGCACCGAGAGCAGCATCGGGTAGAGCAGGTCCTTCGGGACGGGCTGCTCGGACACGACGTTCACCGTGCCGGTGACGCGCGGGTCGAGGATGAAGTTCTTCCCCGTGTGCCCGCCCACCGCCTTGATGACCGAGACGATGTCGGCGTTCACGAAATTGAGGGTGACCTTCTCCTCCTCGGCCGGCGAGGCGAGGGGAAGGGCGAGGAGCGCGGCGAGCGCGACCGATGCTAGAAACCGTGTCACGAAAATTCGCTTTCTCGTTGATTTGGCGGGTATTTTGCGCCTATTGCCCGCGAAAAAACAGGGGGGATGCCAACCGGGCTGGCCGGGTGCGCGTTATGGTAGCCATCGAACATGGCGATTACATCATGCAATGCCCGCGAAACCTCGCGCGAGCGCGAGAAAGAGAACGGGCCCCGGTTGCCGGTTCGCGGCGCACGCGAGTGAAATGAGATCATTCCGCCCACCCCACTTCGTCCACCGCCGGAGCCTTCCATGAAGCCCCTCGTCGCCGCCGCTCTCCTTGCCGCCGCCTCGCTGCCCGCCCTCGCCAACCAGGCCGTCCTCTACGAAGGCACCGACCTGCGCGGGCGCCAGGTGATGGTCACGCGCTCCACGCCCAACCTGTCCTACATGGGCTTCGAGAACCGCGCCTCGTCCGTCTACGTGATGAGCGGCAGCTGGGAGTTCTGCACCGAGCCCTACTACAAGGGCCTGTGCCGCGTGTACGGGCCGGGGGAGCACCGCTCGCTCGGCACCCAGTCGAACCGCATCTCCTCCGCGCGGCTCGTCGAGGATCCGCTCGCCAACCTGCGCCCGCCCGCGGAATGGTCCCCGTCGGGCGAGGCCGAGCTCACGCTCTACGACCGGCAGAACTTCTCCGGCCCGCTGCGCAGCCTGCGCGGGCCCACGCCCAACTTCGAGGTGCTCGGCATCAACGACGCCGCCGCCTCGCTCATCGTGCAGCGCGGCACGTGGCAGCTGTGCACGGACGCCAACTACCGCGGCGATTGCGTCACCTACGGCCCGGGGCGCTACCCGCAGCTGCCGGGCAAGGACGACCGGTTCTCCTCCGCGCGCCCGGTGCAGGGCGGCTGGGGCGGCGGCGGCGAGGGCGGCTGGGGCGGCAGCGGCGGCGGCTACACGGGCCCGGCGCGCATCCGCCTCTTCGAGTACGGCAACTTCGGCGGTCGCTCGATCTGGGTGGACCGCGACACGGGCAACTTCGACCGGCTCGGCTTCAACGACCGCGCCGAATCCGTGATCGTCGAGGGCGGCACCTGGCGCCTGTGCAGCGACGCGAGGGGCGATGGCGAATGCCGCGTCTTCCGCCCGGGGCAATACCCGGCGCTGCCGCCGGAGCTGCGCAACCGCGTGTCCTCGGCCTACCTGCGCTGAGCGGGCCTCAGGGCTGGATGGTGTAGTTCAGCTGGATCTTGCTCGTGCCGCGCTTCACGTCGGCCTGCACGAGCGAGGTCGTGGCGAACTGCTGGTAGAGGCGCGCGAGGTCCCCGGCGGAGGCGACCGCCTGCCCGTTCACGCTCGTGATCACGTCGCCGGGCTTCAGGCCCAGGTGCGCGGCGAGGCTGCCGGGCGGCGCATCGTCCAGCCGCACGCCGCCGCCCGGGGCGAGGCCGATGCGCCCCAGGTAGTTCAGCTGGTTCGGGTCCTTGAGGGCACTGTCCAGGTCCTTGCGCGAGAAGGCGAAGGCCGTGTCGCTGCTGCGCTGCACGCCGAGCCGGAAGCCCGCCGGCCCCCGGGTGCCGGCGCGCGGGGCGGCGGCGAGGCGGGTGTCGAGGTCGATCCGCTCGCGCACGCCGGCGCGGGAGATCACCGCGTGGTCGCGCTCCACCGCCACGAGCTTCACGCCCGGCTGGAGCT
>JBGAOO010000110.1:0-10771 GCA_044221765.1 Usitatibacteraceae bacterium | reverse complement strand
ATGTCGCTCCAGCCGATGTCGCAGGGCACCACGCGGATGGCGTGCGAGCGCTCCATGAGCGCGTAGTCGATCGAGATGTCGGGCACGCCGGCGAAGCTCTTCGCCTCGAGCGCGAGCTGCGGGGCGCCGTTCACCACGGACGAGGTGGAGCGCGCCAGGCACTCGCGCGCCGCGCCGAGCACCTCGGGGCAGTGCTCGGCCATCTGCGCGAGCACCGTGCCGGCGGTGAAGAGGAACATCCCCGAGTTCCAGAGGAAGCGGCCGGAGGCGACGAAGGCCCGCGCGTGCTCGAGCGTGGGCTTCTCGGCGAAGCGCAGCACCCGGTTGCCCTCGGCCTCGATGTAGCCGTAGCCCGTCTCGGGCGACTCGGGCCGGATGCCGAAGGTGACGAGGTTGCCCTGCGCGGCGAGCCCGAGCGCCTCCTCGACGGCGAGGCCGAAGGCGTCCGTGTCGACGATGAGGTGGTCGGCCGGGAGCGCGAGGATGGCCGCCTCGGGCCCGAAGGTGCGCTCCACCTGCAGCGCGGCGCAGGCGACGGCGGCGGCGGTGTTCCGCCCGAAGGGCTCGAGGATGAAGGAGGTGGGCAGGCCGCGCGCGTTCACCTCGCGGAACTCGTCCGCGATCTTGAAGAAGAGCTCCCGGTTCGTCACGGTGAGCACCGCCTCGGCCTGCGGGAGCAGCGCGCCGCGCAGGAAGGCCTTCTGCAGCAGGCTCTGGCCGTCGGCCAGGCGGATGAAGGGCTTGGGGTGCGCCTCGCGCGAGACGGGCCACAGCCGCGACCCGGCCCCGCCGCACAGGATGGCGGGGATCAGGCGCATTCCGCGCGCGGACTGGACGGCAGCTGCTGCGTTCAAGGGCTTTTCCCGCGGTGGCGAAGGGCGCCCGGGACCCGGGCGAGAGGCAGAATTATACAATATCTCATAGGGTTACCTCGAGCCTGCCGGTGCCTTTCCCGGCCCGGTCGCGGGGCCCGGCCGGTCCGGGCGCACCCCGCCGGCGCCCCCGGCCGTCCCCCGCCCCGCGGGCGGCGGGCGAGGCCGGTGCGATACAATCGCGCCTCGACGGCAGGGTCCCACTCGCGGCCCGCCGGCTCCTTCGATGCCCACATTCCACAAACGGCCGGTTTCCTGCGGCGGCGGCAGCGGCAGGCCCTGCCGGCGGCCCCCCCTCTTCCCGGAGCGCGCATGAGCGCCGAACGCAGTCCCTGGCGCCTGGATCTCGCCTGCGCGCTCGCCATCCTGGCCGGCCTGCTCGTGATCTACCTGCCCGGTCTGGGCAACCCGCTCGTCTTCGACGACGCCTACCTCACCGACCGGCTCGCCGAGCACCGCGAGCTGCGCCTGCGCGTGCGCTTCCTCTCCTACGGCAGCTTCCTGTGGCTGCAGGACCTGTTCGGCGAGGGCTGGTGGAAGCAGCGCCTGGTGAACCTCTTCCTGCATTTCGCGGTGGTGCTCGCGCTCGCCGGGCTGTGGCGGGAGCTGCTGCGGGTGCTGGACCGCGCCCCCGCCGCCCCGGGCGAGGCGCGCGCCTCCTACGAGCGCTCGCCGGCCTTCTGGGTCGCGATCGGGGTGTTCGCCCTCAACCCGGTCGCCGTCTACGGCGTGTGGTACCTCATCCAGCGCTCGATCGTCATGGCCGCGCTCTTCGTGGTGCTCGGGCTCTGGTTCTTCGCCCGGGGCCTCGCCAAGGGCCGACCCCTCTGGCACCTGGCCGCGATCGCCTGCTACGTCGCGGCGCTCTTCTCGAAGGAGCACGCGGTGCTCGCCCCGCTCGCGGCGCTGCCCGTCTACATCTACGTCGCGCGGCCGTCCTGGCGGCGCCTCGCGCTGCTCGCCACGGCGGGCCTCGTGCTGGTGGGGGCCGCGGCCGCGTTCTTCAACTACTGGTACGGCGACATCCTCGCGCGGCCGATGGACGACTACTCGTTCATCTACCTCGACCAGCTCGCGCAGCTCGACCCCGACGCGCTGAGGAACGCGTACCCGCTGAGCGTCATCAACCAGGCCTGGCTCTTCTTCCAGTACGGCGTGCGCTGGTTCCTGCCGGTGACCGACTGGATGTCGATCCAGATGCGCCCGCCGTTCCCGATCACCTGGCTCACCTTCCCGCACCTGGCCGGCGCCTGCGCGTACGTGGCGCTCATCGCCGCCGCCGGCTTCCTCGTCCTGCGCTACCGCGACTGGCGCTCGCTCGCCGGCGTGGCCTTCCTGCTGCCGGCGCTGCTCTTCCCGACGGAGTTCGCGATCGTCTGGGTGCAGGATCCCTTCGTGCTCTACCGCAGCTACCTCTGGGCCGTGGGCGTGCCCGGGGTCGCCTTCCTCTTCCTGCACGGCTGGCCGGCGCGCGCCACGGTCGTGGTGGCCGTCGTGCTCGCCGGCGTGTTCGGCTGGCAGGCGCAGGACCGCGTGGTCTCCATGATGTCGGCCGAGCGCGTCTACACCGACGCCATCCAGAAGCTCGGCACCGACCCGCGCTCGGTGGGCCGCTGGTTCCCGTACATCAACCGCGGCAACGTGTACTTCGACCAGGAGCGCTTCGACCTGGCGCGCAAGGACTTCGCCGCCTCCGAGGCGCTGGGCGACCGCGGCCTGGGCGCCTTCAACGTCGGCTCCATCCTCATGCTGCAGGGCAAGCCCGCCGAGGCGCTCGCGCAGTTCGAGGCCGCCGACCGCCAGGGCTACAAGCTCTACAACCTGCCCTTCCAGCGCGGCATGGCGCTCGCGAACCTCGGCCGCCCGCAGGAGGCCGTGCCCTTCCTCGAGAAGGCGAAGACGATGAACCCGGCGAGCCCGGCGCGCGAGGGCGTGGTGCTCTACCTGGGCCGCGCCTACCTCCAGCTGGGCCGGCCGGACGAGGCCATCGCGAACCTGGAGCAGCTGCTCAGGCTCGAGCCGGGCAACAAGGAAGGCCGCTACATCCTCGCCATGGCCTGGATCACCAAGGGCGATGCCGAGCGCGCGCTCGTGCAGCTGGACGAGCTGGTGAAGCAGGGCCCGAACCCGAGCGTGCACTACGCCCGCGCCCTCGCGCAGTTCAGGCTCGGCCGCAAGGCGCCGGCCCTCGCCGACATCGACGCCGCCATCCGCCTCGGGCTCGACAACCCGAACACGCGCGAGTGGCAGGCGAAGATCCGGGCGATGAAGTGACGCGGCGGATGCGCATCCTGCACATCGGCAAGTACTACCCGCCCGTCGAGGGCGGGATGGAGCGCTTCCTGGGCGACCTGGTGCAGGCGCAGCGGGCCGCGGGGGACGAGGCGGCCGTGCTCGTGCATGCCGACGGCCGCACGCTCCCGGGAGGCGACCCGCCCTGGCTGCACCGCTGCCCGGTGTGGGTGAAGCTCCTGTTCGCGCCCGTGAGCCCGGGCTTCGCGCGCCGGCTCTCGAAGGCCATCGCCCTGCACGACCCCGAGGTGCTGCACCTGCACCTGCCCAACCCGAGCGCGTTCTGGGCCCTCGCCCTGCCCGCGGCGCGGCGCCTGCCCTGGGTGGTGCACTGGCATTCGGACGTCGAGCCCTCGAAATACAAGCTCTCGCTGCGCCTCGCCTACCCGTTCTACCGCCTCTTCGAGCGCGCGCTGCTCGAGCGGGCCGACTGCGTGATCCCCACCTCGCAGGCCTACCTCGAGGCGAGCCGGCCCCTGCGCCTGTGCCACGACAAGTGCCTGGTCGTGCCGCTGGGCCTCGCGCCCGGGCGCCTGCCCGAGGTGCCGCCGCAGGCCTCGCAGGGCCTGTGGCAGGGCGCGGGCCTGCGCGCGCTCGCCGTCGGCCGGCTCACCTACTACAAGGGCTTCGAGACGCTCGTGGCGGCCTGCGCGCGCACCCCCGGCGTGGAGCTGGTGATCGCGGGCGAAGGCGAGGAGCGCGTGCGGCTCGAGAAGGCCTGGGCGGCGGCCGGCCGTCCCGCGACCGTGCGCCTGGCCGGCGCGGTGGACGACGCCACGCTGTGCGCGCTCATGGCCTCCTGCGACGTGCTGTGCCTGCCCTCGCGCGAGCGCACCGAGGCCTTCGGCGTCGTGCTGATGGAGGCGATGCGCTACGGCAAGGCCCTGCTCGTGAGCCGCCTGGCCGGCAGCGGCATGACCTGGGTGGCCGCCGACGGCGTGAACGGACTGCACGCGGCGCCGGAGGACGTGGCCGCGTGGTCCGGCGCGCTCGCGCGCCTGGCGGCCGAGCCCGCGCTGCGCGAGCGGCTGGGCCGCGCCGGGCAGGCGCGTTTCCACGCGGAATTCGACATCGCCCGCATCGCGCGCGAGGTCGGCCGCGCCTACCGCTTCGCGCGCGCGAGCCGCGCGGTGGAGGCGCCCTGGCAGGCGGCCGAGCTCGCGCAGGCGGACACCGCCGGCGAGCCGGGCGAGCGCGCCTTCGCGCCCAAGGGCAGCGGCCGCACGCTCCTCGTGATCCCCGCGCTCAACGAGTCGGCGTGCATCGCGCAGGTGCTGCAGGAGGCGCGCCGGCACGTGGACGCGGACATCCTCCTCGTCGACGACGGCAGCACCGACGGCACGCCAGCCCTCGCCCGCGCCGAGGGCGCGCGCGTGCTGCAGGCGCCGCTGTGGCAGGGCGCCTGGGGCGCGATGCAGACGGGCCTGCGCTACGCGGTGCGCCACGGCTACGAGAGCGTGATCACCATGGACGCCGACGGCCAGCACGAGCCGCAGTTCCTGCCCGCGCTGCTCGCCGCCGGGCGCGAGGCCGACGTGGTGATCGCCGCCTGCCCCAGCCGCGGCAGCCGCCTGCGCCACATCGCCTGGCGCTACTTCCGCCTGCTCACCGGCTTTCGCATCGAGGACCTCACCTCGGGCTTCCGCTTCTACAACGCGCGCGCCTGCCGGCTGCTCGCCCAGGAGGAGGCGACGCTCCTGGACTACCAGGACATCGGCGTGCTGCTGCTGCTGCGCCACGCGAACCTGCGCATCGCCGAGATCGCCGTCGAGATGAGCCCGCGCCGCGACGGGGCCTCGCGCGTCTTCTCCTCGTGGTTGACGGTCGGGCGGTACATGGCCGAAACCTCGCTCCTGTGCCTGGCGCGCTGGAACCGCGCGCCGGGCAAGCCCTGAGCCCTCACGCCGGGAACCCCATGCAGACCTACCACCTCGTCGTCCTGTTCATCGGCCTCGCGCTCGCGCTGCTGATCCTCTACCTGGTGCGCCGCGACCACCTGTACATCCGCCAGGGCCTCTTCTGGATCCTGGTGGCGGCGGTGTCGCTGCTGCTGGGCGCCTGGCCGCGGCTCATCGACCTGGTGGGCGGCGCCCTGGGCATCGCCTACCCGCCCACGCTGCTGCTGCTCGCGGCGATCGTCGTGCTGGTGGTGAAGGCGCTGCTGGGCGACATCGCGCTCACGCAGGTGCGCCGCGACCTGCGCCGCCTGAACCAGCGCATCGCGCTGCTCGAGGCCGAGCCCGCCTCGCGCGCGGGCGAGGGCCGCCCGTGACCGACGGCGCGAGCCGCATGGACGAAGAGACGATCACCTTCACCTCGCGCTACAGCCGCGCCAAGTGCCTCACCGCGGCCTGGCGCTTCTGGCAGCGGCGGATGGGCAGGCGCTACCTGCTCGAGGTCGTCATCGGCGCGGGCCTCATCGTGTTCGCGGCGCAGGGCCCGTACCGCTGGCTCGAGGTGGCGCTCTGGATCGCCGTCGGCCTGTTCACCGTGCTCGGGGCGGGCGTCTTCGTGCTGCACTGGACGCGGGCCCTGGCGGGCCTGGCGGCCCTCGACCCGCCCGAGAGCACCTGGCTGCTGTCGGAGCGGTTCATCGGCCAGCGCAGCAACCTGGGCGAGACGGCCATCGGCTGGGAGCAGCTGCACGAGGCCTGGGTCTTCCCCGAGGTCTGGCTGCTCTTCTGGGGCCGCGACGTCTACAGCGCCATTCCGACCGACAGCCTGCCCTCGGAGGCGCAGCAGCTCATCCGCCGGCGCCTGAAGGAGACCGGCGGCCGGGTGCGCTAGGGCGCGGCCGGGCTCAACTTCCGCGCTGGCGGTCCGTAAGAACAGGGGAAGCCCGCCTTTTTTCGGGTACAGGCCATTTCCCCATGGACATGCGCAAGCTCAAGCGAAACGAACTGCAGGTCGGCATCCCGTTGCCTTGGCCCCTGTTCGACGAGAACCGCCAGATGATCGTGCTGCCGGGCTTCGTGCCGCGCGACGAGGCGCAGCGCGAGCTGGTCGCCAACCTGGGCTTCTACCGCAAGACGGACGGGCCGGTGTGCCAGCAATCGGCGCGCGAGGCCGTGCGCGCCCGCGGCGCGGGTACCGTGCCCAAGGAGAAGGACCCCACGTTCGCCGAGATCGGCTTCCCCGTGGGCTCGCCCTTCGCCATCCGCCCGAGCGAGGACAGCGCGCACCACAAGCTGCCGGTGAAGCTCGTGGGCTGGATCGAGGGCGAGACGCTGCTGGTCACGCACCCGACCGCCCATGACCAGCTCCTCTTCGTGAAGGACGGCGCCGTCCTGCACGTGCGCGCCGGCCACGACAAGTACGTGTGCACCTTCGAGCCATGCCTGCACGGTGCGCGACCTGAGCCTGAAGGGCCTGCTGGTGAACGCGAAGGAGGCGGTGGCGAAGACCGGCGACCTGATCGACATCTACTTCCGCGTGAGCTTCGACGGCGTGCGCCACGACTTCGAGCTCACCGGCGAGGTGAGGAGCTGCGGCCCCTGCCACGAGACGGGCAAGGCCGGCGGCTGGAACCACGGCATCGAGCTCGACCCGATCGCCGACGCCGAGCGGCGCCTGCTGCAGCTCTACATCTACTCGCGCCAGCTCGAGGAAGCCTGACCGGCTAGCCGTAGCGGTTGGCGAGCTCGCCGATGCCCTCGATCGAGACGACGACCTCGCTCCCGGGCTTCATCGACCCCACCCCCACGCTGGTGCCGCAGGCGATCACGTCGCCGGGCTCCAGGGTGAGGTCGCGCGAGATCATCGCGACCAGCCTCGCCGGCGGGAACACCATGTCGGCCACCGGGTAGTTCTGCCTTTCCTGGCCGTTCAGCGACAGGCGGATGGTGAGCGCTAGCGGGTCCAGGCCCGTGGCGATCACCGGGCCGAACACGCCGAAGGTGTCGAAGCCCTTGGCGCGCGACCACTGGTCGAAGCTCGGGTCCTTCTTGAGCAGCTCCGCGGCCGTCACGTCGTTCACGCAGGTGTAGCCGAAGATGTGGCGCGCGGCGTCCTCCTCCGGCACGTTGCGCGCGCGCCTGCCGATCACCACGCCCAGCTCCGCCTCGTAGACCACCTTGCCGGCGTACGAGGCCGGCACGCGGATGGGCTCCCCGCCCGGGTGGAAGCTGCTGTTCGCCTTGAGGAACCACAGCGGCTCGTCGGGGATCGACTGGCCGAGCTTGGCGGCGAGCGCGCGGAAGTTGTTCCAGAGCGCGACCATCTTCGTGGGCTCGCAGGGCGTGAGCAGCCTCGCCTGCGCGAGCGCGAGCGTGCGGCCGGTGTCGCGGCTGCCGGCGAACAGGTCGCCCTCGTGCACGTGGATGGTGTCGGCCTCGAGCGTGCCGAACTGCGCGCGCCCCTCGTGTTCGAATCGGATCCAGCGGGTCATCGTCGTCCTGTCTCTGGCGGTGAAGGGGGATTGTGCCCGAGGGGCGCGCTCAGCGGGCCGGGGCGAGCGCCGACTCGAGCGCGCGGCGCCCGCCCGGGCTCACGATGGCGACCACCGTGTCGCCCGGGGCGATGGCCTGCTCGGCGGTCGGGTTGAACAGCCACTGCGCCTGCGGGTCGCGCACGGCCACCACGAGCCATTCGCGCCGCCCGGCGAGCGCGCCCACGGTGGCCGCGGCCGTGCCGGCCGGCACGGGCACCTCCTCCACGCGCAGGTTGTCGGCGGTGTGCAGCATCATGTCCATGAGCGTCACGGCCTGCGGGCGCAGCATCGCGGAGGCGATGCGCATGCCGCCGGTGAAGTCGGGCGAGACGATCTCGTCGGCGCCGGCGCGGCGCGTCTTCTCCATGTTGCGCCGGTCGTGCACGCGCGCCACCACGCGGGCGGCGGGGTTGAGCTGCTTGGTGGACAGGCTCACCACGAGGTTCTTGGAGTCGTCGCCCGTGACCGCGAAGACGCCCGCGGCCCGCTCGACGCCCGCGCGGCGCAGCAGGTCGTCGTCCGAGGCGTCGCCCTGCAGGCACATCGCGTGGCCGGTGCGCTCGCGGTGGGCGTCGATGTTGGCGTCGCTCGCGTCGAGCACGACGAAGGACCGTTCCGTCTTGATCAGCTCGTCGGCGACGTAGCTGCCCACGCGCCCGATGCCGCAGACGATGTAGTGCCCGCTCAGGGCGGCGATCCTGCTTTCCATGCGACGCCTCCGGTAAGCCTGGTTGAGGTTCGTTTCGAGGATGAAGGCGGTGAAGGTGGAGAAGAGGTACCAGGTGCCGCCGATGCCCAGGAAGCCCACCGCCATGGTGAACAGCCGGCCGCCGGCGATGTGGGCCACGTCCACCGTCTCCGCGTAGCCGATGGTCGCGACGGTGATGAAGGTCATGTAGAGCGCGTCCATCACGCTGGGCGCGCCCCGGCCGATCACCAGGTAGCCGAGCGTCCCCAGGACGTGCACCAGCACGAGGTAGAGCATGCCGCCCCGCAGCTTCGGGTAGTAGGGGCTCTCGCGCAGGATCTGGAGGATGGTGAACATGGAAGGCGGACTCCGGCAGCCTCCATTAGGGGCCGGACGGGCCCGCCGCTCCTGACGCCGATCAAGGCGCGCGCGCGCGGCTCAGTGCAGCTTCACCTTCGGGTCGGTCTGGCGGCGGATGAGGCGCGCCAGCGTGTCGAGCGCCATGCGCCAGAAGCCGTGCAGCGCCCACACGTGCTGCCGGTAGAGCGCGCGGTAGAAGAGCATGGCGAGCAGGCCCTCCACGCGCAGCGCCCCGCCCGAGACGAAGCCCATCAGCGTGCCCACCGACTCGTACTGCCCCAGGGACACGAGCGAGCCGAAGTCGCGGTAGCGGAAGGGCCCGGGCGGCCGGCCCGCCAGGCGCCGCCCGATCGAGTCGAGCACGCGGCTCGCCTGCTGGTGCGCGGCCTGCGCGCGCGGGGGCACGCTGCGGCCCTCGATCCAGGCGCAGGCGGCGCAATCGCCGAGCGCGAAGATGTCCGCGTCGCGGGTCGTCTGGAGGGTCTGCGTCACCACGAGCTGGTTCAGGCGGTTCGACTCGAGCCCGTCCAGGTCCTTCAGCACGTCGGCGCAGCGGATGCCGGCCGCCCACACCGTGAAGTCGGCCCGCACGTCGCGGCCCGAGGCGGTGCGCACGAGGCCGGGCACCACCTCGACCACGCGCTCGCCGCAGAGCACCGCCACGCCCAGCCCTCCCAGGATGGCCTGCGTGGACTCGCCCAGGTGGGCGGGCAGCCCGGCCAGGATGCGCGGTCCCGCCTCCACCAGGCTGATGCGGATCTGCCGGTCGGGATCGAAGTGGGTGAGGCCGTACGCGGCGAGGGTGCGCGTGGTGTTGCGCAGTTCCGCGGCGAGTTCCACGCCCGTGGCGCCGGCCCCGACGATCGCGATGCAGAGCTCGCGGCCGTCGGCCGCGAAGTTCGCGCGGGCGCAGGCGTTCACCAGGCGGCGGTGGAAGAGGTGCGCCTGCCACGCGTTGTCGATCGTGAACGCGTGCTCGCGCACGCCGGGCGTGCCGAAGTCGTTCGACTCGCTGCCGATCGCGAGGACCAGCGTGTCGTAGCCGAGCTCGCGCGCGGGCAGGATCTGCTCGCCCTCGTCGTCGTTCACCGGGGCGAGGCGGATCGCGCGGCGGGCGCGGTCCAGCCCCGCGAGGGCGCCCAGCGCGAAGGTGAAGCCGTGCCAGCGCGCCTGCGCCAGGTAGTCGAGCTGGTGGGCGTGGATGTCCATGCTGCCGGCGGCCACCTCGTGCAGCAGCGGCTTCCACAGGTGCGTGCGGCTGCGGTCGACGAGCGTCACGTGCGCGCGGCCGCGGCGCCCGAGCCGGTCGCCCAGGCGCGTGGCGAGCTCCAGCCCCCCGGCGCCGCCGCCCACCACCACCACGCGATGCAGGCCCTGTCCGGGCATTCGCCCTCCGCGATCGGCCAGGCGACCCCGCGCGGGCCGCTAGTCGCCCTTGCCGGCGACGATCTGCTCGAGGCGCTCGAGCACCGGGCCCTTGAGCCGGGGCAGCACCTCCAGCGCCTTCATGTTCTCCTTCACCTGCTCCACGCGCGAGGCGCCGGTGATGACGCTCGAGACGTGCGGGTTGCGCGCGCACCAGGCGATGGCGAGCTGCGCCAGCGTGCAGCCGAGCTCCTTCGCGACGAACTCGAGCTCGGCGACGACCGCGTTGCGCTTCGGGTCCACGAGCCCGTCGACGAGGAAGGCCATGCGCGGGATGGCGCCGCGGCTGTCCTTGGGCACGCCGGCGCGGTACTTGCCCGTGAGCAGCCCCGAGGCGAGCGGGCTCCAGGTCGTGAGGCCCAGGCCGATGTCGTTGTAGAGGTGCTTGTACTCGACCTCGACGCGCTTCCTGTGCAGCAGGTGGTACTGCGGCTGCTCGACCACGGGCTTGGCCAGGTGGTGGCGCTCGGCGATCTGCCAGGCGGCCATGATCTCCGAGGCGCTCCACTCCGAGGTGCCCCAGTAGAGCGCCTTGCCCTGGCGGATCATGTCGTGCATCGCCCAGACCGTCTCCTCGATGGGCGTCTCCGGGTCGGGGCGGTGGCAGTAGACGAGGTCGACGTGGTCGAGCTGCAGGCGCCTGAGCGAGCCGTCGATCGCCTGCGAGAGGTACTTGCGGTTGAGCGTGTTCTTCTCGTTGGGCCC
>JBGAOO010000109.1:0-11195 GCA_044221765.1 Usitatibacteraceae bacterium | reverse complement strand
GAGCAGGCCGGCCGCGAGCTCGGGCTCGACCCGCGTGCCGCCCGCGAGCTCGCGCTCGGCACCTTCGAGGGCGCGGCGAAGCTCGCCATCGAGCGCGGGATCGACCCGGCGGTGCTGCGCGCGCAGGTCACCTCGAAGGGCGGCACCACCGAGCGCGCGCTCGGGCACCTGGGGGCCGGTGCCGTGAAGGACCGGTTCGTGGCGGCCGTGAAGGCCGCGTGCGCCCGCTCGAAGGAGCTGGGCGATGAATTCGGGCGGGGCTGAGCCATGCTGACCCAGGCGATCGCGTTCCTTGTCGAGACGGTCTTCGACGTCTTCATCCTCTCGGCGCTCGTGCGCTTCTGGATGCAGGCGCTCAAGGCCCCGGCGCGCAACCCCCTCGCCCAGTTCACCATGGCGCTCACGGACTGGGCGGTGAAGCCCCTGCGGCGCGTGCTGCCGGGCTTCTTCAAGCTCGACCTGGCCTCGCTCGCCGTGGCGTGGGCGGGGGAATTCGCGCTGCTCGCCATCCTGGCGCTGCTCGCCGGCGTGGAGATCGCCACCGGCCCCATCGTCTCCACGCTGCTCTTCCTCGCCCTGGTGAAGCTGCTGCGCCTCACGGTCTACATCATCATGGGCGCGGTGCTGCTGCAGGCCCTGCTCTCCTGGGTGAACCCGTACCACCCCGTGGCGCCCTTCTTCGACGCCCTCACCCGGCCCTTCCTGCGGCCCTTCCAGAAGGCGATCCCCCCGATCGGCGGGGTGGACATCACGCCCGTGCTCGTCCTCATCGCCTGCCAGCTGGTGCTCATGCTGCCGGTGACCTTCCTCGAGACCCAGGCCCTGAAGATCGTGGGCCGCCTCGCCCTCTAGCGGCGCGCCGGCCGCGGCCGGGGTGTGCGATCGCGCACAGCCCCCTGTCGACTATTTCATCCGTAACGGGCGCATTCCTCCGCCGAGATCCGGCCTCCCCCTGCGTAGATTGGGCACCAACGCGAACCGCCGTTCGCGCCGCCCGAAACCGGCAGGGGCCTGCCGGGGGGCGCAGCCGCCAGGAAAGGACCCGCACCATGGAACTGATCGCCCTCGCCGTCGCCTTCAACGCCGTCTTCTTCCCGCTTTTCCTCGCCACCGAGCTGGCCGGCAGCCACCCCGCGCCCGCCCGCCGGCTGCCCCCCGCCTCGCCCGAGGAAGCCGCCGCCCGCTACCTCGCCGCGCACCCCCTGAAGCCCGCGGCCGCCGCCAACGACGAGCACGAGCGCCTGGCCGCCTAGACCGGCCTGCCGGACATGGACCTGTCACCTTTCGCCCTTACCCTGCTCGCCGTGGCCGTCCCGATCGTCGCCCTGTTGCTCGCGGCGGCCTGGCTCGGGCACCGGGGCGTCGGGCGGGTGCGGGTGGTGGACCGCTCCGGCCGGGTGCTCGCCGAGCTGGTGCTGGGGCGCTCGGGCGATGGCGAAGAGGCCTGAAACCCGGGCTGGCGGACGCTTCATCCCCCGTTTTCGCCAGTTCGTCGCAAGGGCCTCGCGCGGCCGCCTTCCCCTGCCTAGATTGCGTTCCAACGCGGGCCGAACCGGGTCCGCGAAGCCCGACAACCGAAGCCAGACCCCGATATCCAGGAGACCGCCATGACCTTCGTCGAAACCTACGCCCAGCTCTTCGCCGTCGCCGTGCCCGTGCTCGCGATCGCGGGCCTGAACCTCTTCCTCCTGCTGGGCGGGGAGCGCGGCACGCTCCTCATGCCGAGCGCCCCGCAGTTCGGCCCGGTGCTGCGCCCCCGCGCCGACGGCGGCGTGCCCGCCTCGCGCCCGGCCCGGCCCCCGCACGAGCCGGCCAACGAGCCGGACTTCCGCCGCGCCGCCTGAGGCGCCCGCGCGCCCGACCCTCCCCCGGCGGCCCCGCCGGACCCCCGCACGCCGGACCCCCAGGTCCGGCGATTTTTTTCGCCCCGGCGGGGCTTTCCCTGTGAAAAGACGCACTTAGAGCCGAAAGTCTTCTCGGGTACACTGGGGCCTCGCCGGAAAAGAGCCCCATGGAAAACACCCCCGCGCCCAATGCCCGATTCGAGGGCGAGATCGCCCGCTACAACCGCTGGCGGGAGGATCTCACGCGGTCGGTCACGGCCTACCACGACTGGCTCGAGGCCAACGGCCAGCTCGACGTGCAGCAGTCGATCCGCTTCTACGACCTGCTCGAGAACCTGAACAAGGGCCGCCTCATGCTCGCCTTCCTCGCGGAGTTCTCGCGGGGCAAGTCCGAGCTCATCAACGCGCTCTTCTTCTCCAGCTTCAAGGAGCGGCTGCTGCCCTCCGACGTCGGGCGCACGACGATGTGCCCGACCGAGATCTTCCACGACCCGAACGAGGAGCCGTACCTGAAGCTCCTGTCGGTGGAGACGCGCTACCGCGACGAGTCGATCTCGCAGCTGAAGAACAACCCGGTGGAGTGGAGCAAGATCCGGCTGAACACGAGCTCCGCGGCCGACATGCGCAAGGCGCTCTCCGCGCTCGCCGACACGAAGAAGGTCTACGCGCTCGAGGCGCGCATGCTCGGGCTCGCCCCGATGCTCAACGAGCACGGCGAGTTCCCCGGCGAGGAGGAGCTGGTCGAGGTGCCCGCCTGGCGCTACGCCATGGTGAACTACCCCCACCCGCTGCTCTCGAACGGCCTGTCGATCCTGGACACGCCGGGCCTGAACGCCCTGGGCATGGAACCCGAGCTCACCGTCTCGACCGTCCCCAACGCGCACGCCATCCTCTTCCTGCTCTCCATCGACACCGGCGTCACCAAGAGCGACCTGGAGATCTGGGACCGCTACGTGAAGCCGGGGCTGCCGCAGAAGATCGCGGTGCTCAACAAGATCGACCTCATGTGGGACGAGCTGAAGAGCCCCGAGGAGATCGAGCGCGCGGTGAGCCGCATGGTGGACTCCACCGCCAAGGCGCTCTCGCTCGACCCGAAGCGCATCTTCGCGCTCTCGGCGCAGAAGGCGCTGCTGGGCAAGATCCGCGAGGACGCCGGGCTGGTGAGGAAGAGCGGCATCGAGTCGCTGGAGAAGTACCTCGCGCAGGAGATCGTGCCGATGAAGCGGCAGATCCTGTGCAAGGCGGTGATGAACGAGATCGGCGCGATGATGGTGTCCTCGCGCGCCTCGATCGCCCACCGCCAGCAGGCCAACCAGGCGCAGATGCAGGAGCTGCAGGGCCTGGTGGGCAAGAGCCGCGAGGTCGTGACCCGGCTCTGGCAGAAGATCACCGCGGAGAAGTCGGCCTACAACTCGGCGCTCGCCGAGTACAAGGTGAACCACTCGCACTTCTCGGCCAAGCGCGGGGCGCTGATGGACATGCTCAACCCCGCCAAGCTCGACGTGATGCTCGCCAAGACGGCGCAGGCGCTCGACGATTCCTGGACCACCGTGGGGCTGCAGCGCGGCATGCGCGAGCTCTCGCGCCTCATGAGCGCCGACTTCGAGGCGGTGTACGTCGCGAGCGAGGACATCAAGAAGCTCATGCAGGGGGTGTACAACACCTTCGTCGAGAAGTTCGGGTTCCAGAGAATGGCGATCCCCTCGCTCGACCTCGAGCTGCACATGACCAAGCTCAAGCTCCTGGTGGCCGAGACCGAGGAGTTCAGCCGCGACCCGATCAACGTGGCCAACTACAAGAGCTTCTTCGTGAAGAAGTTCTACAACTCGCTCATCGCGCAGGCGCGCGCGCTCTTCGCCGACGCCCGCGGCCAGAGCGAGCGCTGGGTGCAGGCGGTCACGCTGCCGCTCGAGACGCAGATGAAGGACCACAAGCAGCAGCTGCAGCTGCGCCTGGACAACCTCTCCAAGATCAACGAGAAGTCCACCGGCATCAACGAGCAGCTCGCCTCGCTCAAGGCCGTGGCCCTGGACCTGCAGAAGCAGCGCGAGATGATCGACGGGCTGCTCATGCGCGTCTCGCGCGACGAGGCGCTCGCCGCGCAGGCGCCCGCCGTGCCCGCCTCGCCAACCACCACCGCGGGACGCCGGCCCCCGCCGGAAACGCCGCCGGAGCACATGGCGACCACGCGCCTGTCCACGTTCGACGCGCCCCTCACCATCAGCCGCCGGGCGGCCAAGGCCCAGGAGGTGTTCCGCGAGGTGGCGCACGTGAAGGACGAGGAGCAGGCGAAGCCCGTCGCCGCGAAGGCCCCTTCCGGGCCGGCCGCCGCCCCGCTCGTGTCCGACGACCTGCTCGCGAGCTTCGGGCTGCCCGGCTCGGCCGCGCCGACCGCCCCGAACGCACCGAACGCGCCGGCCGAGCGCACGATCGTCACCACGGCCGAGGCCCTCGCGGGCGAGGCTGCCCCCGGGGCGATGGAGCGCACGATCGTGACCACCGCCGACGCCCTGGCCGGCAAGGCCCCGCCCGAGGCCGTCGAGCGCACGATCAGGACCACCACGGCCGAGCTCGGCGACCCGGTGCGCACGGTGAACCAGCGCCCCGGCGGGCGCCGGCGGCCGACCCGGGCCGCACGATCAACGAGCGGGCGGCCCGCGACGACGCCCCGAGGACCTCGACGAGCGCGCGAGCGCGCCGGCGGCGAAGGCGCCCCAGGCGAAGGCGCCTGGCGGCGAAGACGTCCGCGAAGGCCCAGGAGGGCGAGAAGACGCAGAAGCTGCCCGCCTTCGACCCGCGCCTGCACAACCCGGACGGCTCGAAGAAAAGCCAGGCGGGGCTCCGGCGCGGCCGAGCGAGAAGACGCAGCAGCTCGACCTCACGCGCACCCAGCGCCTGGAGTTGTCGATCGGCAAGCTGCAGGAGGCCAAGCGCATCCTGCAGGGGGTCACGCAGAAGAGCTGAAGGGGGCCGTCCCTTCGGTCCGGCGCCGGGGCGCTAGACCAGGATCACGTCGTACTGCTCCTGCATGTACGCCGTCTCCACCTGCATCGAGATGGGCTTCGCGATGAAGTCCCCGAGCATGGTGAGCGCCCCCGATTCCTCGTCCAGGAACATGTCGATCACCTTCTGCGAGGCGAGGATGCGGTATTCCTTGGCGCCGAACTGGCGCTCGGCGCGCAGGATCTCGCGCAGGATCTCGTAGCAGATCGTCTGCGCGGTCTTGAGCTCCCCGCGCCCGGCGCACACCGGGCAGGCCTCGCACAGCACGTGGGCGAGGGATTCGCGGGTGCGCTTGCGCGTCATCTCCACCAGGCCCAGCTGCGAGAAGCCGTTCACCGTGACGCGCGTGCGGTCGCGCGCGAGGCCCTTCTTGAACTCGGCGAGCACCGCGTCGCGGTGCTCCTGGCTGTCCATGTCGATGAAGTCGACGATGATGATGCCGCCCAGGTTGCGCAGGCGCAGCTGGCGGGCGATGGCCTGCGTCGCCTCCAGGTTGGTCTTGAAGATCGTGTCGTCGAAGGAGCGCCCGGAGACGAAGCCGCCGGTGTTCACGTCGACGGTGGTGAGCGCCTCGGTCTGGTCGATGATGAGGTAGCCGCCGCTCTTCAGGTCCACGCGCCGGGCCAGGGCACGCTCGATCTCCTCCTCCACGGCGAAGAGGTCGAAGAGCGGGCGCTCGCCGGAGTAGTGCTCGAGCACCGGCAGCGCGGTGCGCGTGTACTTCTCGGCGAAGTCCTTCAGGCGGTGGAAGGTCTCGCGCGAGTCGACGATCACCCGCTCGGTGGTGCCGGAGACCAGGTCGCGCAGCACGCGCGTGGCGAGGGCGAGGTCCTGGTAGAGCAGCGCCTGCGGCGCGGCCGTGGTGGCCGCGAGCTGGATCTGCTTCCAGAGCGTGACCAGGTAGTCGATGTCGGCGGTGAGCTCGGCGTCGGAGGCCGACTCGGCCACGGTGCGCACGATGAAGCCGCCCGACTCGCCCGGCGGGATGAGGGAATGGACCTTCTCGCGCAGGTTCTCGCGCTCGGCGACGTCCTCGATGCGCTGGGAGATGCCGATGTGCGGGTCCTGCGGCAGGTAGACGAGCAGCCGCCCGGCGATCGACACCTGCGTGGACAGGCGCGCGCCCTTGGAGCCGATCGGGTCCTTCACCACCTGCACCAGGAGCGTCTGGCCCTCGGAGAGGAACTTCTCGATCGGCTTCACGCTGCCGTCGGGGTTCCTCGCCATCCAGATGTCGGCCACGTGCAGGAAGGCGGCCCGGGCGAGGCCGATCTCCACGAACGCCGACTGCATGCCCGGCAGCACGCGGCAGATGCGGCCCAGGTAGATGTTGCCCACGATGCCGCGCGAGGAATTGCGCTCGACGTGCAGCTCCTGCACCGCGCCCTGCTCGGTGATCGCGACCCGCGTTTCCTGCGGGGTGACGTTGATGAGGATCTGCTCGTGCATTTCGTGCCTGCGGCTATTGGGCAAACCTTTGGAACACGGATGAACACGGATTCACACGGATGAACCCGGATGAAAGCAATGAGATGAGACGATCGGATTTCATGGCGACGGCATCGCAAGCCTGGGTGCATTCTCGGGATTCGGGGTTATCCGGGTTCATCCGTGTGAATCCGTGTTCATCCGTGTTCCAGAGGTCTGCCACCCCCGCTAGGGAACGGTAACACCGAATTCTCGCAAGAGTTCGACGGTCTCGAAAAGCGGCAGGCCCATGACCCCCGTGTAGCTGCCCTCCAGGCGCTCGACGAAGGCGCCCGCGCGCCCCTGGATGCCGTAGCCGCCGGCCTTGTCGAAGGGCTCGCCCGAGGCGACGTAGGCCTCGATGCGCGCCTCGTCGAGCGCGCAGAAGGTCACGAAGGATTCGCTCACCCTCATGGCGAGGCGGTCCTCGAGCGCCACGGCGACGGCGGTGAGCACGCGGTGGCGGGTGCCCGAGAGCAGGCGCAGCATGCGCTCGGCGTCCGCCTTGCCCGCGGGCTTGCCCAGGATCTCGTTGGCGAGGGCGACGGTGGTGTCGGCGGCGAGCACCGGCATGCGGCGCAGGCCCTTGCGCGAGATGACCCGCTGCCAGGCCGACTGCGCCTTGAGCTGCGCGACGCGTCGCACGTAGTCGTCGGGGTGCTCGCCGGGATAGGGATCCTCGGCGGTTTCCGCGTCCATGCGCGGGCCCTCGCGGAACAGGAGCATCTCGAACTTCACGCCCACCTGGGCCAGCAGCTCGCGGCGGCGGGGGCTTCGGGAGGCGAGGTAGATCGAGGCCATCGCCCTATTCCCGGTGGTACGGGTGGTTCGCGAGGATCGTCCACGCGCGGTAGAGCTGCTCGGCCAGCAGCACGCGGGCCAGGCCGTGGGGCAGCGTGAGGCCCGAGAGGGAGACCAGCTTGTCGGCGCGGGCCTTCACCTCGTCCGAGAGGCCGTCGGCGCCGCCGATCACGAAGGCAGGGGCGACGCCCTCGCGCATCCAGCCCGCGAGCATCACGGCGAGGCCCTGCGTGGTGACGGCGCGGCCCTTCTCGTCGAGCGCGATGACGCTCGCGCCGGCCGGCAGGGCGGCCAGGATGCGCTCGCCCTCCAGCGCCTTCGCCTTGTCGACCGTCTTCCCCGAGGAGCGCTCCTCGGGCTTGAGCTCCGCCAGCTCGACCTTGATCTCCGGCGGCAGGCGCTTCACGTACTCGCCGAAGCCCTCGCGGATCCACGAGGGCATCTTGTGGCCGACGCAGACGATCGCGACGCGCATTCAGGCGGCGGGTTTCTTGCGGGCGCGTGGCTTGGCGCCGGCGGCGGTGGCGGGCCGCTTGCGCGCGGGCGGCTTGGCGCCGGCGGCGGGCGACTTGCGCGAGCGGGGCTTCGCCTTGCCGCGCGGCGCGGGCCGGGCATGCGGCAGGGAGGGCGATTCCTCCTCCGAGGCGTGGGCGAGGCGCGCCGTGCCGAGCGAGGTGGGGTTGGCCGGGCGGTCGAACTTGCCCTCGCCCCAGAGCTCCTCCAGGTTGTAGTAGGCGCGCACGGCAGGCTGCATCACGTGCGCGACGATGTCGCCGGAGTCGACGAGCACCCATTCGGCGCTCTCCTCGCCCTCGGTGCCGATGATCCGGCAGCCGGCCTCGCGCAGCTTGTCGCTCACGTGGCGGGCGAGGGCCTTCGTCTGGCGCGCCGAATCGGCGCTCGCGACGATGATCCAGTCGAACATGGAGGTGATCTTCCTCACGTCGATCGCGAGGATGTCGCGCGCCTTGATGTCCTCCAGGGCGGCGACGACGAGTTTCTTCTTGGCGAGCGTGGTCAGTGTCTTCGAGGTCATGGTCTGGTGTCTTTGGGCACCGTCCGCGGCACCGCCTCCCGGCGGGCGCGGCCGGCGCGTTCAGCCGGGCTTGGCGTAGAGCGAGTGCTGCTGGATGTAGCCGACCACCGGGTCGGGGGTGAGGTAGCGGATCGAGGCGCCGGAGCGCGCGAGGCCCCGCAGGGCGGTCGAGGAGATGCCCAGGGGCGTCATCGCGAAGGTCATGACGCGTCCGGCGGGGCTGGCGAGCGCCTCCTGCAGGTCCATGGTAACCCGCGGCAGCAGGGCGTGCGGGATGGCCCCGGTTCCCTTCGCGCCCCACGACTCGTCGCCCTGGCGCACCGCCACGGCGAAGTGGGCCAGGGCGAAGAGCGATTCCCAGCGGTGCCAGGTCTGCACCTTGGCGAAGGCGTCGGAGCCGCACAGGAAGAAGAGCGGCGCATCCGGGCCGGCCTCGGCCCGGAAGGACTCGAGCGTCTCCACCGTGTAGGTCGGGCTCTCGCGGCGCACCTCGCGCCCGTCCACGGCGAAGGCCGGCTCGTTCGCGATGGCGAGCTCGAGCATGCGCACGCGGTGCGTGGCGTCGGCGAACGGGCCGTTCTCGCGCTGCCAGGGCCGGCCGGCGGGCAGGAAGACCACCCGCGACAGGCCGAACGCCTCGAGCATCTCCGCGGCGAGGCGCAGGTGGCCGAAGTGCACCGGGTCGAAGGTGCCGCCGAAGAGGCCGATCGGGGAGGCCAACGCGTCAGGTCCGCACGTGCCCGTCGCCGAGCACGATCCACTTCTGCGAGGTGAGGCCCTCCAGGCCCACGGGCCCGCGGGCATGCAGCTTGTTGGTCGAGATGCCGATCTCGGCGCCCAGGCCGAACTCGAAGCCGTCCGCGAAGCGGGTGGAGGCGTTCACCATGACGGAGGCGGAGTCCACCTCGCGCAGGAAGCGCTGCGCGCGGCCCCAGTCCTCGGTCACGATCGCGTCGGTGTGCTGCGAGCCGTACTTCGCGATGTGGGCGATGGCCTCGTCCAGGCCCTTCACGAGCGCCACGGCGACGATGGGCGCGAGGTACTCGGCGTACCAGTCCTCCTCGGTCGCGTCCTGCACGGCCTGGAAGCCGGCGCGCTCGAGCACGGCCTTCGCCGTGGGGCAGGCGCGCACCTCCACGCCCTTGTCGGCGAACATCTTGCCGATGGCCGGCAGCGTCGAGGCCGCCGCGGCCTCGGCCACGAGCAGCGTTTCCATGGTGTTGCACGTGCCGTAGCGCTGCGTCTTCGCGTTCTCGACGATCGCGAGGGCCTTGGCCGGGTCGGCGCCCTCGTCCACGTAGACGTGGCACACGCCGTCCAGGTGCTTGATCACCGGCACGCGGGCCTCGCGCGTGATGAGCTCCACCAGGCCCTTGCCCCCGCGCGGCACGATCACGTCGACGTACCGGTCGGCCGCGACCAGCGCGTTCACGAAGGCGCGCTCGGTGGTGCCCACGAGCTGGATCGCGCTCTCGGGCAGGCCGGCCGCCTTGAGGCCCAGGTGCAGGCACGCGGCGATGGCCTGGTTGGAGTGGATCGCCTCGCTCCCGCCGCGCAGGATGGCCGCGTTGCCGCTCTTCAGGCACAGGCCGCCGGCATCGGCCGTCACGTCCGGGCGCGACTCGTAGATGATGCCCACCACGCCCAGCGGCACGCGCATGCGGCCCACCTGGATGCCCGAGGGGCGAAAGCGCAGGTCCGTCACCTCGCCCACGGGGTCGGGCAGCTTCGCGATCTGGCGCAGGCCCTCGGCCATCTCCTCCACGCCCTTCGCGGTGAGCTTCAGGCGGTCGATGAACGCGTCGTCGCCGCCGTCGGCGCGGGCCGCCTTCACGTCGCGCGCGTTGGCGGCGAGGATCGTCTTCTCGCGGTCCACGAGCGCCTCGGCGGCGACCTCGAGGGCGCGGTTCTTCGCGGCGGTGCCGGCGCGCGCGAGGGCGCGGCTCGCTTCGCGCGCGGCGGCGCCCAGCGTGGCGACGAGGTTCTCGATGTCGAGGGGGATCGGCGTGTCGTTCATGGGGTGGGGTCGGCGGGTCAGGCGGCGGCGCGCAGCAGGGGGTGGCCCGCGAGCGCCAGGCAGAGCTCGAGCAGCTCCTCCCAGGCGTCTCCCGTCTCGACGCCCTTGATCATGCGGTCGATCCGGTGGGCCCGCAAGAGCTGGCGGCCGAAGGAATTCGCGTCGTGCTTGCGGGCGGTGCGCTGCACGGCCTGCAGGCGGTCGGGGTCGAGGAAGCGGCGCGGGCGCTCGCCGGCGCCCGCCTGCATCATGAGGCGCAGCTCCTCGGTGAGCGTCCACAGCAGCAGGGGCAGGGGCTCGCCCTCGGCCTGGAGCGAGTCGACGGCGCGCACGATCCGGCCGGTGTCGGCCGCGTGGATCGCCTCGACCAGCGTGTCGCGCTCGAAGCGGGAGACGTCCGTCACGGCCTCGCGCAGCGCGGCGAGCGAGAGCTCGCCCGGGGGCGCGAGGAGCGCGAGCTTCTCGACCTCCTGCTTCGCGGCGAGCAGGTTGCCCTCGACGCGGTCGGCCATCCACTCGAGCGCCTCCAGGCCGGCGCGCTGGCCCTGGGCCGCCAGGCGGTCGGCGAGCCACTGCGGCAGCTCCTCGCGCGAGAGCGCCTTCGCCTCGACCACGGTGCCGGCCTCCTCGAGCGCGCCGAACCACGCGGTCTTGAACTGCTGCCACTCGAGCTCGGGCAGCGTCACGAGCACGACCGTGTCCTCGGGCAGGCGCGCGCAGAGCTTCTCGATCGCCTTGCCGCCCTCGGTGCCGGGCTTGCCCGACGGGATCCGGATCTCCAGCAGCCGCCGGGAGGCGAAGAGCGAGAGGTTCGCCGCGCTCGCGCCCAGCCGGGCCCAGTCGGCCCCGGGCTCGGCGGAGAACACCTCGCGCTCGGTGCAGCCCTCTCGGCGCGCGGCGGCGCGGATCGCGTCGGCCGCCTCCAGCGCGAGCAGCGCCTCGGCGCCGTGCACGCAATAGAGCGGCGCGAGGCCCTTCTTCAGGTGCGCGGCGAGCTGGCGCGTGGCGATCCTCATCGCGCCGCGCT
>JBGAOO010000108.1:0-10886 GCA_044221765.1 Usitatibacteraceae bacterium | reverse complement strand
CGCCGCCGTTCAATTCCACCAACGTCCGGGTCACGCCCGGCGGCGGCATCGACCTCACCTCGCGGCTGGGCGCGGCCACCCTCGCGAACACCGACGGCGTCGTGCGGACCCCGCGCGTGGGCAGCTACTCGATCATCGTGAACGGCGACAACACGTCGACGGGCGCGGGCACGGGCAAGAACCGCAACTACAACCGGCTGCGCCAGCAGGGCGTGATCACCGACGCGGACCGCGACCCGGTCGACGGGCGGCTGCACATCCGCTTCGCGTGGGCCGGTGCGCTGCAGGACGGCGGCCACGGCGCCAACGACCAGCCCTACCTCTTCCTCGCCCTTCGCGACGTGACCCTGGGCAACGCGATCATCTGGGAGGAGTTCGTCTACGCCACCGACGCGACGAAGTTCTTCACGCGCACCGCGGCCGACACGACCTGGGGCTACACGAACTGGCGCAACGTCGACATCGTGGTGCCCGAGTCCTCGCTCGGCCACGCGATCGAGATCGACATGCTGGCGGCCGGCTGCTCGGCCGGCGGCCACGGCGGCTACATCCTCTTCGACGCCTTCGGGTCCGAGCTCGTGCCGCCCAACCCGGCGCTCGGCCTGCCGGTGCTCACCCTGTCGGCCTCCTCGCTCAGCTACACGAGTCCCATCGGCGTGGCGAGCGCCGACCAGGCCTTCACGGTCTCGAACACGGGCACGGGCACGCTGCAACTGGGCACCTTCGACTTCACCGGCGTGAACGCCGCCGACTACGCGCGCTCCACCCCGGGCGGCGACTGCACCCCCGGCACCGCGCTCGCCCCGGGCGCCTCCTGCACGATCCACGTGCACTTCACGCCCGGCTGGGCCGGCCCGAAGTACGCCTGGCTCTCCATCGCCTCCAACGACACGAGCGGCGTCGTGGCCCTGCAGGGCAACAACGGCATCCTCACGCTCTCGCTGCCGGGCAACGCGGCGCCCCCGCACGACTTCGGCAGCCTCGCCACCGGCACGACCAGCCTGCCCGTGACGATCACCGCCTCCAACGACGGCGCGGCCCCGCTCATCCTCGGCACGATCTCGCTCACGGGCGCGCAGGCCGGGCGCTTCGCGATCGAGGCGGGCGGCACCTGCCATGCCGGACAGACCCTCGCGGCCGCCGAGACCTGCACGATCCTCGCGAGCTTCACGCCGGATGCGGCCGGCGCCTTCGCCGCCAGCGTCGCCGTGACCTCCAATGCCACGAACGAGGTGATGGCGCTCGCGGGCGCCGGATCCGCGGCGGTCCCCGGCGCCTGCGGCGCCGACCACGCCATCGCGACCTTCGCGCCGCCCTCGGCCGCGCTGTGCGCCGCGGGCGTGGCCTCGGCCGTCGCGACCAACGCCGGCACCTATTCGTGGACCTGCGCGGGGACCGGTGGCGGCGGCGACGCCTATTGCGCCGCGCCGCGCTACTTCACCGTGAGCGCCTCGAGCGGCGCGAACGGCACGATCGGCCCGTCGGGCCCGGTCGCCGTGATGCACGGCAACAGCGCGACCTTCGCCGTGAACGCCTCGCCCGGCTACGCGGCCTCGGTCGCCGGCACCTGCGGCGGCACGCTCGCCGGCAGCAGCTTCACCACCAACCCGGTCGGCGGCGATTGCACCGTGGCCGCGAGCTTCACCTGGATCCCGCTCGCGCAGACGACCACCGTCGCGCCCGTGCCCGGCCACACCTTCGGCGACCCGCCCCTCACGCTCGCGGGAACCGCGACGTCCGGGCTGCCCGTCACCTATGCCTCCACGACCCCGGGCGTGTGCAGCGTCGCGGGCGCCGTGGTGACGATCCTCGCCCCCGGCACCTGCACGATCACGGCGAGCCAGCCGGGCGACGCGACCTGGGCCGCCGCCCCCGATGTCCCGGTGAGCTTCGCCGTGGCGAAGACGCCGCAGGCGATCGCCTTCGCGGCGCTCGCGCCCCGGACCTTCGGCGACGCGCCGTTCTCCGTCGCGGCGACGAGCGCCTCGGGCCTCGCCGTCGCCTTCGCCTCCGCCACCCCCGCGACCTGCCAGGTGGCGGGCACGGTGGTGACGCTCCTCGCCCCGGGCGACTGCGAGATCGTCGCGAGCCAGGCCGGCGACGCGAACTGGGCCGCCGCGGCCGACGTGCACCGCGTGTTCGCGATCGCGAAGACGCCGCAGTCGATCACGTTCGCGCCGGTGGCCGATCGCACGTACGAGGACCCGCCCGTCGCGCTGGTCGCCAGCGTGCCCTCGGGGTTGCCGGTGTTCTTCGCTTCCGCCACGCCCGCCGCCTGCACGGTGAGCGGGGCGGTCGTCACCCTGCGCGGCGCCGGCACCTGCGACATCGTCGCGAGCCAGGCGGGCGACGCGAACTGGGCCGCGGCGCCGGACGTGCACCGCAGCTTCGCGATCGCGCGCGCCGCGCAGGCCATCGCCTTCGACGCGCTGCCCAACCGCACCCTCGGCACGGGCCCCTTCGCCCTGCCGGCCACCGGCGGCGCTTCCGGCCTTCCCGTCACCTTCACCTCGCTCACGCCGGCCACCTGCCGCATCTTCCAGCCCGCCTCGGTCCTGCTGGTGGGCGCGGGCACTTGCTCCGTGGCCGCCGACCAGGCGGGGAACGCGAACTACCTGCCGGCCCCGACGCTCACGCGCGCCTTCCGGATCGCGGACAACGAGTTCCCGGTCGACCTCGCGATCGCGCCGCGCGTGGGCGTGCGCCTGTCCACGCTGGTCGAGTCGCCGCCCTTCGTCGTGTTCGGGATCACCGGCGCCGTCGCCATCGAGACGCCCGGGGGCGAGCATTCGGTCGGCTGCACCGGCACCTACAGCGCCGCGCCCGGCCTCGTCACCCAGGGCCAGGACGTGTGCGTGCGCCACCTGTCCGCGGCGACGCCCTTCACGAGCCGCAGCACGACGGTCTACGTCGGGTCCGCCTCGGCGAAGTTCGTGTCGACCACCGGCCGGCCCGAGGCGAGGCTCACGCTCGCGACCGAGCTGAACCCGACGCGCTACCGCGACGAGGTCGCTTTCGTCGTCACGGCCACCGGCGGGTACGGGCCGGTCACGGGTCGCGTGTCGCTGCGCTTCGGCGACGAGCCCGTCGTCGGCTGCGAGTCGCTCGAGCTGGTGCGCGAGCGGGCCGTCTGCCGCAGCGCGAGCCTCGCGCCGGGCGTGCGCGACGTCGTGGCCCGCCACGCGGGCGACGAGGTGTATGCCTGGTCCGAGGCCTCGCTGAGCCACTACGTGCGGCCCGACCTGCGCACCGAGTTCCGCGACGCGACCGGCAACGGCAACGCCTCGCTCTACCTGCAGACGGCCCAGGGAGGCCTGCGGCTGGTGACCCTGGACGGCACGGCGCCCTCGGCCGACACGCGCCTGTTCGCCGAAGGCGCCGGCTGGCGCATCGAGCGCTTCGCCGACTTCGACGGCGACGGCAAGGCCGACCTCGTCGTGCGCCACGACTCGGGCGAGACCTGGGCCTGGCGCATGGACGGCGCGGCGGTCCTGGAGAAATCCCTGCTCTTCAAGGCCGAGGACCAGCTGCGGATCGCGCTCGTGGCCGACTTCACCGGCGACGGCAAGGACGACCTGCTCGTGCGCGACGCCTCGGGCCGCTACAGCCTGTGGGTGATGAACGCGATGCGGGTCGCGCGCCGCGTGCCGCTTCCCGATGCCGGCCCGGCCCTGGTGCCGATCCTCGCGGCCGACCTCGACGGCGACGACCACGACGACCTCGTCTACCAGCGGGCCGACGGCCGCCTGCGCCTGCAGCTGGTGAAGGATGGCGTGCCCGGCGCGTTCGCCGACGTCGACCTGCCCGCGCCCGGCTACGTGCTCACCCACGCCGCCGACCTGGATGGCGACTACCGCACCGACCTGCTGCTGCGCGGGCCGGCGGGCGAGATCCACGCCTGGCTGATGAACGGCGTGCGCGTGGACAACAGCGTGCGGCTGAGCGGGCCGACCGCGTACCGCATCGCGCAGGTCGCCGACTTCGACATCGACGGCGCCGACGACCTCCTGCTCGAGGGTCCCGCGGGCGAGCGGATCCTGTGGCTCATGGACGGCGCGAGGATCGGGAGCGCCGTGGTGATCACGGACCCGGTGCACCCGGCGCCCTGGCAGCAGGAGAGCCTGCCCGACGGCACCCGGCGGGACACCTCGCCCGCCGACTGGACGCTCGTGCAGGTGGGCGACTTCAACAACGACGGCAAGCCCGACCTCGTCTTCGTGCGCGAGAGCACCGGCCAGATCGTGGTGCTGCTGCTCGAGGCGCAGCAGGTGCAGGCCTGGGGCGTGGTCGGCGCCAGCCCGACCTGGCGCATCGTTCCCTGAGCGGCGGCGCGGCCGGGAGCGGCCCGCGCCGGCGGCACTGCGCCCGATCGGCGCCGCTTTTCAGCGCATGGCCCCGGCGGGCGCCGCGGGACACTGGCCTCGTCCCTCAACCCGTTCCGGACCGCCGCGGAGGCTTCCGATGATCGATCACCTCGCCACCTCGCGCCGCATCTTCACGCTGTCGCACTCGCGCCTGCGCCGTCCGGCCGGGCCGGGCCGCGACCGCTCGCGCTGGTGGATCCACCGCGCCCAGGAAGTGGCTTTCGTCGCGATCCTGCTGCTTTGCGCGATGTGAGCGGGCACCCGCACCGCGCGTGATACGGTAGTCGCGCGCCGGCGCCACCCGGGCCGGCCCTCGCTGGAGCCGGCATGCCCATCGCGCGCGCCCTGTTCGTCCTGCTGTCGATCGCCGCCCTGCTCGCGGGCTGCGGCCCTTCGTACCCGAAGCTGCCCGCGCTTGCGGCCGGCGAGGTGGTGCTCGCCTTCGGCGACAGCCTCACCTTCGGCACGGGCGCGACGCCGGCTTCGTCCTATCCGGCCCGCCTGGAGCAGCTCATCGGGCGCAAGGTGGTCGGCGCCGGCGTGCCCGGCGAGACCTCCGCCGAGGGGCTCGCGAGGCTGCCGCGCGTGCTCGACGAGGTGCAGCCGCGCGTGCTGGTGCTGTGCCATGGCGGCAACGACTTCCTGCGCAGGATGGGCGAGGACGAGGCGGCCGCGAACGTGCGCGCGATGGTCCGGCTGGCGCGCGAGCGGCAGGTGGCCGTGGTGCTGGTGGCCACGCCCAGGCCGGGCTTCGGCGCGTCGAGGGTGAAGTTCTACGGCGAGATCGGCCGTGAGTTCGCGATCCCGGTCGAGGAGGACGTGCTCGTGGACGTCCTCGGCAACGGCCGCCTGAAGAGCGACCTCGTGCATCCCAACGCCGAGGGCTACGCCCGCATCGCCGAGGCCGTCGCGGCGGTGCTGCGCAAGGCCGGCGCCCTCTAGCCAGGCCGCGCCCGCGCCCCGCGGGCGGCGGCCCGGGTGGCGGGCTGTGCGCGCCAACGCACCGTGCCCGCCACCCGGACGGCTCAAGATTCCCCTGTCGCTGCCGTAACAGGGGATGGATCTCCCGGAATCCGCCGGGAAGACACGCCCCGCACGCCAATCCGAAGCCCGCCTGCGCGCTTTCGCCCCCCTCGGGGCGCTTGAGGACTCGCAATCGGGCCCGGGACGAAACTGGATACCATCGCCTTGAAGCTGCTCGCCCCCCTCCACCGCATGGCCGGCGCCCTGCGCCGCCGCGCAGACCGGCAGCCGAGGAAGGCCATGAATCCTGGCGAAACCGACCGCCTGACGGGATCCGGCCACGCGCCGGCCGGCCCCGATTCGCCCGATTTCCTCGCCCGCTGGATCCCCGAGGTGAAGGGCACGGACCCCGAAGCGCTCCTGAGCCTCGCGGCGGGACGACCCTGCCGCTTCGGCGAGCTGGTCGCCGGCCTGCAGGAGCGCCTGGCCCCGGCCATCCAGCGCGCGCTGGCCGAGGCGCTGCGCACCGGCGAGAAGATCGGCGAGGCGCTCGTGCGCCTGGGCCTCATCAACGCGCGCCAGCGCGACGTCGTCCTCGATTTCCAGCGCCACCAGCGCGGCGAGCTGCCGTCGCAGGAGCGCCTTCGCCTGGGCAACATCCTGGTCTCGCAGGGGCTCGTCTCCCGCGCGCACCTGGAGGAAGCCCTCGCCCGCCAGCGCGAAAGCGGCCGTCCCGTCGGCGAGGAACTGGTCGCCGCCGGCCTGCTGGACGAGGCGAACCTCGCGCAGGCCCTGGCCGCGCAGCGCCGGCTGGTCTTCGGCGCGCTCGCCGCCGCGCTCTCGCTCTTCGCCGTGCCCGCGCGCGCCACGGATTTCGTCGACCACGTGGCGAGCGAGCAGACCCTCGACGTCGCCAGCTCGCCGCTGGGCGATCTCGGCGGCTGCGGCCTGGTCACCGGCAGCCACGCCTATGCCTCGCGCACGCTGCACGCGAACGCGAGCGGCCCGCACACCTTTTCGGTCTCCTCGGTGACCGGCCTGCAGGGCGACACCTTCCTCGCGCTCTACCGCGGCGCGTTCGACCCGGCCCGGCCCGAGGCCAACCTCGTCGGCTGCAACGACGACGCGAACGGCCTGCTCTCGGAGTTCACCGCGACGCTCGCGCAGGGCGAGTCGTACACGATCGTCTCCACGACCTATGTCGGCTCGCTGGCCGGCTCGATCGCCTATCGCGTGCTGCCCGACGTGACGCTCGCGGGCGGGCCGGTGCCCTCGGGCGTGCGCGTCGATGCCATCGGCCCGACCGGCGCCACGCTCCGCGTGACGAGCGCCGTGGCCGCCGAGGCCTGGTGGGTCGTCGCCGTGCGCGGCGCGGGGCTGCCCGATGTCGCCGGCATCCTCGCCGGCTCGGCGCCGGGCGCCGTGCGCGCGGGCCACGGCACGCTCGCCGCGGGCGAACCGGGCGCCCTGCCGATCGCCGGACTCGCCGCTGCCACCGGCTACACGGCCTACCTCGTCGTCGTGGACGCGCTGCAAAGGCCCTCGACGCTCGTCGCCGTCGACTTCACCACGGCCATCGAGTTGCCCGTGGCCGGCGCCGCGAAGGCCACGCAGGCGATCCGCTTCGCCCCGCTCGCCCCGCGCCGGCTGGGCACGGCGCCCTTCCCGCTAAGCGCCGAGGGCGGCCCGGCCGGCACGCCCGTCGTCTTCTCGAGCCTCACGCCCGGCACCTGCGCCATCCAGTCGAGCGCCTCGGTCGCGATCCTCGCCGCCGGCACCTGCACGATCGCCGCCGACCAGGCCGGCAACGCGGCCTACCTCGACGCGACGCGCGCCACGCAGTCCTTCCGCATCGTCCGGGATGGCCGCCCGCAGCCGGTCACCATCGAGCCGCGCACCGACGTGCGCCTGTCGGTGCCCGTGGAATCCGCGCCGTTCGTGGTCACCGGGCTGGCCGAGCCCGTCCTGCTCGAGGTGGCGGCCGGCGAGCATTCCGTGGGCTGCACCGGCAGCTACACCAGCCAGCCCGGCCTCGTGGGCGAGGGCCAGTCGGTGTGCGTGCGCCACGTGTCCGCCGCGACCGCGTTCACCGTGAAAAGCTCGCGCGTGTCGATCGGCTCGCTCGTCACCACCTTCCAGTCCACCACCGGCCGGCCCGAGGCGATCCTCGCGCTGGCGGCCGCCGCGAACCCGACGCGCTACCGCGCCGATGCGCTGTTCACCGTCTCGGCCACCGGCGGCTACGGGCCGGTGACGGGCACGGTGTCCTTCTCCTTCGGCGCCGAGACCATCCTCGGCTGCGAGGCGGTGCCGATCGTCGACTCGATCGCGCAGTGCCGCAGCAACAGCCTGCCGCCCGGGGCGCGCGCGGTCGCCGCCTCGTACGCCGGCGACGAGATGTACGCGTGGTCGCAGGGCACGCTCGGTCACTATGTCCGCGCGGAGCTGCGCACCGATTTCCGCGACGCGGACGCGAGCGGCAACGCCTCGCTCCTGCTGCAAACGCCCGGCGGCGGCCTGCGCGTGGACCTCGTGAGCGCCGGGGCCGTCGCCGCGAGCGCCGAGCTGCTGCCCGACGGCTCGGGCTGGCACCTGGCCGCGACTGCGGATTTCAGCGGCGACGGCAAGGCCGACCTGCTGGTGCGAAGCGACGCCGGGGCGCACGAGATCTGGCGCCTTTCCGGCACGCAGGTGCTGTCGCGCACGCCGCTCTTCGCGGGCGCGGACGGGCTCTCGGTGGCGCTCGTGGGCGACTTCGACGGCGACGGCCGCGACGAGCTCGTCCTGCGCGATGCGGCCGGGCGCCTGTCGCTGCTGTCCTTCGATGCCACCGGCAAGGCGCTCACCCGGGCGTTCGAGAACGGCGCGACCGCCGGCACGCTGCTCGCGGCGGACCTGGACGGCGACGGCCGCGACGACCTCGTGATCGCGCGCGCCGACGGCCGCGTGCGCGTGCAGCTCGTGCAGGCCGGCGAGCCCGGCGCGTTCGCCGACCTCGACCCGCCCGGCCCCGGCTACTCGATCGCGGGCACCGGCGACTTCAACGGCGACCACAAGGCCGACCTGCTGCTGCGCGGCCCCGCCGGCGAGATCCACGCCTGGCAGATGGACGGCCTGCGCATCGCGAAGAGCGCGCAGCTGAGCGGCCCCACCGGCTACCGCGTGGCGCACGTGGCGGACTTCGACCTCGACGGCGCCGACGACCTGCTGCTCACCGGCCCGGCCGGCGAGGTGCAGGTCTGGACGCTGGACGGGCCGCGGGTCGACGCCGCCGAGGTGATCGCCGATCCCGCCACGCCCGCGGCCTGGCAGGCGGGCGCGGGCACCGACGGCAAGGCGGCCACGACGCTGCCGGCCGACTGGAAGCTGCGGCAGGTGGGCGACTTCGACGGGGACGGCCGGCCCGACCTCGCCTTCGTCCACGAACCGACCGGGGACATCGCGCTGCTGCTGCTCGACAAGCAGAAGGTGTCGACCTGGCGGCGCCTCGCCTCGCCCGCGCCCTGGCGCCTGGCGCCCTAGCGCGCTAGATCCAGCCCCGGCAGGCGGCCGCGCCGCACAGGCACCGCAGCGTCCCCTCGTGGTGGCTCTCGCCGTAGTCGACGGTGAGTTCCTCGCCCGCGCGGATGTCCCGGCGCGCGTAGAACTCCGCGCGGTCCTTCGTGCGGCGCAGGAAGGTGTTCGGCTCGCACGAGTGGTTGATGAAGCGGAAGCCGCGCCGCACGCGCGTGCCGTCGAGCGCGACGCGCTCGAGCTCCACGATGGCGACGACGCGCTTTCCCGCCGCCCGGCGGCGCGCCTGCGCGATCGAGATGCGCTCGCCCTCGAACTCGCCGATCTTCGCGCGCGCGGCGATGGCCGAGCCGGCGAAGAGCCCGCGCCCCTTCACGCGGCTTCGCCCCACGCGCAGCCGCGCGTAGATCGCGGGCCAGCGGCTCGCGCCCATGCGCTAGCGCCGGTAAGGCCGCGGGTAGGCCGTGACCGAGAGGTTGCCGTCGCGGTCGTAGGCCTGCACGCCGAACACGAAGTCGTCCTTGGACACGCCCGGGAGCGTCTCGCGCGTCACGTTGCCCACGTCCTTCGCGTGCTGCCAGAAGGGCGCGGTGGTGTCGCGCCAGAGGATGCGGTAGCCGGCGACGTCGGGCTCCGCGTTCGCCTTCCAGCGCAGCGTCGTGTCGTTCTCCAGGCGCAGGTTCTCCATCTCCACCTCCTGCGGCACCGCCGGCCCGAGCGCGAGCGAGGCGAGCGCGGCCACGTTCACGCGCGCCACCTCCGCGACGTAGGGGAAGTCCACGAACTCGGGCAGGTCGCCGTACTGCACGCCGTCGACCACGCGCACGTCCTGGTGCTGGTGGCGCCAGTCCTCGCCCGGCTCGGTGAGGCGCAGGGCCGGATAGCCCGCCTCGAGGAAGGCGAAGTGGTCGCCCCCGCGCAGGTAGCGATCCCTGCGGTAGATCACGTCGACCTTGAGCGCGGCGTGGCGCTCGGCCGCCTCCTTCACGTAGCGCGCCATCGCCCGCGTGGGCAGGTCGTTCTCGCCGCCGGTGCGCAGCATCGAGACCACGGCCTCGGGCAGCTCCTTCAGCGGCGGCACGCCCTCGGCGAACAGGCGCACGCGGCCGCGCTCCACGCGCCCGTCGATGCGCCGCGTGTTGCCCACGATGTCGTTGGTGATCATGCCCGCCACGTGGGCGCCGCGCGCCCGGGCCGCGTTGGCCCAGCCGTACGCGCCCAGCAGGCCCTGCTCCTCGCCCGCCACCGCCATGAACACGAGCGTCGCGTCGAACCGGTGCGGCGCCATGACGCAGGCGAGCTCCATCGCCACGGCGGTGCCGGAGGCGTCGTCGTTCGCGCCGGGCGCGTCCTTGTCCGGGTCCGTGGGCGTCGAGGGCATCGAGTCGTAGTGTCCGCTCACCACGTAGAGCCGGCCCGCGCTCTCGGCCTGCGTGCCCGGGAGCGTCGCGACCACGTTCACGATCGTCGTGGGCTTCGGGATGCGCGGCCCCTTCTCGACCCGGTGCTCGTCGAAGGCGACCTCGAGCCGCCCGCCCGAGGCCTTCGCGCAGTCCTCCAGCTCGGCCTTGATCCAGCGCCGCGCCGCGCCGATGCCGCGCGTGGGCGAGTCGGTGTCCGAGAGGGAATTGCGCGTGCCGAAGGAGGCGAGCTTGTGGATGCGCGCCTCGATGCGCTCCACGGACACCGCCGCGACGAGCGAGGCGATGCGCGGATTGGGCGCGCCGGGGGGCGCCGCGACGGCCGGCAACGCGGCCAGGGCGAGCCAGGGGAGCCAACGGGTCTTCATGGGGGGAAGGAAGGACCGGATGCGTGGGACGAAAGTCTAGCATCGCGACCGCCCGCGACCGGCCGGAACCACGTATGGTGGCTCCCCCTCCCTCCCCCCACGAGCCGGCCCCGATGCGCTTCGCCTGCCTTGCCCTCGCCGCCAGCCTGTCCGCCCTGCCCGCCATGCCCGCCCCCGTCGAGGAACCCGCCTTCGAGACCGTGAAGCGCGACGGCGATCTCGAGATCCGCCGCTACGCGCCCACGATCGTCGCCGAG
>JBGAOO010000107.1:0-11482 GCA_044221765.1 Usitatibacteraceae bacterium | reverse complement strand
GGACAGCCGCCCGCCGGCCTGGCGCAGCTCGCGCCAGCAATCGCCCTCGCAGGCGACGAAGGCGGCCGAGCGCGAGACCAGGCGCTCGCGCCAGGCGGGAGGCACGAGCTGGGCGAGTTCACCCGCCCACCACGAGAGGAAGTCGGCGAGGCCGGTGCGGCGCGCGGCCTCGCGCACCGGGGCGAGGAGCGCCTCAGCGGGGCTGGACACCGGGAGTCTCCGGGGCCGCGGCGGCCTTCGCGTCCTGCTCGCGCGAGGGCTCGCGCCAGGCCAGCACGGCGAGCGGGCGGCGCGCGTACTGCGGCGTCATCACGACCACCGCCTCGCGCGCGACGCGGATGTTGCCGTCCACGTTCACGTCGGCACGGATGGTGGCGGCCCCGCCCTGCGCGTAGTTCGCGTAGCCGCCGGCGGCGGTGAAGAGCGGCACGATGCGCTTCTCCGCGCGGGCGGCGGCGCGCTCGGCGACGTACGTGTCCACCTGCTCCGCGGTGACGCCGGGGATGGCGAGCAGCACGGCGCGCGAGGCGAACTGGGGGTTCACGCCGGGCTGGCGCGAGTAGACGGTGATCATGGGAGCGATGCGCTGGTACACCTCGGGACGCATCCCGAGCACGAGCTGCAATTCCTCCGTGGCCTGGAACGGGTAGTTGGCCGGCCGGCTCTTGAATCCGGCCTGCGCGTATTCGGGTTCTTCGGCGCCGTAGGGCCGCCGCAGGGAGTCGCCATCGCGCCAGTCGAGCACGGCATCGAGGAGCTTCACCGCTTCTTCGTCTTCGAGGCCCGCGTACCGGAACAGGCCCTTCAGCAACTCGTTGTTGGCGGAATTGATGTCGATTTTAGCAGACTCGTCCGTGAACCTGACCGAGACCTCGGCGCCGTCGAAGGTCCAGGTGCGCGGCTCGTCCTCCCGCCTCCACACCTCAGGACTGCCCTGGGGCTTGAAAAGTTCCATCGCGGTGCGCGCGACGGCCGCCTGCGCGAGGGCCTCGCCCCGCGCGATGAGCGAGGCGTTGCGGGCCGCGCGCGCGTCCGTGCGCACCGAGTTCATCGCCGCGGCACGCACAGGCGCTGGAAGATCGACTCGTAGCACCCGGCCTCCTCGCCCAGGCGCAGGCCCACCACCACCGGGGCGAGCTTCCTCTCGCCCATCTCGATCGTGAGGCGCACGTGCGAGGGCATGCGCTGCGAGGCCTCCCACTTGTCGGCCCAGGCGGGCGGGGCGAGGTCGTTGTCCGTGCCGAAGTACTCGAAGCGCGCCTGCGTGATCCCGTCGAGCAGCGTGAACTTCTCCGCCGCCTCGAGCGGGGTGAAGTCGGTCGCGTCCGCGGCGGCGAAGGCGCGGCGCATCACCAGGCGCCCGCCTTCCTGCCCGGCCGAGGCCGGCTCGTAGGCGAAGGAGACGAAGGCGAGGCCGCCGCCGTCGATGGAGGCCGGGCGCAGCGACACGAAGCGCACGGAGTCGCGCTCGCCCGCGAAGGCGAGGCGCACCACCATCGGGTCCTTCAGGCGCCACGGGAAGGCGGCCGCGAGCTCGCGGCGCAGGAAGCCCGAGCCGAGCATGAGCTGGTCGGCGCGCTCGGCGCGGGCGAGGCCCGCGTCCCACGAGCGCAGCCCGGTGCGCAGGCCCCCGAAGAGCATGCCCAGCATGGCGGCGAGCAGCGTGAGCGCGACCACCGTCTCGAGCATCGTGAAGCCCCGGCTGCGCGCGGCCCTCATGTCTTGCCCACCATCACGAGCGTGGTGAGGCGCACGTTGCGGTCGTTCCCGTCGGCCGCGTGCCAGGCCACGCGCGCCTCGACCCGGAGCAGGCGCACCCGCAGGCCGTAGTCCTTGCCGCGCTCGGCCTCGGCGTTCTCCTGCGACTCGTCGTAGGGCGCGGCCGCGAGCGTCCAGGCGAAGCCGTCGTCGGTGCCGCCCGAGCTGCCCTCCTCGATGCGGTCGGCGGCGGTGAAGGCCGCCAGGCGCGACTGCGCCACCTGCACGGCGCGCGCGTACTCGTCGGCGAGCTGCGCCTCGCGCAGCCCGCCGGCGAACACCTGCATGAGCGCGCCGAGCGTGAGCGCGAGCACCACGAACGCGGCGAGCACCTCGAGGATGGTGAACGCCGCCTGCCGCGCGGGCGGGCGAGGGGGCCGTCGCATGCCCGCCGGGAGGGGCTAGCCCCCCTCCTTGATGCTCACGCGGCCCGTGAGCCAGTCCACGTCCACGAGCAGCGAGCGCTCGCCGGCGGCGAGCGTGACGCGCCCGCCGGTGGAGCTGCCGTCGGGGTAGAAGCGGATCGCGCCGCGGCGCTCGCCCTGCAGCTCCGACTGCGCGGTGTAGAGCTTGAGCTCGAGCTTCTCGGGCAGCGAGCGCGGCCGGTGCCCGCCGCTCACCTCGATCTCGCGCCGGTCCATGTCCACGCTGAGGCTCGCGCTCTCCTGCGTGGCGATCGCCGCGCTCCGCGCCTCGCGCAGGCCCGCCGCCACCGTGCGCGCGGCGCTCTTGAGCTGCCCGCTGGTGGCGCCGCCGCCCACGAAGCGCGCGACCAGCGCGTAGCCCGAGGCCGCGATCACCAGCACGAGCAGCAGCTCGAGCAGGGTGAAGCCGCGCTGGCGGGCCCCGCGCATCAGTTGCGCACGTCCTTGTTCTCGCCGTCGCCGCCTTCCTTGCCGTCGGCGCCCAGCGAGATCATGTCGTAGCCGCCCTTCTCCCCCGGCGAGCGGTAGACGAAGTCGCGGCCCCACGGGTCCTTGAGGGTCTTCGGGTCCTTGATGTAAGGGCCGTTCCAGTTGGTCACGCCCGAGGGCGCGGCGACCAGGGCGTTCAGCCCCTCCTGCGTGGTGGGGAAGCGGCCCACGTCGAGCTTGAAGAGCTCGAGCTGCCCGCCGACGGTGGCGAGGGTCGTCTTGGCGATCTCGGAGTTGGCGCGGCCCAGGTTCGAGAAGACGCGCGGGCCGACCATCGCGAGGATGACGCCGATGATCACGAGCACCATCACGAGCTCGAGCAGCGTGAAGCCGCGCTGGCGGCGGGCGGGGAAGGCGGTGGCTGGGTTGTTCATGGTCGCTCCGGGTGATGCAGGGCTAGATCGGCAGGTCGTAGATCGTGAGCATGGCCGAGAGGATCGCGAGGATCACCCCGCCCACGACGAAGGTGAGGAAGAGGATCATCACGGGCTCCAGGAGCGCGAGCGAGCGCTTCACGGCGCGCGCCACCTCCCGGTCGTAGACGTCGGCCACGTCGAGCAGCAGCTTGTCCAGGCGGCCGGTCTCCTCGCCCACCTGGATCATGTGCACGGCGAAGGCGGGGAAGCGGCGCGTCTCCATCATCGGCTTGGCGAAGCCGCGGCCGGTCTTCAACTCGCGGCCGACCTCGGCCAGGCCCGCGGCCATGTAGGTGTTCACCATCGTCTCGCGCCCGATCGAGAGCGCGTTCACGAGCGAGACGCCGTTCCTGAGCAGCGTGCCCAGCGTGCGGGCGAGGCGCGCGGTCTCCACCTTGGCGGCCAGGTCGCCGAAGACGGGCAGGCGCAGGATCTGGCGGTCCCAGGCGAGCTTCGCCTCCGGCGAGCGCAGCCAGCGCTCGACCAGGAAGACCACCGCCACCGCGCCCAGCACGATCGCCCACCAGTAGCCGCGCATGAGGTGGCCCGCGCCGAGCACCACCTCGGTGACCAGGGGCAGGGCCTTGCCGCTCTGCGCGAAGATCGGCTCGAACTGCGGCACCACCACGGTGAGCAGCAGCATCACCGAGCCCACGGCCACCGCGAAGAGGATGGCCGGGTAGATGAGCGCCGACTTGACGCTCTCGCGCAGCTCCTTGGAGCGCTCCATGAACTCCGCCAGGCGCGCCAGGACGTCGGCCAGGGCGCCGCCCGCCTCGCCGGCGCGGACCATGTTCACGTAGAAGCGCGAGAAGAGGCCTTCCTGCGCCTCGAGCGCCTTGGAGAGGGAGGCGCCCCCGCGCACCTCGTTGCGCACCTTCGAGAGCACGGCGGCCACGCGCTCGTTCTCGGCGAGGCCCACCAGGATCTCCAGGCTGCGGTCCAGGGGCAATCCCGCGTTGAGGAGCGTGGCGATCTCCTGCGTGACCACGCCCACCTCGTCGGCGCTGATGCCGCGCCGGGCGAAGAGGCCGCCGCCGGAGGCGCGCCGGCCGGGGGCGCTCGCCGCATCCGCCGCGCCCGCCTCCACCGCGCGGATCGGCGTGTAGCCCATGTCGCGCAGGCGCTCGATCACCCCGCCCTGGCTCGCGGCGTCCATGGCGCCTTCCAGCACCTCGCCCGCGGGGGTGACCGCCTTGTACTGGAAGAGCGGCATGGGGCCTTTAGTCCTCGCGCGTGACGCGAAGCACTTCCTCGATCGTGGTGGTGCCGGCCACGGCCTTCCTCAGGCCGTTCTCGAACATCGACTCCATGCCGGCCTTCACCGCGCAGGCGCGCAGGTCCGCGGAATTGGCGTGGCGCATGACGAGCGAGCGCAGCTCGTCGTTCATGGGCAGCATCTCCATGATGCCCATGCGCCCGAAGTAGCCCGTGCCGCTGCACTCGGGGCAGCCGCCGGGGTGGTACAGGCGCACCTCGCCCTCGGGCACGTAGCGGCGCAGGCCCATCTGCTCGACCACCTCCGGCAGCGCGACGTAGGGCTTGCGGCAGTGCGTGCACAGCGAGCGCACCAGGCGCTGGGCGAGGATGCCCACGACGGTGGAGGTGAGCAGGTAGTCCTCCACGCCCATGTCGAGCAGGCGGTTCACGGAGGAAGGCGCGTCGTTCGTGTGCAGCGTGGAGAGCACGAGGTGGCCGGTGAGCGCCGACTGCACGGCGATCTCGGCCGTCTCCAGGTCGCGGATCTCGCCGATCATGATCACGTCCGGGTCCTGGCGCACGATCGAGCGCAGGGCGTTCGCGAAGGTGAGGTTGATCTGCGGCTTCACCTGGATCTGGTTGATGCCCGGCATCTGGTACTCGACCGGGTCCTCGACGGTGAGGATCTTCACGTCGGGCTGGTTCAGGCGGTCGAGCGCGGTGTAGAGCGTGGTCGTCTTGCCCGAGCCCGTGGGGCCGGTGACCAGGAGCACGCCGTGGGGCTGGTTGAGCGCCTCCAGGAACATGTCGAGCAGCCTGCCGTCGAAGCCGAGCGAGGCGAAGTCCAGGGGCACCCCGCCCTTGTCGAGGATGCGCATCACCACGCTCTCGCCGTGCATCGTGGGCACGGTGGACACGCGCAGGTCGATCTCCTTGCCCTGGATGCGCAGCTTGATGCGCCCGTCCTGGGGCAGGCGGCGCTCGGCGATGTCCAGGTTCGCCATGATCTTCACGCGCGAGATCACCGCGGCCGAGAGCCGGCGCGGGGGCGACTCGACCTCGTTCAGCACGCCGTCGATGCGGTAGCGCACGATCAGCCGGTTCTCGAAGGGCTCGATGTGGATGTCGGAGGCGCGCGCCTCGAGCGCGTGCGTGATGAGCAGGTTCACCAGCCGGATGACCGGCGCCTCGGAGGCGAGGTCCTTCAGGTGCTCGACGTCGCCCAGGTCCTGCTCCTCGTCGCGCGCGTGCAGGTCGTCGACGATCTGGCCCATGGAGCTCTTGCCCGCGCCGTAGAGGCGCTCGAGCGCGGCCTCGAGCTCGGTGCCGATCGCCAGGCGCGCGATCACGGGCTTGCCGCACACCATGGCGATCGAGCGCAGCGCGTACGCGTCGGCCGGGTCGGCCATCGCGACCACCACGCCCTCGTCCTCCTCGCGCAGGGGCAGCGCCTTCACCTCGCGCAGGAAGCGGTAGGAGATCTGCTCCTCGAGCAGGGGCAGCTCGGGGTACTCCGCCGCGCCGGCGATGGCGATGCCCGTCTGCGTGGAGAGCGCCTCGGCCAGGTCGCGCGCGGACACCAGGCCCAGGCGCGAGAGGATGACGCCCAGCTTGTCTCGCGAGTCGCCCTCCTGCAGGCGCAGCGCGCGCTCGAGGTTGGGCTGGTCCAGCTTGCCGCGGGCGATCAGGATCTCGCCCAGGCGGCGCGCGGGAGACTCCAGGGGAAGGGCGGACATAGTCGAAAATTATAGCTGACGGGGGTGCGCGAACCCCTAAGAGCCCGCAATCGGGTCGAGGTTCCCCGTCCCGCGCGGGCCGCTAGGCCGGCTCGAGGGCGGCGAAGACGGCGTCGAGCTGCGCTTCCCAGCGCGTGGGCGCGAAGCCGAAGGCGGCGGAGAACCTGCGGTGCGAGAGCACCGAGTAGGCCGGCCGGCGCGCGGGCGTCGGGTATTCGCTGGCGGGAATGGGAATCACGCGCGGCACCCTCGCCCCGCGCGGGCGCACCCGCGCGCGCGAAGATCGCCTCGGCGAACTGCGCCCAGGTCGTCTCGCCGGCGGCCGACAGGTGGTAGATGCCCGAGCGCACGCCGGCCGGGGGGATCGCGCGAAGCGCCCGCGCGGTGGCCTCGGCCAGGAAGAGGCTCGAGGTGGGCGCCCCGCGCTGGTCCGCCACCACGCGCAGCTCCTCGCGCGTGGCGCCCAGGTTGAGCATGGTGAGCAGGAAGTTCCTGCCGCGCGGGCCGTACACCCAGGTCGTGCGCAGCACCAGGTGCTTGCAGCCGGCGCGCGCCGCACCTCGCGCTCGCCCTCGAGCTGGAGCGGCCGTACTCGTTCAGCGGGCCCACCGGGTCGTCCTCGTCGTACGGGGCGCCCTTCGCGCCGTCGAAGACGTAGTCGGTCGAGCAGTGCACGAGCAGCGCGCGCAGCCGCCGCGCCTCTCGCGCGAGCACCCCGGGGCGACGGCGTTGATCGCGTGGGCCGCTCGCCTCGGCCCGGTCGACGGCGGTGTAGGCCGCCGCGTTCACGATCAGGCCGGGCGCGAGGGCGCGGCAGATGCGCTCGAGCGCGCGCGGGCTGCCCAGGTCGAGCGAGGCCCGGTCGGCGGCGTGCACCTCGCCCAGCGGCGCCAGGGTGCGCGCCAGCTCGAAGCCCACCTGCCCCTGGGCGCCGGTGAGGAGGATGCGCATCAGGCGAAGGTCTCGGCCTGCGCGAACGGGGTGCCGTTCGCGGCGTTCGCCGGGAGGATCGGCTGCGTGCCGCCCAGGGGCCACTCGATGCCCACGGCCGGGTCGTTCCAGAGCAGCGAGCGCTCGTGCGCCGGGGCGTAGTAGTTCGTGGTCTTGTAGAGGAACTCGGCCGACTCCGAGGTGACGAGGAAGCCGTGCGCCAGGCCCTCGGGCACCCAGAGCTGGCGGCGGTTGGCCGCCGAGAGCGTGACGCCGACCCACTGGCCGAAGGCGGGCGAGGAGCGGCGCAGGTCCACCACGGCGTCGTACACCTCGCCGGCGCACACGCGCACGAGCTTGCCCTGGGCCTCGCCCACCTGGTAGTGCAGGCCGCGCAGCACGCCGCGCACCGAGCGCGAGTGGTTGTCCTGCACGAAGTCCGGGTCCGCGCCGGTCGCCTCGCGGAAGGCGCGGCGGTTGTAGCTCTCGAAGAAGAAGCCCCGCTCGTCGCCGAACACCTTCGGCTCGAGGATCACGACCCCGGGGATGCGCGTCGGGATGGCCTTCATCGCTCTCTCTCCTAGAGGACGCGGTCGCTGAGCATGTCGAGCAGGTAGCGCCCGTACGTGTTCTTCTTCATGGGCTGGGCCAGGCGCTTCACCTGCTCGTCGTCGATCCAGCCCTGGCGCCAGGCGATCTCCTCGGGGCAGGCCACCTTGAGGCCCTGCCGGCGCTCGATGGTCTCGATGAACTGCGCGGCCTCGAGCAGGCTCTCGTGCGTGCCGGTGTCGAGCCAGGCGGTGCCGCGGCCCATCACCTCCACCGACAGCTCGCCCATCTCCAGGTAGCGGCGGTTCACGTCCGTGATCTCGTACTCCCCGCGCGCCGACTTGGGCATGGTGGCGGCGATGTCGAGCACGCGGTTGTCGTAGAAGTAGAGCCCGGTGACGGCGTAGCGCGACTTGGGCGCCTTGGGCTTCTCCTCGAGCGAGACCACCTGGCCCTTGTCGTCGAACTCGGCCACGCCGTAGCGCTCGGGGTCCTTCACCGGGTAGGCGAACACCGTGGCCCCGGTGCGGCTCTTCGTGGCGCGGTCGAGCTGGCTGCTCAGGTCGTTGCCGTAGAAGATGTTGTCCCCGAGGACCAGGCACGAGGAGGAGCCGCCCACGAAGTCGCGCCCGAGCACGAACGCCTGGGCGAGGCCCTCGGGGCGCTTCTGCACCACGTAGGAGATGTCGAGGCCCCAGCCGGCGCCGTCGCCCAGCAGCTCGGCGAAGCGCGGGGTGTCCTGCGGGGTGGAGATGACGAGGATCTCGCGCATGCCCGCCAGCATCAGCGTGGAGAGCGGGTAGTAGACCATCGGCTTGTCGTAGACCGGCAGCAGCTGCTTGGAGACCACCTGCGTCACCGGGTAGAGCCGCGTGCCGGAGCCCCCGGCCAGGATGATGCCCTTCCTCATGTCGCCGCCCTCTTCGCGTAGTTGGTCTCGATCCAGTGCCGGTATTCGCCGCTGCGCACCTGCGCGACCCAGGCCGCGTTCGCGAGGTACCAGCGGACGGTGCGCTCGATGCCCGTCTCGAAGCTCTCGCGCGGCGCCCAGCCGAGCTCGCCGCGGATCTTGCGCGCGTCGATCGCGTAGCGCCGGTCGTGCCCGGGACGGTCGGTCACGTAGGCGACGAGCGCGCGGTAGCCGCCCTCTCGCGGGCGCTGGGCCTGCAGCGCGTCGCACAGCGCGTGCACCACGTCGAGGTTGCGCTTCTCGGCGTTGCCGCCGATGTTGTAGACCTCGCCGGGGCGCCCCTTCTCGAGCACCAGCCGGATCGCCTCGCAGTGGTCGCCCACGTAGAGCCAGTCGCGCACCTGCCGGCCGTCGCCGTACACGGGCAGGGGCTTGCCCTCGAGCGCGTTGGCGATCATGAGCGGGATGAGCTTCTCCGGGAACTGGTAGGGCCCGTAGTTGTTCGAGCAGTTCGTGGTGAGCACCGGCAGCCCGTAGGTGTGGTGGTAGGCGCGCACCAGGTGGTCGCTCGCGGCCTTGGAGGCCGAATAGGGGCTGTTGGGCGCGTAGGGCGTGAGCTCGTGGAAGGCCGGGTCGCCCTCGCCGAGCGAGCCGTACACCTCGTCGGTGGACACGTGCAGGAAGCGGAAGGCGCCGCGCGCCTCGCCCTGCAGATCCTGCCAGTAGGCGCGCGCCGCCTCGAGCAGGCGGAAGGTGCCCACGACGTTCGTCTGCACGAACTCGCCCGGCCCGTGGATCGAGCGGTCGACGTGGCTCTCGGCGGCGAAGTGCACGATCGCGCGCGGCCGGTGCTCGGCGAGCAGCGCCTCCACCGCCGCCTGGTCGGCGATGTCTCCCTGCACGAACGCGTGGCGCGCCTGCGCGGCGAGGCCCGCCAGGTTGGCGGGATTGCCCGCGTAGGTGAGCTTGTCCAGGTTCACCACGGGCTCCGACCCGGCCGCGAACCAGTCCAGCACGAAATTGGAACCGATGAAGCCGGCGCCCCCGGTGACCAGGATTGTCATGTGTCCGCTTTCTGCCGTTCGATCAGCTTGAGGTACTTGTGGAAGGTGTTGTTGCACCCGATCACGACGTGGGCGAAACCCGGGCCGCCGTCGAGGAAACCGAGCTTGAAGAAGTAGAACTTGATGAAGCGCGCCAGCGGGCTCGCGAAGAGCCGCCCGTAGCCGGCGCGCACGCCCTGCCGGTAGAGCGCCTCGGCGTGCAGCGTACTGTAGCGGTATTGCTTGGCCATGTAGGTCGCGACGTCCTCGGCGGAGTCGTGCAGCAGGTCGCCCGACAGGCGCCCGACCTGCGCGGTGGTGAGCACCGCCTCGTGCACCTCGTCGTTGGACCAGCTCGCGTGGGCGCGGTGGAACAGGCGCAGCGTCCAGTCCGGGTAGCCCTCGCCGTGGGCGAGCCAGGCGCCCAGGAACCGGTTGCGCCGCGGCATGCGCCAGGCCTTGTAGCGCGTGTCCGCGAGCGCGCGGGCGATCGAGGCGGCGAGCTCCGGGCTCACGCGCTCGTCCACGTCGAGGCAGAGCACCCAGTCGTGCCGCGCCTGCGACACCGCGAACTGCTTCTGGCGGCCGAAGCCCAGCCAGTCCTTGTGGACCACGCGCGCGCCGTGGCTCGCGGCGATCTGCGCCGTGGCGTCGGTGCTGCCGGAGTCGACCACGAGCACCTCGTCGGCGAAGCGCACGCTCTCGAGCAGCTCGCCGATCTGCGAGGCGGCGTTCAGCGCGATCACGGCGACCGTGAGGGGCAGCTTGTCGGGGGTGCGTTCCAAGGCAGCGGCGGGCGTGGGGGGCGGGAAGTCGGGCATTTTACCCGGAGCGGCCGCGCGGGCCTCGCCGGCGGGGCCCGGGCGTTTAGAATGCCGCATGCCCGCGCCGCGCGTCCTGTTCGTGAAGCTCTCCTCGCTCGGCGACGTGATCCACCATTTGCCCGCCGTCTCGGACCTGCGCCGGCACCGCCCCGACGTCGAGATCGACTGGGCCGTGGAGGAGGCCTACGCCCCGCTCCTCGCGCTGCACCCGGCGCTCGCGCGCGTCATCCCGGTGGGCCTGCGCCGGCTGCGCTCGCGGCTCGCCTCGCCGTCGGCCTGGGGCGCGCTCGCGCGGGCGCGGCGCCTGCTGCGCGCCGAGCGCTACGACTGGATCGTCGACTCGCAGGGCCTGCTCAAGAGCGTGGCCGTGGCGCGCCTGGCGCGCGGCGCGCTCTTCGGCTACGACCGGCGCAGCGTGCGCGAGAAGGCCGCCGCCCGCTTCTACGACCTCGCGCTGCCGGTGTCGCGCAAGCTGCATGCCGTGGAGCGCAACCGGCGGCTCGCGGGCGCGGTCTTCGGCTACGAGCCCGAGGGCGAGGCGGACTACGGCCTGCGGGCCCCGGCCGAGCGCCCCGGCTGGGCGCCCGATTGCGACTACGTGGTGGCGCTGCACGCCACGAGCCGGCGCGACAAGGGCTGGCCGGATGCGCACTGGACCGCGCTCGCGCGGCGCCTGGCCGAGGAGTCGATCGCCATCGTCTATCCCGGCGGCACGGACGCCGAGCGCGAGCAGGCCGCGCGCCTGGCCGCCACCTCGCCCGGGGGCCTCGCGGCGCCCGCGATGTCGCTGGTCGAGGCCGCGGCCCTGCTCGCCGGCGCCTCCGCCGTGGTGGGCGTCGACACCGGGCTCACGCACCTGGCCGTCGCGCTGGGCACGCCGACGGTGGGCCTGTATGTCGCCACGCAGCCCGGCCTCACGGGCCTGCACGGCGGCGACCGCGCGGTGAACCTGGGCGGCCCCGGCCAGGTGCCCACCCCGGAAGAGGTGGCGCGCGTGCTGTTCGGGACCGCCGACGCGGCGTGATGGCCCGCCTCGCCTACAGCCTCCTGCTGTGGCTCGCCTCGCCCCTGGTGCTCGCCCGGCTGGCCTGGCGCTCGCGCCGGCAACCCGGCTACCTCGACCGGCTGGGCGAGCGCTACGGCGCCGCGCCGGCCGTCGCGGGCCGCCCCGTCATCTGGATCCACGCGGTCTCCGTCGGCGA
>JBGAOO010000106.1:0-11061 GCA_044221765.1 Usitatibacteraceae bacterium | reverse complement strand
AGCAGGCTCGACTGGAACCAGCCGCGATGCTGGTCCGAGCCCTCGAGGTACATGTCCGCGGGCCAGTGGTGTCCGGCGAGGCCGCGCAGCACGGAAAAATGCGTCGTGCCAGAGTCGAACCACACGTCGACGGTGTCGGTGAGCTTGCGGTACTTCGCGGAATCGACGCCGAAGTCCTCGCTGCTCGCGGCGAACCAGGCCTCGATGCCCCCCCGGGAGACGCGCTCGGCCACCTCCTCGACCAGGCGCTCGGTCTCCGGGTGCGGGGCCTCGGTCTCGCGGTCCAGGAAGAAGGGCAGCGGCACGCCCCAGTTGCGCTGGCGCGAGAGCGTCCAGTCCGGGCGGTTGCCGATCATCGCCTCGATGCGCGAGCGCCCCCAGGCCGGGTAGAAGGCCGTGTCGTCGACGGCCTGCTTCGCGATCTCGCGCAGCGTGCGGCCGCCACCGCCGGGCGCGGATTCCGAGGCGGAAGGGCGGTCCATGCCGATGAACCACTGCGTGGTCGCGCGGAAGATGATGGGCGTCTTGTGGCGCCAGCAGTGCGGATAGCTGTGGCGCAGGGGCTCGTTCTTCAGGAGCGCGCCCTTCGCCCGCAGCAGCTCGAGGATGGGCTTCTCGGCCTCGCGCACGCCCACCCCGGCGAAGTGGGGCACGCTCGCCTTGAACCGGCCCTGGTCGTCCACCGGCTGCTCGAGCGGCAAGCCGTACTTCGAGCCGACGATGAAATCGTCCACGCCGTGGGCGGGCGCGGTGTGCACCAGGCCCGTGCCGGCCTCGAGCGTCACGTGCTCGCCCAGGATGAGGGGCACGTCGCGATCCTCGAACGGATGCCGGAAGCGAAGGCCCTCGAGCTTCGCGCCCGGGGCGCTCGCGAGGACGGCCTTCGCCTCGAGCCCGTAGCGCTTCAGGCACGCCTCGCGCAGCTCGGCCGCCAGGATGAGCGCGCCCGCCCCGGTGTCGACCAGGTCGTAGGAGAGCGCGGGATGGGCCGCCAGGGCCTGGTTCCCCGGCAGCGTCCACGGCGTGGTCGTCCAGATCACGGCTCGCGCGGCGACGGGCGTCGCGAGCCCGAACGCGGTGGCGAGGGCGCCCTCGTCGGCGGCGGCGAAGGCGACGTCTATCGCGGCCGAGGTCTTGTCCTCGTACTCGACCTCGGCCTCGGCGAGCGCCGAGCCGCAGTCGATGCACCAGTTCACCGGCTTGAGGCCGCGGTAGAGCAGGCCCTGCTGCCAGATGCGCCCGAGCGCGCGGATCTCGTCCGCCTCGGTCGCGAAATCCATCGTCTTGTAGGGCCGGCCCCAGTCGCCCAGCACGCCCAGGCGCTCGAAGTCCGCCTTCTGGCGCTCGATCTGCTCCTGCGCGTACTCGCGGCACAGGCTGCGCGCCTTGTTGGGGTCGAGGCCCCGGCCGTGCTTCTTCTCGATCTGGTGCTCGATGGGCAGGCCGTGGCAGTCCCAGCCGGGCACGTAGGGGGCATCGAAGCCGGCCATCGTCTTGGACTTCACCACGAAGTCCTTGAGGATCTTGTTCACCGCGTGGCCGATGTGGATGTCGCCGTTCGCGTAGGGCGGGCCGTCGTGCAGGACGAAGAGCGGGCGCCCGCGGCAGGCCTCGCGGATGCGGGCGTAGAGACCCTTTTCCCGCCAACGCGCCACCCAGACGGGCTCGCGGCGCGCCAGGTCGCCGCGCATCGGGAAGGGCGTGTCGGGCAGGTTGAGCGTCTGCTTGTAGTCGGTCTTCGCTTCGTTCGCCATCAGGTCCCCCGTTCGCGGAAGTACGCCCGCGCGTCGTCGCAGTCGCGGCGGATCTGCGCGACGAGCGCATCGAGCGAGGCGTAGTTGGCCTCGTCGCGCAGCTTGCTGAGGAATTCGAGGGTGAGGCGGCGCCCGTAGAGGTCGCCGGAGAAGTCGAAGAGGAACGCTTCGAGCGTCGCCGGGCCGTTGGCCGTCACGGCCGGCTTGTAGCCGAGGCTCGCCACTCCCTCGAGTCCGCGAGTTGCTGCACCGAGGCATCTTACCGCAAACACGCCGGTCATCGGCGGCTTGCCCCGGGGCAGCGCCACGTTGGCGGTCGGGAAGCCGAGCTGGCGCCCGAGCTTCTCGCCGTGGCGCACGCGGCCGCTGATCGCGTAGGGGCGGCCCAGCAGCTGGCTGGCGAGCGCCAGGTCGCCGGCCGACAGCGCCTCGCGCACCCGCGTGCTCGACACGCGCAGCGCGCCGTCCTCGACGGTGGCGAGGGTCTCGACCTCGTAGCCCGCGCGGGCGCCTTCGGCGCGCAGCAGGTCCACGTCGCCCGATCGGCGCGCGCCGAAGCGGAAGTCCTTGCCGACCAGCACGCGCCGGGCGCCATGGTGCGTGCGCAGCATCCGCGCGAAGACCTCGGCCGGGAGGGACGCATAGGCGCGCGTGAACCGGCAGACATAGGCCACGCGGATGCCCGCGCAGGCGAAGGCCTCGAGCTTGGCCGGCAGCGAGGACAGGCGCGGCGGCGCGCGGTCGGGAAAGAGCAGCTCGCGAGGCAGCGGCTCGAACGTGAGCACCGCAGGCTGCACGCCCAGCTCGGCCGCCTCGGCCACCACGCGCTCGAGCAGCGCCCGGTGGCCGCGGTGCACGCCGTCGAAGCTGCCGATGGCGAGCACGCAGTCGGGGCCGCCCGGGCTCGGGTCGCGGACGATGCGCAGCTTCACTCGTGCCTCGTGAACTGGCTCAGGCGGAAGCCGAGCAGGCGAAGGGCGAGGAAATACGCCGCCATGGCGCCCGCGATCAGGATGCCGAGCTTCACGGCGCGCGCGGAGGTCGGGATGGAGAACCACGAGGATTCCGAGCCCATGCCGAACCAGATCACCCCGCCCATGAGGTAGAGCGCCACGAGGACCTTCAGGAGGAAGGCGCCCCAGTCCGGCGCGGGCTGGTAATGGCCGGACCGGCGCATCAGCACCCAGAGCCAGCCGGCGTTGAAGCAGGCGCCCACGGAGATGGCGCCTGCGAGCCCGGCGTGGCCGATCCAGGGGACCAGGACCGCGTTGGCGACCTGGGTGACGGCGAGCGTGGCGAGCGCCACCTTCACGGGCGTGCGGATGTTCTGCTTGGCGTAGAAGCCGGGCGCGAGGATCTTCACGAGGATGATGCCGGTGAGCCCGGCGGCGTAGGCCACCAGCGCCGCGCGGGTCATCATCACGTCGTGGCGGGTGAACTCGCCGTGCCAGAAGAGCGTCGCCACCAGGGGCACCGCGAGCATCGCGAGGCCCACCGCGGCCGGCAGCGCGAGCACGAGCGTGGTGCGCAGGCCCCAGTCGAGCAGCCCCGAATAGGCGGCGCCGTCGCCGGTGGTGTGGTGCTTCACGAGGGAGGGCAGCAGCACCGTGCCCAGGGCCACGCCCAGCAGCGCCGAGGGGAACTCCATCAGGCGGTCGGCGAAGTAGAGCCAGGAGACCGGCCCGTTCCCCAGCCACGAGGCGATGTGCGTGTTGATCACCAGGCTCAGCTGGGCCACCGACACGCCCAGGGCGGCCGGCGCCATCAGCTTGAGCACGCGCAGCACGCCCGCGTCCTTCGGGTCCCACCGGGGCATCGGGAGCATCCGGATGCGCATCAGGAAAGGCACCTGGAAGGCGAGCTGGAGGATGCCGCCCACGAACACCGCCCAGGCGAGCGCGAGGATGGGGCGGTCGAAGTACGGGGTGGCGAAGAGCGCGAAGCCGATGAAGGACAGGTTGAGCAGCACCGGCGTGAAGGCCGGGGCCTTGAACGCGCCATAGGTGTTGAGCAGCCCCGAGGCGAGGCTCGTGAGCGAGATGAAGAAGATGTAGGGGAAGCAGATGCGCAGCATCGTGACCGTGAGGTCGAACTTGTCGGCGTCCTTCGCGAAGCCGTAGGCGCTCGCGTACACGAGCAGCGGCGCGCCGACGATTCCCACGAGGGTCGCCCCCAGCAGCACGACCGACAGCAGGCCGAGCACCCGCGAGGCGAGCGCCCGCGTCGCATCCTCCCCCTGCCTGGCGCGGTATTCGCCCAGGACGGGCACGAAGGCCTGGGAAAAGGCCCCCTCCGCGAACAGGCGCCGCAGCAGGTTCGGGATCCGGAAGGCGACCACGAAGGCGTCCATGGCGAACCCGGCGCCGAAGGCGATGGCCATGAGCGTGTCGCGCACGAATCCCGTGACGCGCGAAAGCAGCGTCATCGCGCTCACCGAGGCGGCGGACTTGAGCAGGTTCATGGGGCGGGAGGCGGGAAGGGGGCCCGGCGGGTCCCCGGCCGGCGGGGGAAAGCTAGGGCTTTGTTTTGACAGGACAAGCGCTGTATAATATCAGGCTTCGCTTTTGACCCCCGACCCTAGGATTCAGACATATGGCCAATTCCAAACAGGCCGCGAAACGCGCCAAGCAGGCAGCCAAGCAGCGCACTGCCAACATGGGCCTTCGCACCACGCTTCGCACCGCGATCAAGAAGGTGAAGACCGCGATCGCCGCCGGCGATGCCGCGGCCGCGCAGACCGCGTTCAACGCGAACGTCTCGACGATCGACAGCATCGCGGACAAGAAGATCATCCACAAGAACAAGGCCGCCCGTCACAAGAGCCGCCTCGCCCAGCAGATCAAGGCGCTCGCCGGCCGCGCCTAGGGCGCCGCGGCAACCGGGGGCGCTCAGCCCCCGGGCCCCAGGCTCACGCCGGGCACGGGGCAGAAATCCGCCGACCCTTCCGGGTGCGTCGGATCGATCACCACCAGTTCGTTGTCGGTCGCGAAGTCGATCAGGAAGCGGTACGCCCGCGGCTCCACGCTGCGCAGCTCCGGCTTCACGAACACGCAGCGCACGCCGTCCATCAGGATCGGGCGCACGTACGACGAGTAGCGCATCTGCTGGTCTCCCCCGAAGGTGGACATCACGCCGCACAGGCGCTCGGCCCAGTCGCTGGGACGGAAGGCGCGGCCGGCTCGGGTGATCCCCTGGATGATGATCGCCGCGGGGGCGGTGGACATGGTCGTGGCCGCCGGCCGGGGTGCCGGGCGGGCGGGTGCTCGGGTGACGAAGACCGCCATTCTATCGCGCCCCTCGCCGGGGCCGCTCGCGCGCGGTTGCGGCAGGGGGGGAATTTGCCGATAATCGACGGCTCCACTTCCACGGCGGCGCCAGGCCGCCGTGACCGTTTCTGCGAGGCGTAAATGACGGCCGCCCATCTCATGAAGACCTATGCGCCCCAGCCGGTCGCGTTCGCGCGCGGCGAGGGCGCCTGGCTGTGGGATACCGAGGGCAAGCGCTACCTCGACGCCCTCGCCGGCATCGCCGTGAACGGCCTGGGCCACGGCCATCCCGTGCTCGTGCGCGCCATCGCCGAGCAGGCCGCCAGGCTCATCCACACCTCGAATCTCTTCCGCGTGCCCGAGCAGGAGCGCCTGGCCGAGCGCCTGTGCGCCCTCGCCGGCATGGACAATGCCTTCTTCTGCAATTCCGGCGCCGAGGCGAACGAATGCGCGATCAAGATCGCGCGCCTGCACGGCCACCAGCGCGGCATCGGGAACCCGGCGATCATCGTGATGGAAAGGGCCTGGCACGGCCGCACCCTCGCCACGCTCTCGGCCACCGGCTCGCGCAAGGCGCAGGCCGGCTTCGAGCCGCTCATGGGCGGGTTCCTGCGCGTGCCGTACAACGACCTGGGCGCGATCGAGCGCCTGGGCGAGCACCCGTCCGTCGTGGCCGTCCTGCTCGAGGTGCTCCAGGGCGAGGGCGGCATCAACGTGGCCGATGCCGCCTACGTGCGCCAGTTGCGCGAGTTCTGCGACCGGCGCCAGTGGCTGCTCATGGTCGACGAGGTGCAAAGCGGCATCGGGCGCACGGGCAAGTGGTTCGCGCACCAGTGGGCGGGCATCTCGCCGGACGTGATGTCGCTCGCCAAGGGCCTGGGCTCGGGCGTGCCGATCGGCGCCTGCCTCGCGAAGGGCGTGGCGGCGCAGGTGTTCAAGCCGGGCAACCACGGCACGACCTTCGGCGGCGGGCCGCTCGTGTCGGTGGCCGCGCTCACCACCCTCGAGGTCCTGGAGAAGGACGGCCTGCTCGAGAACGCCGCGCGCCAGGGCGAGGCGATCCAGCGGGGCCTGCGCGAGGCGTTCGCGGGGCTCGCCGGCGTGAAGGAGGTGCGCGGCGCCGGGCTCATGATCGGCATCGAACTCGACCGCCCCTGCGGGGTGCTGGTGGGCCGCGCGCTGGAGGCGGGCCTGGTGCTGAACGTCACGGTCGACAAGGTGGTGCGCCTGCTGCCGCCGCTCATCCTGGACGACGCGCAGGCGCGGGAGATCGTCGCGATCCTCGCCCCTCTCGTGAAGGCCTTCCTGGCCGAGCCCGCGGCCGGCGCGCGCGAAAGGCAGCCATGAGGCACTTCCTCCAGCTTCGCGACTTCTCCGGCGAGGAGATCGAGCACCTCTTCAAGCGCACGCGCGTCATCAAGGAGCGCTTCAAGAACTACATCGCCTACCAGCCGCTCGTGGACCGCATGCTCGCGATGGTCTTCGAGAAGAGCTCCACGCGCACGCGCGTCTCCTTCGAGGCGGGGATGTTCCAGCTGGGCGGGGCCTCCATCGTGCTCAACATGGGCGACACGCAGCTGGGCCGGGGCGAGCCCATCGAGGACGTGGCGCGGGTCGTCTCGCGGATGGTGGACATCGTGATGATCCGCACCTTCGAGCAGTCGATCCTCGAGCGCTTCGCGGCCCACTCGCGCGTGCCCGTCATCAACGGGCTCACGAACGAGTACCACCCGTGCCAGATCCTCGCGGACATCTACACGTACGTCGAGCACCGCGGGTCCATCGCCGGCCGCACCGTGGCCTGGATCGGCGACAGCAACAACATGTGCAACACCTGGCTGCAGGCGGCCACGATCCTGGGGTTCCGGCTGAACGTCGCGAGCCCGGCCGGCTACGAGCTCGAGCCTTCGCGCGCCGCGGGCATCGGCCGCGAGCACCTGGCGCTCTTCAGCGACCCGGTCGCCGCCTGCCGGGGAGCGGACCTCGTCACGACCGACGTCTGGACGAGCATGGGCTTCGAATCCGAGACCGCGCAGCGAAAGAGCGCGTTCGCGGCGTTCATGGTGGACGCGGAGATGATGGCCGCGGCGAGCGACCAGGCGCTGTTCATGCACTGCCTGCCGGCGCATCGCGGCGAGGAAGTGTCCGCCGAGGTGCTCGAAGGGCCGCAGAGCGTCGTCTGGGAAGAGGCCGAGAACCGGCTGCACGTGCAGAAGGCGCTCATGGAATACCTCCTGCTGGGACGGGTGGAGACATGAGCCCGCGCCCGGTGGCGGCGGCCCTGGCTGCGGCGATCTGCGCGCTGGCGGCCGCGCTCGCGCACGCGGCCGCGGAGCCCGCCGGGCGCCCGCGCGTCTTCGCGCTCGTCTCCGCCGTCGGCGACCAGTTCAGCTACGTCCGCCAGCGACAGCACGTGGGCTCGCACCTGGAGCCCTACATCCGCCATACCGTCACCGTGCCGGACGACGCGCTCAACGCCGCCGTGCTGCGCGGCCTCGACCGGGTGGTGGCGCAGGCCGAACCGGGCAGCGAGCGCGTCTTCGTGAAGCTCAACCCGGCCGAGATGAAGGGCATCGCCGGTGCCGAGCGCGAGCGCGTGGCCATCGGCAAGGTCGCGCGGGCGCTCGAGGGCCTGCCGGCCCGCCAGGGCTGGGACAGGATCGTCGTCGTGACGCCCGCCTTCGTGCGCGGCAATCGCCAGTCCATGGGCACGAAGCTCCAGGGCATCGGGGTGTATGTCCAGCCCCTCGAGCGCGGGCGAACGCTGTCGCTGCCCGGCTTCGACGCCGGCCTGGACACGCACGTCGAGGACGACGCGCAGACGCCCGCGGGCGAGGCGAACCGTTCCGACGTGTTCATCGCGCCTTTCTTCTACACGCGCGTCTGGGTGCTCGATGCGAAGACGCTCGAGGTGCTCGAGACCGAGGGCCGCTTCGACTACCGGAAGATCTGGGATCCGATGTGGACCGCCACGGACGTGCAGGCGAACCTCACGCCCGAGCAGCTCGCCGGCGAGATCGGGAAGTTCGTGGAGACCGCGAGCGCACGTGCCCTGCGCGAGACGATGGGCGTGGTGACGGTGACCGACCCGAAGCCCGTGCCGCGCCCCTGAAACGACCCTAGCCCGGGGAGAAGCCCATGCCGTCGTTCGACATCGCCTGCGAGGCGAACCTGGTGGAAGTGAAGAACGCGATCGAGCAGTCGAACAAGGAGATCGCCAACCGCTTCGATTTCAAGGGCTCGGACGCGCGCATCGAGCAGAAGGAGCACGAGCTCACGGCCTTCGCCGACGACGAGTTCAAGCTCGGGCAGGTGCGCGACGTGCTGCACGCGAAGTTCGCCAAGCGCGGGGTCGACGCGCGGCTGCTCACCATCGACAAGCCGGAGAAGATCGGCGGCGACAAGGTGAAGCAGAGGATCACGGTGAAGAACGGCATCGAGACCGAGCTGGCCAAGCGCATCGTGAAGATGATCAAGGACGCCAAGCTCAAGGTCACCACGGCCATCCAGGGGGAGGTCGTGCGCGTCACCGGGGCGAAGAAGGACGTGCTGCAGGAGGCGATCCAGCTGGTGCGCTCGGGCGTGACGGAAGTCCCGCTCACCATCCAGAACCTGCGCGACTAGGCGGCGTCCACGCGCCCGGCCAGCCCGCGTATCCAGCGGGTGTAGAGCCGCTGCGCCGTCGCCGAGAGCGCGGGCAGGCGCTCCGGGGTTTCGCGGCCGATCGCCGTCGTGTCCTGGACGGCGGGGCTTCCCCGGCTCTGCGCGATCTCGTCGGCGCCGGTCTCGCACCAGGTGCGGATCATTTCCGGCGTCATCTCGACGTGGCACTGCATCCCCAGGTGCAGGCCGTCCACGACATAGGCCTGGTTGGCGCAATGCTCGCCCCGGAGGATGCGGTTGCCGCCGGGCGGGATCGTGAAAGTCTCGCCATGCCACTGGAAGGTGGTGAAGGACGCCAGGTCGGCCCCGAACCACTCGCGCGCGAGCGGCGTGTCCTCGACGTCGACGCGCCCCCAGCCGATCTCCTTCACCGGATTGGGACGGACTTCCCCGCCCAGCGCCCGCGAGAGCAATTGCCCGCCCAGGCAGTGGCCGATCACGGGCACGCGGCTCGCGACGGCGTCTCGGATGAGCCGGAGCACCGGGTCGGTCCAGGGCAGGCGGTCGTTCGCGCTCATGGGGCCGCCCATGAAAGCCAGGCCGGCGAAACCCGTGGCGCTCGCGGGCACGGGCTCGCCCTCGTCGAGCCGCACCAGGCGCCAGGCGATCCGGTGGGCATCGAGGAATGTGGCAAGATAGCCCGGCCCTTCGGTCGGGGCGTGGCGCAGGACGGCGACGGGGTTCATCGAATGGGCATCCGGTGGAGACAGCGGCATTGTATGGGCCTCGCGCTCTTCGCGGCCACGGGGGCGCTCGCCGCGCAGGTGAACGTGATCGGCCTGTTCCCCGGGAAGGCCCTGGTGGTGATCGATGGCGGCGCGCCGCGCACGCTGTCGGTGGGTCAGCGCTCGCCCGAGGGGGTGCTCCTGCTCGCGGCGGACTCGAAGTCGGCCACGCTCGAGATCGACGGCAAGCGGCAGGTCATGGAACTGGGCCAGCACGTGGAATCGGCCGCGCTCACCGGCGAGCGGCAGAGCGTCTCGCTCGCCGCGGACGCGAACGGCCATTTCATGACCGAGGGCCAGGTGAACGGCGCCCGGATGCGCTTCCTGGTGGACACGGGGGCCACGCTCGTGACCTTGCCCGCTACCGAGGCGCAGCGCCTGGGCATCAACTACAAGCGCGGCGAGCAGGCCACCTCGATGACGGCCAACGGCCGCGTGCTGGTCTACAAGGTGCGCCTGGACTCGGTGGCGATCGGCGCCATGACCCTCACCTCCGTCGACGCGATCGTGCACGATTCGCCCGGCCTGGACGTGGCGCTCCTGGGCATGAGCTTCCTGAACCGCACGGAGATGCGCCGCGAGGGCGGCAACCTCACGCTCACCAAGCGCTACTAGCCGCCGCCCGGCGGGCTAGGCGAGCGGCCAGTTCTTGCGGATCATCGCGTAGGCCGAGTGGTTGTGGATCGACTCGAAATTCTCCGATTCCACCACGTAGGCCTCGATGCGCGGGTCCTCGTTCAGCTTGGCCGAGATGTCGCGGACCATGTCCTCGACGAACTTGGGGTTGTCGTACGCGAGTTCCGTCACGTACTTCTCGTCCGGGCGCTTCAGCAGGCCGTAGAGCTCGCTCGAGGCCTGCTTCTCGACCAGGTCGACGAGCTCCTCGATCCACACGAAGCTCTGCACCCGCGCGGCGATGGTCACGTGCGAGCGCTGGTTGTGGGCGCCGTACTCCGAGATCTTCTTGGAGCAGGGGCAAAGGCTCGTCACCGGCACGAGCACCTTGAGCGTGAAGAGCTCGCGCCCCTCGATGATCTCGCCGATGAAGGTGACCTCGTAGTCGAGCAGGCTCTGCACGCCGGAGACCGGCGCCTTCTTCGCGACGAAGTAGGGGAAGGACATCTCGACGTGGCCGGTTTCGGCCTCGAGCTTCTTCACCATCTCGCGCAGCATCGCGCGGAAGGAATCGACGGTGATCTCGCGCTCGTGGGCGTTCAGGATCTCCACGAAGCGCGACATGTGCGTGCCCTTGAACTGGTGCGGCAGGCCCACGTACATGTTGAAGGTGGCCACGGTGTGCTGCACGTTCCCGGTGCGCTCGAGGATCCGCATGGGGTGGCGGATGGCCTTGATCCCCACCCGGTCGATGGCCAGCCGGCGCACGTCGGGCGTCGCCTGGACGTCCGGGATGGGCAGGGTCGTGCGCTCGTTCATGAGGTTTCCTTTCAACGGATCGCCAGTATAGGTTGCCACGTATAGTCGAGTAAACCACTCAACTATGGGACCTTGGGCGCACCCGGCGGTTCAGTATTTGTTGAAGGGGTATTGCCCCTTGAACGGTGGTTCTCGCCCCACGAGGGCTTCGAGGAGGGTCAGCTCGTCGTCCGTGTGATTCAGGAAGGGGCCGGGCACCGCCTGCATGGCGCCCCCGGC
>JBGAOO010000105.1:0-11090 GCA_044221765.1 Usitatibacteraceae bacterium | reverse complement strand
GTCGCCGTCGCGGCGCGTGCTCTCGCGGTAGCGGTCGTTCTCCCTGTCGCCCTGCACGTTCATCCAGCCGGCCAGGCCCAGCAGGCCGCCGGCGCCCCCCGTGTCGGTGACCTCCAGCCGCACGTGCCGCCCGGCGCCGTCGTCGTACGTCGAATGAACCTTCGCCATCTCCAGGCCGGTGGGGCCGCCGCGCTCGGTCTCCTGCTCCTTGCGCGGCAGTCCCGCGAAGCTCTCGGGCGAGTAGGGCTTGAGCGCCTCGAGCGAGAGCGGCTCGTAGCGCTTGCCGCCGCCGAGCATCGCGCCCAGCCCCTCCATCGCGGCCTTGGCCTGCGCGTTCGGGTCGCCGCTCTTCTGCGCGGCCTCCATCTTCCGGCCGGCCTCCTCCATCTTCTTGCCGAATCCCTCGAGCTTGCCCAGCGGGGAGTCCTTGTCGACCTGGATGGAGGGCCGCTCGCCGCGCATGCCCCCCAGGCCGCCCATCGCGCCCATGCCGCCGCCGAACATCGCCGTGAAGGCGCCCACCACGAGGCCGAGCACCAGGCTGATCACGATGGCGCAGATCACCACCACCGCGGTGTAGCCGATCGACTTCTCCGGCGGGCTGTTCATGAGCGCCGGCAGCCCCAGGTACAGCAGGTAGAGCCCGTACAGCGAGATGATGAGGATCAGCATCGTGACGCCGAACACCGGCAGCACGTGCAGCACGCCCGCGATCCACGCCGGCGTGTACGAGTACACCGCCACCTTGATCGCCCGCGCCTGGTCCTTCTGGCCGCCGAAGCTCGGCGCCAGGGCGTTGATCACGAGCGAAAGGATGAACACCCCCACCAGCGCGAAGACGAACTGCAGCACCGCCGTGGAGATCCCCGCCACCAGGGGCACCCGGTAGGAGCCGACGAAGGGGATGCTCACCCCGATGATCGAGGAGCCGATGAAGCCCGCCAGCGCCGAGGCGCCGGCGAGCGGGGCGACGTAGCCGCCGAAGAGCTCGCCCGTGGTCGTGCCCTCGCCCGCGATGACCGGCCATTCGGCCTTCGGCTGCAGCAGGATGTTCTTGACGCGATCGACGAAACCCATTCGCTTGCCTCCCCTTGGCACTGGATCGTGGAAATTCTACCCTCGTGCGCCGCGGCGCCGCTCACTCGTCCGGGGCGATGCTCCGGATCGTGTAGCCGCCGCTCTTCTCGTCGCGCTCCAGGTCCACCAGGCCCTTGTCCTCCAGTTCCTCGAGCAGGTGGTTGAAGGAGCGGTAGCCGTAGTAGCTCTCGCTGAAGCCGGGCTTCCTGCGCTTGATGGCCTGCTTCACCATCGAGCCCCAGAGCGTCTCCTCCGGGCCGCGCTCGTCGATCATGTCGTCGATCGTCTCGAGCACCAGGTCGATCGCCTCCTGCTTCTTGCCGACGCCGGGCATGGCCGGGGCCTCGTCCTTGTCCTTCTTGCCGGCCGGGGCGGCGGCCTTGCCCTCGGCCTTGGGCTCGGCCTTGCGCGCGCCCTGGCGCTTGGGCTGCTCGCGCACCAGGTCGTCGTAGTAGATGAACTCGTCGCAGTTGGCGATGAGCAGGTCCGAGGTGCTCTTCTTCACCCCGATGCCGATCACGGTCTTCGCGTTCTCGCGCAGCTTGGACACGAGGGGGGAGAAGTCCGAGTCGCCGCTCACGATCACGAACGTGTCGACGTGGCTCTTGGTGTAGCACAGGTCGAGCGCGTCCACGACCATGCGGATGTCGGCGGAATTCTTGCCCGACTGGCGCACGTGGGGGATCTCGATCAGCTCGAAGGAGGCCTGGTGCATGGGCGCCTTGAACTCCTTGTAGCGCTCCCAGTCGCAGTAGGCCTTCTTCACCACGATGCTCCCCTTCACCAGCAGGCGCTCGAGCACCTTGCTGATGTCGAACTTGTCGTAGCGCGCCTCGCGAACGCCGAGCGCGACGTTCTCGAAATCGCAGAATACGGCGAGATTGCGGATCTCGGCCATGGCTCGTCTCCCGGAATAATCCGCTAGCTTACAATGCCGGCATGCTTCCCCGCTCCCGCGACGAGAAACTGATCGAGATCAGCGACCTGCATTTCGCCTATGGCGCGCGCAAGGTGCTGCAGGGCCTGTCGCTCGAGATCCCGCGCGGCAAGGTGGTGGCGATCCTGGGCACGAGCGGCTGCGGCAAGACGACGCTGCTGCAGCTGATCGGCGGGGCGCTCAGGCCCGCCGCCGGCCAGGTGCGCCTGTGCGGCCAGGTCGTGCACGAGCTCGACCACGACGGGCTCTACGCGCTGCGCCGGCAGGTGGGGATGATGTTCCAGAAGGGGGGCCTGTTCAGCGACCTCACGGTGTTCGAGAACGTGGCCTTCCCCATCCGCGAGCACACCGGCCTGCCGGAGGAGCTCATCTCGGACCTGGTGAAGATGAAGCTGAACGCGGTGGGCCTGCGCGGGGCGCACAAGCTCTACCCGAACGAGCTCTCCGGCGGCATGGCCCGGCGCGTGGCCCTCGCGCGCGCCATCGCCCTGGACCCGGACCTCGTCATCTACGACGAGCCCTTCGCGGGCCTGGACCCGATCACGCTCAACGTGATCTGCAACCTCATCCGCACGCTGAACGACGCGCTCGGGGGCACCTCGGTGGTGGTGACGTACGACGTGCCCGAGGCCGTGAAGCTCGCCGACTACCTCTACCTGATGGGCGAGGGGCGCATCGTCGGGCACGGCCCCACCGCCGAGATGCTGGCCTCCGACGACCCGTTCGTGCGCCAGTTCCTGCACGCCCAGCCCGACGGGCCGGTTCCCTTCCATTTCCCGGCGCGCCCCATCGCGGAGCAGCTCGCGCTCGACGGCGCCGCCGCGGTCAGTTCGCGCGCCTGAGCGACATCTCGAAGACCGGCCGCCAGGTCGCGCCGTCGACGGAGAGCTCGCCCCGCTCCAGCCACGTGTCGGCGGTCAGCGTCGTCCGGTAGCGGATCGTGCCCTTGCCGTCGAAGGACGGGTGCGACCAGCGGTAGCCCGTGTCGTCGACGTCCAGCTCGAACTCGCTCACGTGGCCGGCCTGCGTGGCGGCCTTCATCCGGTAGCGCTTGCCCGCCTCGTCGTACCAGAGCATCCCGAAGGCGTCGTGGATGACCACCTCGCGGCCCTCGCGGTTCACGGTATGGCGGCCGAGGACCTCGAGGGCCATGCCGCCAGCGCGCGGGGTCACCGTCTCGGCCGAGTCGAACGTCGAGCGGGTGCCGGGACGAAATTCCCACCAGCCCGTGCCCTTCCAGTGCCCTCCCATCAGGGCGGCGAGCTTCTGCATCGCGGCGACCTTCTCGGCGGACGGTCGCGGCGCCTGGGACTGGGCGGGGCCCGCCGCGAGGGCAGCGAGCGCGAGAACGAGCACGGCAAGGGCGGATCGCATGGACGGCTCCCGGGAGTGGTCGAACGGACAGTGTAGGGCCTGTCGCGATTGCCTCGCGGGGGCGACGGTGCCACCATCGCGCCCTTCGCCCGGACACCGGACCCGCCATGCTCGATTCCCTCTTCCCCCTGGGCTACGCCCATTTCCTCGCCGGCGGCCTGCTGCTGGGCGCCGGCATGAGCCTGCTCTTCGCCGGGACGGGCCTCCTGGGCGGCATGAGCACGCTGTTCACGGCCGCCTGGTCGTGGGTGTCGAAGGCGCCGCATTTCCGCGAGGCGCGCTTCGTCTCGAGCCGCGGCTGGCGCCTCGCCTACGCCCTGGGCCTGGTGATGGGCGCGGCCGCCTGGGCGTTCGCTTCGCCCGCGGGAATCGCCGTGACCCAGGTCCCGGCCTGGCAGCTGCTCGCCGGCGGCTTCGTCGCGGGCTTCGGCGCGCGGCTGGCCAACGGCTGCACGGCCGGGCACGGCATCTGCGGCCTGGCCTCGCTCAGGCTGCCCTCGCTCGTGGCCGTGCTCGTCTTCCTCGCGACGGCCATCCTCACCGCGAACCTCGTGTGGGCGCTGCAGCGATGAGCGCCGCGCGCCTCGCCATCGTCCTCGCCGCCGGCGCCCTGTTCGGCTTCGGCCTGGCGCTCTCCACCATGATCCAGCCGGAGGCGGTGCTCTCGTTCCTGCTGCTGCGCGATTTCGGCCTGCTGCTGGTGCTGGGCGCGGCGGCGGGCCTCACGCTCGTGGCCTACCAGCTCGCCCCGCGCCTGCTCGCGAAGCCCCTGGCGGGCGGCGCGTTCGAGCGCCACCCCGCGCGCCTGGACCGGCGCACGATCCTGGGCGCCGCCCTCTTCGGGGTGGGCTGGGGCCTGTCGGGGGTATGCCCCGGCCCGGCGATCGCGGGCCTGGGCGCGGGCAACTGGCCGCTGCTGCTCTCGCTGGCCGGCCTCTTCGCCGGGGCCCACGTGCAGGGCCGCTGGTTCGCCGCGCCCGTCGGCGACGCCGGGTAGAATCGGCCCACGCCAACGCTTCCCGGAGGCCGTCATGCGCATCGCCGCCTTGCTCGTCCTCGCCGCGGCCTGGGTCGCCGCCGCGCCCGCCGCGCGCGCCTACTGCATCCACAACGACCTGAAGGACCTCGCGGTCGCCGTCGCGCAGGACCCCAACCCGGACACGCGCCGCGAGGGCAACGAGCTCAAGGCCTCGGTGAAGCCCGGGGGCCACGCCTGCTGCGCCTACAAGAACCTGGACTGCAACCCCGACGGCAAGCCGCTTTCCGTGGTCGATTTCACGGTCACCGTCGCGGGCGAGCCGGCCTACCAGTGCGGCGTGCCGCGTGGCACCCGGCCCGGGCGGGTGGTGAAGATCCCCGGCGACGGCATCGTGCGCATCCAGCCCAACCCGCGCTTCGACGCCAAGGCGAAGGACGCCGCGCTCGGCACGCCCTTCGTGGTGCGCGTGGCCGGCCCGGACGGCAAGGACATCGCCGGCCCCGCGGGCCTGCCCTGCCGCCAGCCCTAGGAGCGCCCGGCCCCGGCTTGGTGCGCCCGCGCCCGGCAGGCTAGGATGGGCGCCTTCCAGAAGGAGGAGACACCATGCTTCGCCAAGCCCTCGGGGCCGCCGCCGCCCTCGCGTTGTCCTGCGCCGCGCTGGCGCAGGCCGACTACCCCACGCATGCCGTCACGATGATCGTGCCCTTCCCGCCGGGCGGGGTCGCGGACATCACCGCGCGCCCGCTGGCCGAGGCCCTCACGCGCCTGCTGAAGCAACCCGTGGTCGTGGAGAACAAGGCCGGCGCCGGCGGGGGCGTGGGCATGCAGTACGTCTCGCGGGCGAAGCCGGACGGGTACACCGTGCTGCTCGCGCTCTCGTCCATCTCGATCATCCCCGAGGCGGACCGGATCCTCGGGCGCGATCCCATGTTCACGCTGCCGCAACTCGTGCCGATCGCGCGCTTCACCGCCGACCCGACCGTGCTCGCGGTTCGCGCCGACAGCCCGTGGAAGAGCGTGAAGGACATGCTGGAGGCCGCGCGCAGGGCGCCGGGCGCCATTCCCTACGGCTCCTCGGGCAACTACGGCACGATGCACGTGCCCATGGAGATGCTGGGCAACGCCGCCGGCGCGAAGATGCTGCACGTGCCCTTCACCGGCGCGGGCCCGGCCGTCGTGGCGCTGCTCGGGGGCAGCGTCGACGCGCTCTCGACGGGCCCGTCGTCCATCATGGGCCACGTCAAGGGCGGCAAGGTGCGCGTGCTCGCGAGCTGGGGCGAGGCCCGCCACCCCGCCCTGCCCGAGGTGCCCACGCTGAAGGAGCTCGGCTACGACGCGCAGTTCTCGCAGTGGACCGGCCTGTTCGTGCCGGCCGGCACGCCCGAGCCCGTCATCGCGCGCCTGCGCGAGGCGGCGCGCGCGGCCGCGCAGGACCCGGCCTTCCTCGCTGCGCTCTCGCGCGTGGATACGCCGGTGCAGTACCTCGACCAGCCGCAGTTCCGCGCGTTCTGGGACGCCGACGCGAGGAAGCTCGCCGAGGTCGTGAAGCGCATCGGGAAGGTCGAATGAGGCGCCGCGCGGCAGGTCCCGCCCGGAAGGCGCTCGCGCTGGCCGCCCTCGCCCTGGCCGCCTGCTGCCTGCCTGCGGCGGCGCAGCAGGATTTCTCCAAGGTCGAGATCAAGGCCGAGAGGATCGCCGACACGGCGTGGATGCTCACCGGTTCGGGCGGCAACCTCGGCCTGTCCGCGGGTGCGGACGGCGCCTTCCTCATCGACGACCAGTTCGCCCCGCTCACCCCGAAGATCAAGGCGGCGATCGCGGCGATCACGGCGAAGCCGGTGAGGTTCGTGCTGAACACCCACTGGCACTTCGACCACACCGGCGGCAACGAGAACCTGGGCGGCGAGGGCGCGCTCATCGTCGCGCACGACAACGTGCGCCGGCGCATGGAGACCTCGCAGTTCATCGAGTTCATGCGCATGAACATCGACCCGGCGCCGCGCGCCGCGCTGCCGGTGGTCACCTTCTCCGCCGACGCCACCTTCCACCTGAACGGCGAGGAGATCCACGCCTTCCACGTGCCGCGCGCGCACACCGACGGCGACACGATCGTGCACCTGCGCAAGTCCGACGTGATCCACATGGGCGACACCTACTTCAACGGGTTCTACCCGTTCGTCGACACCTCGAGCGGCGGCACGGTCGAGGGCGTGGTCGCCGCGGCCGACCGCGCGCTCGCCCTGGCCACCGACAGGACGAAGATCATCCCGGGGCACGGCCCGCTCTCGAACCGCGCGCAGCTGAAGGAATACCGCGACATGCTCTCGACCGTGCTCTCGCGGGTGAGGCAGTTGATCAAGGACGGCCGCAAGCTCGAGGAGATCGTGGATTCGCCGGTCACGGCGGAATACGACGCGAAGTGGGGCAAGGGCTTCATCCCGCCGCGCAAGTTCGTCGAGATGGTCGCCATGAACCTGCTGAGGAACTGAAGGGCGCCGCCCCCTTCGGCCCGCACGCCCGTTACGCTACCATTACGCCTGTCACCCGCCCGCCCCGCCATCTGTGAAGCACGGCACGGCCCATTCCGACCCCGAGGACTAAGGTTGGCGTCATGTTCGACGTTCGCTCCCTCTTCATCGTCCTGGTCGTGACCAACGTGGTGCTCGCCGGCGCCCTCTGGGTCGGCACGGGCCGCAGCCGTCGTGACGGCCTGGGGCACTGGACGGTCGGCCTCGTGGTGCAGGCCTTCGCCTTCGCGCTGTACGCGGGCCGGGCCGACCTGCCGGTCTGGCTGGGCGTGGTCGTCGCGAACGGCCTGTTCGCCATCTCGCTCGCGCTCGCCGCGGGCGCCATGGCCGCCTTCCGCAAGGCCGACGTGCCGCAGGTGGTCCACGTGGTATTCGGCATGCTCGTGGCCTTCGCCTCCGCGGCGCTGTCGGAGGACGACGCGGGCCGCACGCTCGTGTGCAGCATCCTCTACTTCGGCGCGATGTCGGTGGTCGCCGCGCTCGTCTGGCGCCCCCTGCCGGACGTGAGCAACGCCACGCGCGGCCTGCTGGTGGGCAGCTTCCTCATCGGCGCCTTCAGCTTCTTCGCGCGCGCGATCGGCGTGCTGCTCGAGCCCGTCTCGGTCTCGGGGCTGCTCGACCCCTCGCCCTTCCAGTCGATCTCGGTCCTGCTGGGCTACGCGGTGATCCTCACGTCCTCCGTGGCCTTCCTGCTCATGCAGAAGGAGCGGGCGGACTACGTCGCCCGCCAGCTCGCCTCCACCGACCCGCTCACCGGCGCCTTCAACCGCCGCACCTTCATCGAGCTGGCCGAGAAGGAGCTCTCGCGCGCCCGGCGCCTGGACACGCCCGTCTCCCTCGTGCTGCTCGACATCGACCACTTCAAGCGCATCAACGACACCTACGGCCACCTGGTCGGCGACCACGTGCTGCAGCGCTTCGCGCTCCTGGTGCGCGAGCAGCTGCGCAAGGAGGACATCCTGGTGCGCTACGGCGGCGAGGAATTCTGCCTGCTGCTGCCCGACGTGCCCGGCCCCGGCGCCGTGACGCTCGCCGGCCGCATCCGCAAGTCCGTCTGCAAGGAGCCGCTGCTGGTGGACGGCATCGAGATCTCGCTCACCACGAGCGCGGGCGTCGCCGCCCGCATCGACGAGGGCCCCGAGGGCCTGGACCGCCTGATCGGCCGCGCCGACGAGGCCCTGTACGTGGCGAAGAACCGCGGGCGCAACCGCGTCGCCGCGGTCTCCCTGGGCCAGACGCGCGCCGGATGAGCGAACGCTACCTCGTCTATTTCGCGGACCCGATGTGCGCCTGGTGCTACGGGTTCGGGCCGCAGCTGGAGACCTTCCTCGCCGAGATGCCCGGCATGCGCCTGGAGCTCACCCTGGGCGGCCTGCGTCCCTTCAACCGCGAGCCCGTCACGCCCGCCTTCCGCGAGATGCTCGCCGCGCACTGGGCGCAGGTGCGCCTGGAATCCGGCCTGCCGGTCGAGCCCGCCGCCGTGGCGCGCGAGGGCTTCGCCTACGACACCGAGCCCGCCAGCCGCGCGGTCGTCACCTGCCGGCACCTCGCGCCGCAGCAGGCGCTCGGCTTCCTGAAACGCGTGCAGCACGCGTTCTTCGCGCAGGGGCAGGACGTGACCGACACCGCCGTGCTGGCCGACCTGGCCGCCGCCGCCGGCCTGGACCGCGAGGCCTTCCTCGCCGCCTTCGGGGGCCAGGCCATGAAGGACGAGACGAACCTGGATTTCTCCACGAGCCAGCAGATGGGCGTCACCGGGTTCCCGACGCTCGCCGCCGGCTACCCGAGCCGGCAGTTCTTCCTGGTCGCCTCGGGCTTCACGCGCGCGGCGGTGCTCACCGAGCGCCTCTTCCAGGTGGACGCGATCGCCGCGCGCGGCCCCGTGCCGCTGCCGCACGAGGCGCCCTGAGCGCCGGCCGCGTTTGACCGCGGTCATCGGCGCGCGGGCGGCCGATCGGCTAGGATGGCCCCGACCCGGCACCATGAACCGGGCGTCCCCACACCGAGAGGAGAATCGACCATGAGCAGGTCCCGGAGAGAATTCCTGAATGCCGGCGCCGCGATCGGCGCCGCCACCGTCGCCGCGTGCGCGAGCCCGGGCCCGTCCGGCGCCGCCGGCCCGAAGCTGCTGTTCGCGCAGTCGCCCGTCACCGTGCCCGTCGTGGGCGAGGAGGGCCAGTACCAGGTGCGCCGCATCTACTGCGTCGGCCGCAACTACGCTGCCCATGCCCGCGAGATGGGATCGGACCCCACGCGCGAGCCGCCGTTCTTCTTCCAGAAGCCCACGGACGCGATCCAGGTCGTGCCGCAGGGCGTCACCGTGGACCACCCCTACCCGCCGATCACCAAGAACTACCACTACGAGGTCGAGCTGGTGGCCGCGCTGGGCAAGGGCGGGCGCAACGTGACCGCGGCGCAGGCGCTCGACATGGTCTACGCCTACGCCGTGGGCCTCGACATGACGCGCCGCGACCTGCAGCGCGCGATGGGCGACCAGAAGAAGCCCTGGGAGGTCGGCAAGAGCTTCGACAAGTCCGCGGTGATCAGTCACCTGCACCCGGCCTCGCGCACGGGCCACTTCACCAAGGGCGCGATCACGCTCAAGGTGAACGGCGCCGTGAAGCAAAGCGCCGACCTGAACCAGATGACCTGGAACGTCGCCGAGCAGATCGCGAACCTCTCCACCTTCTACGAGCTGTTCCCCGGCGACATCATCTACTCCGGCACGCCCGAGAACGTCGGCCCGGTGGTGCGCGGCGACGTGATGCTCGGCCACATCGACGGCCTCTACGACATCAGCGTCAAGGTCGTCTAGCCCATGCCCACCGATCGCATGCCGCCCATCGCGCCGGAGCACTACACGCCGGCGCAGGCGCGCGCGGCCGCCGAGCTCGCCTCGGGGCCGCGCGGATCGGTGTTCGGCCCCTTCATCCCGCTGCTGCGCAGCCCCGACTTCATGGCCCCCCTGCAGAAGACGGGCGAGTACCTGCGTTACCGCAGCGCGCTCGAGCCACGCCTGTCGGAGTTCGCCATCCTGGTCGTCTCGCGCCGCTGGACGCAGCAGACCGAATGGCACGTGCACGCGCCCATCGCCGAGCGCGTGGGCGTCGCGCCCGCGACCATCGAGGCGCTCTCCCAGGGACGCCGGCCGGACACCATGGCGCCGGACGAGGCCGTGGTGCACGATTTCCTGCAGGAGCTGCTCGTGAACCGCGGCGTCTCCGACCCCACCTACGCCCGCGCCGTCGAGCTCTTCGGCGAGCGCGGCGTCATCGACCTCACGGGCCTGTGCGGCTACTACTCGCTGCTCGCGATGGTGATGAACGTGGCGCGCACGGCGCTGCCCGACGGGGTGCCCCCGCCCCTGGCGCCGTGAGCGGCCGCTGGCGATGACCTCGCGCCGGCGTTTCCTCGCGCAAGCCCTCGCGGCGGCCCTGGCCGGGCCGGCGCTCGCACGGGCGGCCGATCCGGCGCACCGCCCCGCGCAGGATTTCGACGCCCTCTGGCACGCGATCGACGAGGGCTACGCCTACCTCGAGGACCGGCCGGCCTGGAAGGCGGCGCGCGCCCGGTGGCGTCCGCGCGCCGTCGCCGCCCGCACGCGCGCGGAGCTGCTCGCCGCCCTCGAGGGCGTGCTCGCGGAACTGCGCGACGACCACGTCCAGCTCGAGGCGCACAACCCCGATTCGCCGCGGCCCGTGCCGCACGGCACCGACCTGTGGGGCGAGTGGGCCGGCAACGAGGCGGTGATCGTCGCCGTGCGCGCCGGCAGCGTGGCGGACGTGGCCGGCCTCGCGCCGGGCATGCGCGTGGCGGCCGTGCGCGGCAGCCCGGTCGAGCAGGCCGTGCGCACGCTGCTGCCGCGCGCGATGCACGCCGAGCCCCGCGCGCGCGACTGGGCGCTTCGCCGCCTGCTCGCCGGCCCCTGGGCCGGGTCCCTGTCCCTCGACGTGCTCGCCTCCGGCCGGGCGCGTCACGTCGAGATCGAGCGCGAGGACCGGCCCGCGGGCACCCTGCCGCCGCTCATCGCGCGGCGCATCGGCGAGGAGCGCGACCTGGGTTACCTGCGCGTGAAGGACAACCTGCGCGACGCCGGGCTCGTCGCGCACTTCGACGCCGCCCTGCAGCACCTGCGCAACACGCGCGGCCTGCTGGTCGACCTGCGCGAGACCGCCTCGGGGGGCGAGCCGGAGGT
>JBGAOO010000104.1:0-11169 GCA_044221765.1 Usitatibacteraceae bacterium | reverse complement strand
GCTGAGGGCGAGCGCGTCCCGCCTCCCGCGGCGCCACCGGCGCACCTGTCGCGGCCGCTGCCGGCGATCGTGCGCTTCCTGTTCGTCGTGGCGGCCGGCGCGGCGGTCGCGACCCTGGCCTCCTACCTCCTTCGACAGATCGGACTCTGAAAGCATGCCACCGGCCAGCCCGAGCGCGAGCGCGCCCGAGATCAGCGTCGTCTTGTCCACCTACCGGCGGGCCGACACGCTGCGGCACACGCTCGAGCACCTGATCGCGCAGGACCTGGCGCCGGATCGCTTCGAGGTGGTCCTGGTCGACGACGGCTCTCCCGACGACACCCCGCAGGTGGCGAAGGAATACCAGGGGCGCGTGCCCTTCCCGATGACGTGCCTGCGGCACGAGAACCGCGGCCCGGGCTACACGCAGAACCGGGGCATCGAGGTCGCGCGTGCCCCCATCGTGCTGCTCATCGCGGACGACATCTGGCTCGCCCCCGGCGCGGTGCGGGCGCACCTGGAGGCGCACCGGGACAACCCCGCGCGCGAGGTCGCCGTCCTCGGGCGCGTGGAGCAGTCCGCGGAACTCACGCAGACCGTGTTCATCAGCAAGTGGGATCCCTTCCGCTTCGCGGACATCGCCGGCGAGAAGGAACTGCCGCCCTACCGGTTCTGGGCGATGAACATCTCGGCCAAGCGGCAGTTCCTGGTGGACGCGGGCCTGTACCTGGAGCACCGCGGCCGCGGCGGCGTGTCCTGCCTGGAGGACCTGGAGCTCGGCTGCCGCCTGCACGAGCGCGGCCTGAAGCTGCTCTACAGCGAGGCCGCGCTGGGGCACCACTACCACGTGATGACGCTGGACCAGGCGATGGCGCGCTGGTACGAGCGCGGCCTCAACTACGGCGAGTTCCGGCGCTACGCGCGCCTGCCCGAGCTCACCGTCTGGTTCCACATCCTGGACCGGCACACCGTCGGCGAGTACTACCGCGTCCTGCAGGGACCGAACTGGTTCAAGGGGCGCGAGAAGAGCTTCGCGTGGCACCTCGTGCGGCACGTGGTGCGCGTCTGCGTGGTGAACGCGGCCACGACGCGACTTTTCTGGCGGCCGCTCTTCGACCTGGCTGAGCGTTCGCCGGCGCTGGCGCGGCGCATGACGGCGAAGATGTACCGGGCTTTCCTGTACTACCAGTTCCTGCGCGGCGTGAGCGACGGACGCCGCCTGTATGGCGATTGAGAGCGACCCTGCGCGTGGGACCGGGCTGCGGCGGGAAGCGCATAATGAACATCGAGCCGGATCGAACGGCGGAAGAGGATGGCGATGAGCGCGCACTTGGATGGGGAATCAAACGCGGTCCTGGCGGGCAGCGCCGTGCGCTCGCCGGCGCTTGGCGCGCCGGCGAACGTCGAATACCGGGCCCACATCGGCCACCTGGAGTTCTACGACGTCCTCACCGCCATCCAGTTCAACCTGCTCACGGCGCTGGGCCTTCGCGAGTCGCACGACCTGCTCGACATCGGCTGCGGCTCGCTGCGGGCCGGGCGCCTGTTCATCCCGTACCTGCAGGCCGGTCGCTACCACGGCATCGAGCCGCTGCCCTGGCTCGTGCAGGAGGGCATCGACAAGGAAATCGGCGCCGACATGGTCGCGCTCAAGCGGCCCGTGTTCCTGCACGACGAGAACTTCACGCTGTCGGCCTTCGGCAAGACGTTCGACTTCATGATCGCGCAGTCGATCTTCTCCCACACCTCCCAGGCGCAGATCCGGCGCTGCATGGCGGAGGCGAAGAAGGCCCTCAAGCCGGGCGGGCTGTTCGCGGCGACCTATTTCGAGGCCCCGTTCAACTACGAGGGCGACAACTGGGTGGCGAAGGCGACCTACACCCGCGAGCGCATGCGCGAGCTGGTCGAGGCGCAGGGGCTCGCCTTCACGCCGATCGACTGGCGCCATCCGGATCCGCAGCAGTGGTTCATCGTCCACCACCCGGGCACGCCCGTGCCGATGGCAGACGAGCCCGACGCGCGGCGGATCGAGATGCTCGAGGAGCAGCTCGCCACCAATCGCGAGCAGCTCATGCGCATCATGGGGCACCCCTACGTCCGGCTCGGCCTGAGCGTGCAGCCGTTCCTCATCTGGGTCACGTTCCAGCGCCGGCGGTTCGCGCGCTGGCTGCGCGGGCTGTTCGGCGGCCCTGCCTCCTGAGCGCCGGGGCCGGCGCGAACCGCTCAGCGGGCCTGGCGCACGGGCGCGGGGGGCGGGGAGTCGCCCTTGATCTCGTTGAGCACCATCATCACGCAGGCGCGGACGGCGAGCGCCGCCGCGGCCACGAGGGCCCTCGGGTCGAGCACGCCCAGCGTGTAGTGCTTGCGGTAGAAGCGGTAGGCGCCGATGTGGAAGTGTCGGATGCGCCAGGGGCTCTTCTTCTTGTGGGCGCGGTTGTTCTCGTAGTGCACGATGCCCGCGGAGGGCACGCACCAGATCGCCTTGCCGGCGGCGCGCACCTGGGCGCACCAGTCGCTGTCGACCCAGTAGCAGCGGAAGCCCTCCGGCGAAGGGCTCGGTGCGCGAGAGGTTCTCGGGCATGAGGTATCGGCGCGTGTACGGGTTGTTCGGGAAGAGGCGCGTGAGCAGGGACTGGCGCCCGAAGAGCCCGCTCATCATCGAGGGCATGTTGCGAGCGGTCTGCTCGATCGTGCCCTCGGGGGTGTAGATCCGCGGCGCCACGAGCGAGACCTCCGGGTGCGCGCGCATGAAGTCGAGCAGGGCCTGCGGCGTGCCGGGCTTCACCTCGGTGTCCACGTCCAGGAGCATGACGAAATCGCCCCGCGCCTCGCGCAGGCCCCGGTTCACCGCGGGCGGCAGCCCGAGGTTCGTGGCATTGCGCTCCAGCCGGACCTCCGGGAACTGCTCGCGCAGCTTCTCGGGGGTGCCGTCCTCGGAGCCGTTGTCGATGACGAGGATCTCGCCCTCGGGCGCCCCGCAGGCGCGGATCGATTCCAGGCAGCGCTTCAGGTCGCCCCAGGAATTCCAGGTCACGATGAGGATGGTGAGGTTCATGCGCGCTCCGGGTTGGTGTTCCGATGCCGCCAGTGTCCGCCGGCGGTCCGCCCGGCGGGTGTCCCCGAGGCGGGGACGGTTATAATGCGGCGCAATCCGGCGGCCTGGCCCGCCCGCCTGCGACGGATGACATTGGACGGCTCCTGCCCCGCCTGCCGTCGCCGACCCACGAAAACCGAAACCCGGCCCACGGCCCACAGAACATGGAAAAACTCGTTGCGGTGATCCTGGCGGCCGGGAAGGGTACCCGGATGCACCCGTTCAGCAACTTCTATCCGAAGCCCGGGCTGCCCGTGTGCAACAAGCCCCTCATCCAATATTCTATCGAAGAGTTCCGCGACTTGGGTATCCGCGAGATCTTCATCGTCATCGGCCACCTGGGCCACGAGCTGGCGCAGCTGCTGGGCAACGGCGAGTCGCTGGGCGTGCGCATCCGCTACGTGGAGCAGACGAAGATCCTGGGCATCGCCTCGGCCCTGGGGCAGCTCGAGCCCTACGTCGCCTCGCCGATGTTCGTGGTGCTGGGCGACATCTACTTCCAGGCGCACGACGTGGGATCGATGGTGGAGACCATGCGCGAGCGCCAGGCGGGCGCGGTGCTCGCGGTGAAGAAGGAGGACGATCCCCAGGCCGTCCGGCGCAACTTCACGGTGCACATGGACGAGCAGGGGCGCGTGCGCCGCGTGATCGAGAAGCCGCGCTATGTCCACTCGAACCTGAAGGGCTGCGGCCTCTACCTCTTCGACCTGCCGATCTTCGGCCGCACGCCGCGCACGGCGATGCGCGACGAGTACGAGATCACCGACTCGATCCAGATCCTGATCGACGACGGGCACCCGGTGTACACGGCCGACGTCGTGACGACGGACGTGAACCTCACCGCGCCCGCGGACGTGCTCACCTGCAACCTGCTCGAGCTCGAGCGCCGCGGCCTCGAGCGGCTCCTGGGGCAGGGCACGGACATCCACCCCGGCGCCCGGCTGCGCAACGTGGTCGTCGGCGACAGGGCGAGCATCCGCCACCCGGTCGCCATCAGCAACAGCGTGATCTTCCCGGACACCGTGGTGACGGCCGAGGCGGACGTCGACCGCTTCATCCTCACGCCGGACGTGCAGATCGACTGCCGCGCGATGGCCGCCGGCAGAAGCCACTGACGATGCCGCGCCGCGCGCTGGTCACCGGGGGCGCCGGCTTCATCGGCTCGCGCCTGTCTCGCGCCCTGCTCGCGAAGGGCCACGAGGTGGTCGTCCTGGACGACCTCTCCATGGGCCGGCGCGAGAACGTGCCCGCCGGCGCCGAGTTCATCGAGGGCGACGTGCGATCCGGGGAGGACGTGCGCCGCGCGCTGGCGGGCGTCGACGTCGTGTTCCACGAGGCGGCCAAGGTGAGCATCCGCGCCTCGATGGCGCAGTTCTACGCCGACGCCGACACGAACTTCATGGGCACGCTGAACCTGCTGCAATGCCTGCAGGCGAGCGCGGTCCGCAAGCTCGTCTTCGCCTCGTCCATGGCGGTCTACGCCGACAGCCCCTCGCCCGTCCCCATCGCCGAGGACCACCCGGCCGAGCCGCTCTCCCCCTACGGCATCGCCAAGCTCGCGGCCGAGAAGTACTGCCGGCAGATCGCCGCGGAGCTGGGCATCGGCTGCAACGTGCTGCGCTACTTCAACACCTACGGGCCGGGCCAGACCTTCACGCCCTACGTGGGCGTCATCACCATCTTCATCCGCCACCTGCTCGAGGGACGGCAGCCCACGATCTTCGGAGACGGCGAGCAGCGCCGGGATTTCGTCCACGTGGACGACATCGTGCAGGCGAACCTGCTGGCGATGGATTCGCCCGTGGGCGAGGGCGTCTTCAACGTGGGCACGGGCAGGGCGAAGTCGGTGAACGAGATCGCCGCGCTCCTGTGCGCGCGCCTGGCGCCGGACTGCCGCCCGGCCCACGAGCAGGCCCATCGGGCCGAACTGCGGTACTCTATAGCCGACATAGGCCGCATCGGTGCCGCCCTGGGCTACCGCCCGGTGCACACCCTCGAGGGCAAGATCGACGAGGTCATCGACTACTACCGGCAGGGGGCGCCAGGCCCCGGCCCAGGCCCGGGGAGCAAGGCATGACCCAGCGCAATCGCTCCATGAACCAGGAAGCACCGGCCGCCATGGCCATCCCCGGGCTCTGCCGCGCGCTGGCCCGGTGCGCGCTGGCGCTCGTCCTCGCGCTGCCGGCCGCGCAGGCGCTGGCGGCCAAGGACACGATCTTCGGGATCGAGCTCATCCCGGCCCACTTCCCCAACAGCTCCTCGCAGGACTTCGTCGACACGCTCTCGCTCACGGCGCAGGCGGGCGGCCATTCCTCCCTGATCTGGCACTGGTCCGACACGCAGACGCGCGACCAGATCCCCGCGATCGTGGCGGGGATGCGCCAGTTCGGCCTGAAGAGCCTGGTCCAGGTGGGCGCGATCTTCCTGAACGCGCCCGGGCCGCCCGAGGGCTACGTGAAGAGCTTCGGCGACACCTGGACGCGCGTGCGCTTCCTGAACGACGTCACCATGATCGCCAACACGCAGCCCGACTACGTCGTGCTCGCCACGGAGATCAACCTGCTGTACCGGTTCAACCCCGCGGAGTTCGCGCACTACCGGACGCTCTACGCTCAGGCCTACGCGACGATCAAGGCGATCTCCCCGGGCACGAAGGTCGGGGTCTCCTTCCTCTATTCGCTGTGGTTCGCGAACTACTTCCTGGACAACATCGACGTGCCGGCGATGCTCGGCACCATGGACTTCATCGCCTTCACGACGTACCCCGAATGGCTGCTGCGCGAGGGCCACTTCGCGCGCATCCAGGACATCCCGCCCGACTTCCACGGCGCCGTGCGCATCGCCTACCCGAACGCACGCGTGGTCTTCTCCGAGGTGGGCTGGGCGAGCAAGGTGCGCGGCACGCCGGAGGAGCAGGCGCTCTTCGTGCGCGAGTTGCCGCGGCTGCTCTCCACCGCGCGGCCGGAGCTGGTCACCTGGGCCGTGCTGCACGACATGGAGTTCTTCAACCGCAGCCTGCTGGACGCGGCCTCGACGCAGTTCCTCGAGAGCATCGGCGTGGACATCGACGCCCTCTTCGGGCACTTCAACGCGATGGGCCTGCGCGACGGCTTCGGCAACCCCAAGCCGTCCTGGAGCGATGCGCTCCAGCTGCAGTTCACCGTGCCCTGATCGGCGCGCGGCGGGCGCGGGGCGCATTCCTCGGATTCGACAGACGGGAGCCGGGCAGGGCATGGGCGTGAATCTCGACATCAGCGTGGTGGTGGCCACCTACAACCGGTCCGCGACGCTTCGCGAGACGCTCGCGCACCTGCAGGCCCAGAGCCTCGCGCCCGAGCGCTACGAGGTGATCGTGGTGGACGACGGTTCGCCCGACGACACGCGCCAGGTCGTCGAGGCGTTCGGCCGGCACTGCACCTTCGCCCTGCGCTACCTGCACCACGCCAATCGCGGGCCGGGCTACACGCAGAACGAGGGCGTGCGCGTGGCGAAGGCGCCCCTGGTGCTGCTGATCGCGGACGACATCCACCTGGAGCCCGAGTCGCTCGAGGCGCACGTGGCGGCCCATGCCGCCGACCCCTCGCCCGGGCTCGCGTGCCTGGGCCGCGTGCTCCAGTCCCCGAAGCTCAAGCAGACGGTCTTCCTGGAGAAGTGGGACCCGTGGCACATCGGCGCGCTGGCCGACGGCACGGTGCTGCCCTACCACATGTTCTGGGCCTGCCACATCTCGGTCGTGCGCGATTTCATGCTCGAGCACGGCATGTTCAACGAGGAGAAGGGCCGGGGCGGGTACGCCGCGCACGAGGACGTCGAGCTCGGGTACCGGATGCACCTGCACGGGATGAAGGTCGTCTTCTGCCGGCGCGCGCTGGGCTATCACTACCACGTGGAGACGCTCGAGAAGGAGCTCAAGCGCAGCTACTCGCGCGGGGTGAACTTCTTCGACCTGCGCCTGCGCGCCCCGGAGCCGGAGATCGACATCACCTACCGGGCCTACGATCTCGGGAGCCTGTTCGCGATGCGCCGGGACCTGGCCGGGCCGCGCCGGGATTTCCTGCACGAGGGCGACCGCAGCGTCGTGAAGCTCGCCCTGCGGCACCTGCTGCGCCTGGCGGTGTTCAACCGGGGCGCGGTGAGCCTGCTGTGGCTGCCGCTCTTCGCGGCGGCCGAGCGCGCCAGGTTCCTCGCCGCGCTCGTGCACGAGAACATGTACCGCGGCGTCTTCGTGCACTACTTCCGGCGCGGCTATGCCGACGCCGTCCGGCAGTACGGGCCCCAGGCCCAATCCCGGCCCGCCTGAGCGCGGTCGGCTCCCTCGGCGCGCGGGCCGGGTCGCCCCCGGGCGCGATGGCCCCCGGACCTCGCGCGTGAGAACATTCGTTCCCGGGCCGCTGTCAGATCGGATGCCGGGCAGGCGACCGCGGGTCGCCGCCCTTCCCACGGAGGTTTCATGAGCAGAGCATTTCTCGGTTCCGCGCTCGTCGCGTTCGTGCTCGCCCTCGCCGGCGCGCAGCCGTCGGCGGGTGCCGAATCGAAGGCGTCGTTCCTCACCGGAACCGTGGTCACGCCGCGCAATTTCCCCAACCAGAGCGCCGACGACCTGTCGGACATGTTCCGCGTCAATGCCGAGCTCGGCAGCTTCGCCGTGATCCGCATGGACTGGAAGGACCCGAACCGGCTCGACGCCGTGCGCGCCCTGGTGTCCCTCGCCACCGCGCGCAACCTCAAGCCCGTCGTCGAGCTCAACCCGCTCAAGGCGGACGGGATCAAGGGGGCCGAGATCGACCCGCCCAAGGAGGTCTCCGCCCGCAAGCTCTCGTTCGGCAACCCGGCGGTCGCCGAGCCGTTCACGCGCGCGGTGCTCGAGATCGCCGAGCTCAGGCCGCCCTATCTCGCCATCGCCACGGACGTGAACCTGCTCGCGCTCTCCGATCCCGGCGAGTACGACGCCTTCACCTCGCTCTACCGCACGCTCTACAAGCGGGTGAAGCAGGTCTCCCCCTCGACCCGGGTCTTCGTCACGTTCCAATGGGACGCCCTGCAGCGAAGCGGCGAGCGCGCCGGCCGCGGCCTGGTGGACGACCTGCGTTCGCACCTGGACCTGCTCGCCTTCACCTCGGATCCGAGGAAGCTCTTCGAGAGCAAGGGGCCGCGATCGATCCCGTCCAACTACTACGAGCGCGTGGCCGGCCTGCGCACCGGCCGCGAGGAGCTGCTCTTCGAGGTCACCTGGCCCAGCGACGGCGGGTCGGGCGAGGCCGAGCAGCTCGAGTTCGTGCGCGACCTGCCCCGGCTGATGGCGGGCGCGAAGCCGACGATGCTCGCCTGGAGCTTCCTGCACGACCTGAAGGTGCTGATCTTCACCTTCCGCTCCGGCCTGCTCGATACGGGCGGAAAGGCGAAACCCGCCTTCGCCGCCTTCCGCGACCTCTCGGGCGACCGCGCCCCCGCCCTCGCCGCCTCGTCGGCCTCGGCGGCGCCGGCACCGCGATCGGCGATCGCGCGAGCGAGCACCACGGCGACGCACTTCGGCATCTACACGGCGCGGCTCGACGGCACCGAGATGACGCCGCTCATGACCAGCGACACGCAGGAGATGACCCATCCGCGGGTCTCGCCCGACGGCAAGCGCGTGGTGCTCACGCGCTACAACCGCAAGGGCAAGGACGGCAAGGCGACCGAGGAACAGGGCTACGAGGATACGGAGGTGCTGGTGGTGAACCTCGACGGCACCGGCCTCGAGACCATCATCCCCTTCAAGCCCGGCATCATCGCGGCCAACGGCCTCTGGACGCCGGACGGGAAGTCCCTGATCTACCTGTCCACGGACAATCCCAAGCGCGACCCCGAGATCAAGCACATCGACCTGGCCACGCGCAAGATCACGCGCATGCCCACGCCCGACGGCCTGAAGACCACGGACCCGCACTGGCTGGGCAACCAGATGGTGTTCCCGGTGAAGGGCAAGGATGTCGATGCCCTGTGGCTGATGAACGCCGACGGCACCCGCGCCCGGCAGGTGACCAACCCGCCGGAGAAGCGCGGCCTCTTCTCGCCGGGGCTCTATGGCGATTTCGACCCGAAGCTCTCGCCCGACGGCACGAAGGTCGCGTTCATGCGGATCGCCGGGGGCACGAGCTGGCGCGTGGTGGTGCTCGACCTGAAGACCAACGAGGAGAGGCTGCTCACCCCGAAGGAACTCACGCAGAAGGGGGTCATGCAGTGGCTGCCGACCTGGTCGAGCGACGGCAGGCTCCTGCTCTACATGCACGTGGACACCAGCAAGCTGCCGGAGACGGGCCTGTACACCATGACGCCGGACGGGCAGGATCGCCGCATGGTTCCGCTGCCGAGGGGCTACATGTACGGCCACAGCACCTTCTTCCCGGGCGACGGTTCCTCGTCCCGCGCGCGGATCATCTTCACGGCGACCAGGAACCCCGGCCTCTGATGGCGACGGGCCGAGACCGCGCGCAGCCCGGCCGATGACGAATCGGGAAGGCCCGGAGGAAGACGCGCAGGCGCACCCGGCCGCGGACGGCGCGCCCGTGTCGGGCGCCGCCGGGCAGGGGTCCGTCCTGCGGCGCGCCAACGTCACGCTGGCGGGCAGCGGGCTGGGTGCCGTGCTGTCGATCGTGAACGAGGTGCTCTGCGCGCGCTACCTCGGGCTCGCCACCTACGGCCTGTACGCCCTCTCGCTCATCCTGGCGCGCGTGTGCGAGGGCATCGCCATCATCGGCCTGCCCTACGCGACGCTGCATTTCGTCTCGATCTACCGGGACCGCAAGGAATCTCACCGGGTGCTGGGCACGATCCTCGCGTCCCTGCTGCCGCCGTTCGCGATCGGCATGGCGCTCGCCGGCCTGTTCTGGTTCCTCGCGCCCTGGCTCTCGCGGGAGGTGTTCGGCAAGCCCGCGGCGGAGGGCTTCATCCGCGCGATGGCGCTCGCCATTCCCTTCATGGGGCTGTCCGAGATCCTCGGCGTCATCACGCGCGGGTTCGGCCAGGCCGCCTACTACGTGCTGGTGCGCAACCTCGTGCCGCCGGTCGTCTTCCTGTGCGGCCTCATCGCCCTCTCGACGCTGCGCGCGGACCCGCTCTGGGTCGCGGTGGCCTTCGGCACGGCCTACCTGGCGGCCGTCGCCGCGGGCGTGGCGAGCGTGCTCAAGGTGGCGGGCGCCGCGATCTTCCGCCTGAAGCCGGACTACCCGTTCCGCGCGCTGTACACCTATTCGGCGCCGGCGCTGGTGAACAACCTGCTCTATCTCGTGATCGCGACCACGCCCATCCTCATGCTGGGCGCGCTGCAGAACGAGCGCGAGGCCGGCATCTTCCGCGCGTGCATGCAGATCGTGCTGCCCTTCGACATGATCGTCATCGCCTTCAATGCCGCCGTGGGTCACCTGTACCCGGTGCTCGACAAGAACAACCGGCGCGAGGAACTGGGCGACCTGGTCGTGACCATCACGAACTGGATGTCCGCGCTCGCCTTCGCCCTCTTCCTGGTCGTCGTCCTGAACCGGCACGACCTGCTCTCGCTCATGGGACCGGACTTCGTGGGCGGCGCCGACGCGCTGTTCCTGCTCGTGGTCGGCCACGCCGCCCTGTGCGCCATCGGCAGCGCGGGCTACCTGCTCATGATGAGCGGCAGGCAGCGGTACGAGACGGCGAACGCGGCGGTGGCGGCAGGGCTCAGCGTCGTGTTGAACGCGGTGCTGGTGCCGGCGTACGGCAGCGTCGGCGCGGCCATCGCGACCACGCTCGCCTGCTTCGCGGTGAGCTTCCTGCGCGTGACCCAGGTGCGCCGGCAGATGGACATCCGGGTCGTGCGGCTCTCCCTCCTGCGGGTGGCCGCCCTCGCGGCGGCGACGGCCGCCGTGGTGCTCGCGGCCATGGCCGTGCTGCCCCTCGAGGAGGGACGGGGCCCGGTCGCCCTGGTGGCGCGAGTGGTCCTGATCCTCGCCGTGTACGGGGCGCTTCACTGGCACCTGGGTCTGGACGAACGCGGTCGCGCGGCCGTTCGCGCGGCGCTGCGCGCACGGTTCGCGCGCGCCCGGGCCTCTTCCTAGGCCGGGACCGGGGCCGGGGCCGGCGCG
>JBGAOO010000103.1:0-11349 GCA_044221765.1 Usitatibacteraceae bacterium | reverse complement strand
CTGCCTGTCGAGAACGCCGCCTTCCCCCTCGAGGAGCGCTACCTGCGCTGGTTCGGCCACCACCTGCGCGGCGAGGGCGAATCGCCCGCCTCCCTGCCCGCGTTCACGTACTTCATGCTCGTCGAGAACCGCTGGCACACCGCGCAGGCCTGGCCGCCCGAACAAGCGCGCACGGAGCGCTGGTACCTGTCGAGCGCCGGGCGGGCCAACTCCTCGCGCGGCGACGGCCTCCTCTCGCCCGCGCCGGCCGCCGGCGCCACCGCCGACGCGTTCGACTACGACCCGGCCGATCCGGTGCCCACGCGCGGCGGCCCCGTGTGCTGCACCGGCGATGCCCACGAGAAGCCCGGGCCGCGCGACCAGGCCGACGTGGAATCGCGCGCGGACGTGCTCGTGTACACCTCGGCGCCCCTCGCGCGCGACCTGCGCATCGCCGGGCCGCTGCGCGCGCGCCTCGCGGTCTCCACGAGCGCGCCCGACACCGACTTCGTCGTGCGCCTCGCCCACGTGCGGCCCGACGGGAAGTCCACCGGCATCCAGGAAGGCGCGCTGCGGCTTCGCTACCGTGACGGGTTCGCCGCGCCGCGGCTCGCCGAGCCCGGCCGGCGCTACGACATCACGGTCGACCTGCGCTCGATCGCCTACCGCGTGCCGCGCGGGCATCGGCTGCGCCTTCACGTGACGAGCAGCAGCTTCCCGCGCCTGGAGCGCAACCTGAACACCGGCGCCGCCAACAATGCCGACGAGGTGCGTGCGGTGGTCGCCACGAACCGCGTGCACCACGACGCCGCGGGCGCCTCCTGGGTGGAGCTGCCCCTGCTGCCGGACGAGGCGCCCTAGGCGACGCCCGCCGCCGGCTCGATCGCGCCCGCCTCGGGCACGCGCGCCGTCCCCGCGAGGAGGCGCGCCGCGGCCTCCTCCACCGCGCGGCCGAGCCCGGGCTCGCTGAAGAACACGCCACGGACCTGGATCGTGGCCGCGAGCGCCCGCGTGAACGCCTCGACGAGGGCGGCATCGGGCACGGGCGGGTGGCGCCAGAAGTCGTCGAGCGGGCCGGCGCTCGCGAGCCCGGGCACGCGGTAGATCGCCTCGCCCAGGCACAGCACCGGCTTGCCTTGCTGCAGCGCTCGCAGGCCCGAGGTGCTGTTCACGGTGATGATCCCGCTCGAGGCATCCACCAGCGCCTCCAGGTCGCCCCCATCCAGGAACACCACGCGCCCGCCCAAGCCGTGTCTCGCGGCGAGCTCGCGCACCAGGCGCGCCCAGTCGCGAAGGCCCGGCTCCCAGGGATGGGTCTTCACGGCGAGGCGCGCGCGCGGATCCGCGTGCGCCGCCATCGACGCGAACACCTGCTCGAGCGCCTCGGCCTGGCTCGCGAACGGCGAGTACGCGACGATCTGGAAATCGTGGTCGAGCTGCAGGGGGAACAGGAAGCAGGGCGCGCCGTCGGCCAGCGCCCGCGCCGCGATCCGCGCGCGCGAGGCGCGCCAGCGCGAGAGCAGCAGGCGGCGCGCCATCGCCGGGAAGTAGGCGAGCGGATGCGCGCGCGCGTCGCTGCGCCGGTAGTGCGGATAGCGACCGTTGAGGAACACGTTCGCGAGGCTGTAGGCCAGGTCGCCTGCAGCCATGCGACCGAAGCTGTCCGCGTAGCGCGGCGCGAGGTCCACGGGCGGCGCCTGCGCGGCGAGGGCGAGGATGCGCGCCGGGTCGCGCGGGAAGCGCGAGCGCCCGGTCATGCCGTCGGCCTCGAGCGTGATCCAGTCCGGCCGCAGGTAGCCGAAGTCCGTCACGGTTACGCGGATGCCGCGCGCGAGCGCGAGCTCGACGGCGGGCCGGTGGTACAGGCGCTGCTCGCCCAGCAGCACCAGGTCGGTGACCCCCCGCCCGTCGAGGAAGCCGGCCAGGAAGGCGGGCCAATCCTCGGGCGTGCCGCGGTAGTCGACGGTGGCGGGCCCGTGCCAGAAGAGCGCGTCGCCCCGGCACAGGTTGATGCCCGTCGCCTCGCAGCCGCGCGCGTGCAGCGCGTTCGCGACGCGGGTGAAGAAGGGCGAGGGCATGCCCTGCAGGAAGACGAAATGCCGGCGCGGCGGCGGCGTGGCGATCACCGGGACACGCTTTCCCCTCGCGGCGCGCGCGCCTCGCCCGCTTCCTGCGCGAGCATCCAGCGCACCGAACGCTGCATCGATTCGTCGAACCCGATGCGCCCGGGCGGCGCCCCGTCGGCCCGCAGCCGCGCCGTGGGGTGGCCGCAGGTGCGCCCGAGCACGCGCACGAGCAGCCGGTGCAGCGGCGGCTCGGGCCGGCCCGGCACGGCGCGCCAGAGCACCTCGAGCGACGAGGCGAGCCGGTCGGCCACGCCGAAGGGCAGGTCGATCACGCGCCCGCGGCGCCCCAGGCCGGCGCGGAAGGCCTCGAGCACCCGGGCCCAGGTGGCGTCGTGGTCGTCGCGCACGTTGTAGCAGCGGCCGCTCGCGCGAGGCGAGCGCGCGGCCCACAGCAGGCAGTCGACGAGGTTGTCGACATCGAGGGTTCCCGCATGCGCTCGTCCGGCATCCACGGCGAGCATGATGCCAGAGCGCAGCGCGTGGCCGATGCGCCGCGCGAAGGGGCTGCCCGGCCCGAACACGTTGCCCGGGCGCAGGATCGCGAAGGGCCGGCCCGAGGCCTCGCCCCAGGCGCGCACCAGCGCCTCGCCTTCGCGCTTGCTGTCGCCGTAGCCGAACCCGGTGGGTGGCGTGGGCGAGCGCTCGTCGCAGGGCGCCACCGGGAAGCCGTACACGTCGAGCGTGGACAGGTGCACGAGCCGGGCCGGTTCGCCGGGCGAGTCCTCCAGTGCGGAGAGCAGGTTCCGTACGCCCTCGACGTTGGCGCGATAATAGGCGCCCGCGCTGTCCCAGGTCCGAACGTTCGCCGCGCAATGGAAGACCACCGCCGCCCCTCGCACCGCCTCGCGCAGCGCCGCCGCATCGCCCAGGTCGCCCACGTGCACCGCCACCCGGCCGTGCAACGCGGCGGGCAGGCGCGCGGGGTCCCTCGCGAGCACGCGCACGTCCCGGCCTTCCTCGAGCAGGCGCACGGCCAGGCGGCCGCCGATGAAGCCGCTCGCCCCCGTGACCAACGCCTGACCTCCCGCCTCGCTCATCGCTGACCCATCGCCACCGCGCCCCGCCCCTTGAAGACCGAAGTCCACGCCTCCCCCGGCGACATTCCCCCGGCGACCTGGAACCACCTCGTGGCCGGCGGCTCCGTCACGCTCCGGCACGAATTCTGGCAGGTCCTGGCGGCGGCGCGGCTGGAATCGTTCGCGCTTCGCCTTGCCCTGTTCCGGGACGAGGCCGGCACGCCGCTCGCGTGCGCCGCCTTCTATGTCGTGGACACGGACATCGCGATCTTCGCGCCGGGCCCCTTGCGCCGCCTGCTCGCCCGCCTGCGGCGGCGCTTTCCTCGCCTGCTGCGCCTGCGCCTCGTCGAGTGCGGCACGCCCGTCACGCTGAACGCCCCGCCGGTCGGGACGGCGGGCGAGGCGCCGCCGGAAGCGGTCCTGCGCGCGCTCGATGCGCTCCTGCAGCGGGAGGCCGAGCGCGAGGGCGCGGCCGTGATCGTGGTCCGCGATTTCGAGCGGGCTCTCGGGCGCTGCTCGCGAGCCTGGCGGGCCTGGGCTATCGCGCCGTGCCCGGCCTGCCCAACACCTATCTCGACATCCGGTGGTCCTCGCCGGCGGATTACCTCGCCGGCCTGAAGAGCTACTTCCGCAGCAAGCTGCTGCGCCACGTCCGTCGCGTCGAGGCGCTGGGCATCGGCCACGAGCTGGTCGCGGACTTCGAGGACCTCGCCCCCGAGCTGCTCGCCCAGTGGCTCGTCGTGCACGAAGGCGCGAGCGAGTTCCAGCGCGAGGTGCTCACCGAAGAGTTCTACCGGGCCTTCTCGAGGGACCTCGCGGGCTCGCGGGCGCTGCTCTTTCGCCGCGGCGACGAGCTCGTGGCGCACGCCCTGCTGCTCCAGGACGGCGAGCTGCTGCGCTGGCTCTACTTCGGGCGCCGGGACGCGGCCAACGACAGCCTGTACATCTTCGCCGCCCACCGCGTGATCGAGACCGCGATCGCGCTCGGGGCGACGCGCCTGGAGATGGGGCTCACCACCTATCCCGTGAAGCTCGACCTGGGCGCGGACATGGTGCCGCTCCAGCTCGCGATCCGCGCGCGGTGGCGCCTGGCGAGCGGCCTCGTCGCCCTGGGCTATCGGCTGCTCAACCGCCCGCCGCCGGCGCGGACCCGGTCCGTCTTCCAGGACCGGCCCGGGTAGCGGGCCTGCGCACGCTCAGTATCGCGAATCGGGGGGCGCGGCCCCGGGCGCGAGCGAGGCGAGGAAGGCATCCACCTCGCGGAAGTGGGCCTCCCACGTCATCGGCGCATGGGCACGGAGCCGGGCGAGCTGCGCCTGGCGGGCCGCGCTCGCCTCCCGCGCATACTCCAGCACGAGCGCCTCCCAGCGCGGGGCGTCGAGCGGATCGACGTACTCCGGCACGTCGCCCGCGACCTCGCGGAACACCTCGAGGTCGCTCGCGATCGCGGGCACGCCGTGCACGAGCGCCTCGAGCAGCGGCAGGCCGTAGCCCTCGACGAAGGACGGATAGAGCACCGCCTGCGCGTGGGCGAGCCAGGTGACCGCCTGCGCGTCGTCGCAGTCGGGCAGCTCCACCACGACCCCGCGCAGCGGCAGGCAGCGCTCGAGCAGGTCCGCCACGTGCTCGCATTCCCAGCCGCGGTGCCCGATGACCGCCAGGCGCGGCGCGCGCTCGCCGTGGCGTTCCGCGAGCCGGCGCCACAGGTGCAGGAGCATCGCGTGGTTCTTGCGCGGCTCGATGGTCCCCAGGACCACGAAGTAGGGCTGGGCGAGCGGGCGCGGGCCGGGCGGTGCCGTGGGAAGGCCCGGTCCCAGGCGCGCGACCGTCGCCGGCGGCATCCGCAGCCCGCGCGAGCGCACGAACCGCTCGAACTCGCCCAGCGTGTGCGTGGAATTGGCGACCACCGCGTGGGCGATCTTCGCCGTGAGCTCCATGCGCACGCCATGGCGCCCGAGCTCGCCCGGGCGGAAGTATTCCGGGTGGGACAGCGGGATGAGGTCGTGCACGAAGGCGAGCATGCGCGCGCCCCGCAGGCGCAGCAGGAAGGCGTAGTGCGGGCTCTCGAGCCCGGTGTGCACCACGTTCAGCAGGAGCGCGCCGCGCACGTCGAAGGCGAACCACTGCCACAGGAAAGCCTTGGCGAGGACGCGGAACACGATAGACTTCGGCAAGGCCCGGCCCGAGGCCAGCAGCCCGAAGGCGAGGCGCGAATCCCGCGCCGACAGGACGGCGCTGAACGGCCCCAGGCTCAGCACGGCGCGTGCGCGGTCGCCGTAGCCCGACACGTAGGCGAGCCCGACGCGGTCGATGCCGGTGGGGTGCCGGTCCCGGAATCGCCGGTAGGCGACACGCGTGATGTCGATCAGGAAGCGCTGCAAGAAACGACTCGAAGGGCCGGCACAGTCTCCAGAGTAGCAAAGATCGTGCGCGGATTTGCTAACATTCGACACGCGATCTCCCTCGAACAGGCCCCATGCGCCACACCGTTGCCGCAGTCCTCGCCCTCCTCGCCGCCCTCGCGGCCGGTTGCGCCCGCATGCCCGCGAGCGGCCCGTCGCGCCAGGAGGTGGTGCAGTCCGTGCCCCCGGGCGCGAGCACGATCCAGATCGTCGAGCTCGACGACGCGATCGCGCGCCGCCTGTTCGAGCAGCGCAGGCAGGCCACCTTCGCCGAAGCCTTCGGCGTGCCCGCCGCCGGCGCGCAGCGCGTGGGCGCGGGCGACTCGATCGAGATCGCGATCTGGGAGGCCCCGCCCGCCACGCTCTTCGCGACCAACCAGCCCGAGGTGCGCGGCACGAGTTCCGGCGCGCGCCCGACCGTGCTGCCCGAGCAGGTCGTGAGCGAGGAGGGCACGATCACCGTGCCCTTCGCGGGCAAGGTCGCCGCCGCGGGCCAGAGCCTGCGCGCCATCGAGGCGGAGATCGCCCGGCGCCTGAAGGGCAAGGCGAACCAGCCCGAGATCATCGCGCGCCTCACGCGCCACCCCTCCGCCACGGTGACCGTGGTGGGCGAGTTCGCGAACAGCACGCGCATGCCGATCACGCCCAGCAACGAGACGCTCCTCGATGCCGTGGCCGCGGCCGGGGGCGTGCGCCACCCGGTGGGCAAGGTCTCGCTGCAGGTGACGCGCGGCAAGAGCACGCACACGATGGCGCTCGATGCGGTCATCCGCGACCCGCGCCAGAACATCCGCCTGCAGCCCGGCGACGTCGTGACGGCCGTGTTCCAGCCGCTCAGCTTCACCGCGCTCGGGGCGACCGGCAAGAACGAGGAGGTGCCCTTCGAGGCGCAGGGGATCTCCCTCGCCCAGGCGCTCGCCCGCGCCGGCGGCCTGCAGGATGCCCGGGCCGACGCGAAGGGCGTCTTCCTGTTCCGCTTCGAGCCCGCCGGCGCGCTCGACTGGCCGCGCCACCCCGTCGCGCAGACGCCCGACGGCCAGGTGCCCGTGGTCTACCGGCTCGACCTGAACAACCCCGCGAGCTTCTTCGTGATGCAGAGCTTCGCGCTGAACAACAAGGACCTGCTCTACGTCTCCAACGCGCCGGCGGCGGAGCTGCAGAAGGTGCTGAACCTGGTGTTCTCGGTCGCCTACCCGCTGCTGAGCGCGGTGCAGGTCACGCGCTAGGACCCCATGCCCCTCCCCCCGGGACCGCCCCGCCCATGAAGTGGTTGCGCAAGAACGTGCTGTTCCTCGTGACGGTGCTGCTGCCCGTCCTCGCCGCGTCGGCCTACTACGGCCTGTACGCGACGGACGTCTACCTGTCCGAGTCGCGCTTCGTCGTGCGCAGCCCGCAGCGCCAGGCCCAGTCCGGCCTGCTCGGCTCGCTGCTGCAGGGGACGGGCTTCACGCGCTCGCAGGACGACACCTATTCCGTGCACGACTTCATCCTCTCGCGCGATGCGCTCCTCGAGCTGGACAAGAAGCTGGGCGTGCGGGCGGCGTACTCGGACCCCGCCATCGACCTCTTCAGCCGCTTCCCGGGCCTGGACTGGGACGACAGCTTCGAGGCCTTCCACCGCTACTACCGCAAGCGCGTGACGGTGGACTACGACAGCGTCTCGGCCATCACCGTGCTCACCGTGCGCGCCTTCGACGCCGAGGGCGCCCGCAAGACGAACGACCTGCTCCTGCAGATGGGCGAGCGGCTCGTGAACCACCTGAACGACCGCAGCCGCCAGGACCTCATCCGCTTCGCCGAGAAGGAGGTCGCCCTGGCCGAGGGCAAGACGAAGGAGGCCGCGGCCGCCCTCTCGGCCTTCCGCGGCAAGCAGTCGGTGTTCGAGCCGGACCGGCAGGCCGCGCTCCAGCTGCAGGGCGTCGCGAAGCTGCAGGAGGAACTCATCGCGACGGAGGCCCAGCTCGGCCAGCTGCGGCGCCTGAGCCCGACCAACCCGCAGGTCGCCTCCCTCGCGAGCCGCGCGGAGGCGCTGCGCCGGTCGATCGCCGCCGAGAGCGCGAAGGTGACGGGCGAGGCCGGCTCCTTCAGCGCCCGCGCGCCGGAGTTCGAGCGCCTCGCCCTGGAGAAGACCTTCGCCGAGCGCCAGCTCGCCACCGCGCTCGCCGCGCTCGAGAGCGCGCGCAGCGAGGCGCAGAGGAAGCAGCTCTACCTGGAGCGCCTCGTGCAGCCGAGCCTGCCCGACAAGGCGATGGAGCCGCGCCGCATCCGCGCGGTGCTCACGGTGCTCCTGCTCGGCCTGGTGGCCTGGGGCGTCACGACGCTGCTGGTCGCGAGCATCCGCGAACACCTCGACTAGCCGGGCATGGAAGCCACGAGACCCCCGCTCGCCCGGTCGCTGCGCATCCAGGGGCGCGTGCTGCACGCCTGCCTCATGCGCGAGGTCATCACCCGGTTCGGGCGCGACAACCTCGGCGTGCTCTGGCTCGTCGCCGAGCCCATGATCTTCACGCTGGGCGTGGCGGCGCTGTGGACGGCCGCCGGCCTGAACCACGGCTCGGCCCTGCCGATCATCGCCTTCGCGATCACCGGCTACTCCTCGGTGCTGCTCTGGCGCAACTGCGCCACGCGCTGCAGCATGGCCCTGGAGCAGAACAAGGGCCTGCTCTACCACCGCAACGTGCGCGTGATCGACATCCTGCTCACCCGCAGCCTGCTCGAGATCGGCGGGGCGACGGGCTCCTTCGCCATCCTCTCGGCCGTCTTCATCGGGATCGGCTGGATGCCCGTGCCCGAGGACCCGCTCGTGGTGCTGGGCGGCTGGGCGCTGCTCATGTGGTTCGGCACCTGCATGGGCCTCATCATCGGCGGCGCCACCGCGTTCTCCGACATCGCCGAGAAGCTCTGGCACCCCTCGGCCTACCTGCTCTTCCCCCTGTCGGGCGCGGCCTTCATGGTCGAGTGGCTGCCGCCGGCGCTGCGCGACTGGGTGCTCGTGCTGCCGATGGTGCACGGCGTGGAGCTGCTGCGCGAGGGCTACTTCGGCCACACCGTGCGCACGCACTACAGCATCGAGTACATGGCCTGCATCTGCCTCGCGATGACGCTCGTCGGGCTGCTGCTCACCCGCGAAGCCGGCCGCCGCCTGGAGGCCTGATGCTGCGCGTGGAGAACCTGTGCAAGGTCTACCGCACCCGCCAGGGCCCGCGGCGCGTGCTCGACCAGGTGAGCTTCGAGCTCGCGCGCGGCGAGAACCTGGGCATCCTGGGGCGCAACGGCGCGGGCAAGTCCACGCTCATCCGGCTGATCAGCGGGGCCGAGGAGCCCACCACCGGGCGCATCCACCGCGGCATGAGCGTCTCCTGGCCGCTCGCCTTCGGCGGCGCCTTCCAGGCGCACCTCACGGGCCTGGACAACCTCAAGTTCGTCTGCCGCATCCACGGCGTGGACTACCGCGCGCTCGTGCCCTTCGTCGAGGAGTTCACCGAGCTGGGCGAGTACCTGCGCGAGCCGGTGATGCACTACTCGCACGGCATGCTCACGCGCCTCGCCTTCGCGCTGTCGATGGCGATCGAGTTCGACTGCTTCCTCATCGACGAGGCGATGGTGGTGGGCGACGTGCGCTTCCACGAGCGCTGCCACGTCGAGCTCTTCCACAAGCGCAAGGACCGCGCCTTCATCCTGGTGACGCACGACGCGAACGTGATCAAGCTCTACTGCAAGCGCGCCAGCGTGCTGCACGAGGGGCGCCTGTACCCCTTCCCCACCGTGGACGCGGCGTACGACTTCTACATGCACGAGCTGGGCATGGCGAAGGTGCGCCAGCCCGTCGAGGTCTGAGGCGGGAGCCGGGCGAATGACCACGGCCGCCAAGCGAATCCTGCTCGAGATGCGCCCCGCGCTGGACGGGCACGCGGGCATCCCGCAGGAGACGCGCCTGCTCTTCCGCGGCCTGCGCCGGATCGAGGGCCTGGAGGTCGAGGGCCTGCTGCAAAGCAGCGGCCACGTGCTCTCGCGGGGCCTGCCCGCCGCGGCGAAGGCCGCCGCGCGCCTGCCGGTGCACCGGCAGCTCGACCGTCTCTCGCGCGTGGTGATCTCGCTCAAGGAGCCGCTCGCGAACGCCTGGCTCGCGGGCTTCGCGATGGCCCTTCGCCACCTGGCCGGCGGGCGCGAGCGCCTGGACCGCTTCGACGGCTCGCACTTCCGCGACTTCCTGTGGCGCAGCCTCTTCGCGCGCACGCTGCACGCCGACGACTTCGACAGCGTGACCGGCGCCGCCTTCCGGGTGGCGCGCGTGCCGTGGGTGGCCATGCACCGCTGCGCGCTCGCCACGCGCCGGCTGGGGTACGCCATCCATCCCCGGCTGGACACGGACGACTTCGACATCATGATCGCCGAGACGCCGTACCCGGGCACGGTGTCGCCGCGCACGCGCCTGGTGGTGCGCTACCACGACGCGATCCCGCTGCTCATGCCGCACACGATCTCCGACAAGGCGTACCACCAGGCCTCGCACTACCAGGCGCTGCGCCGCAACGTCGCGAGCGGCGCGCACTTCGCCTGCGTGTCGGATGCCACGCGCCGCGACCTGCTCTCCATCTTCCCCGAGGCGGCGCCGCGGGCGGTGACGATCCACAACATGATCTCGGGGCACTACTTCGCGGAAGGATCCGACGCCCTTCGCGTGCCCGAGATCATCCGCACGCGCTTCAACGACGCCCTGGCCGCCGGCGGCCCGCCCTCGCGCGCGATCGTGCAGCCGGCGGCCGACCTCGACCCGGCCTCGCCGCTGGACTACCTGCTGATCGTCTCCACGATCGAGCCGCGCAAGAACCACCTCGCGCTGCTGTCGGCGTGGGAGCACCTGCGCAACGGCCGCCACCGGGGCCTCAAGCTCGTGGTCGTGGGCATGCCCGGCTGGGACCACGGGCCGATCGTGGCCAAGTTCCGCCCCTGGATGGAGCGCGGCGAGCTCTTCGTGCTGGAGGACGTGCCCTCGCCCGAGCTGCGCCTGCTCTACCGCCATGCGCGCGCCACGGTCTGCCCGAGCTTCGGCGAGGGGTTCGACTTCTCGGGCGTGGAGGCGATGCGCTGCGGCGGGGCGGTGGTGGCCTCGCGCATCCCGGCGCACGAGGAGGTCTACGCCGATGCCGCGGAGTACTTCAATCCCTATTCGACCGAGGGCCTCGCGCAGGCGCTGGAGGCGGTGATCGGCCCGGAAGGCGAGGCGCGGCGGCAGGCGCTGGTCGAGCGCGGCGCGCAGGTCTCGGTGCGCTACACGCCCGAGCGCATCCTGCCGGCCTGGCGCGACTTCCTCGAGAACGGCCTGGCGGGCGGGACGCGATGAGCACCGACCTGGCCTGGGAGGAATGGGGCCGCCGCGATCCGTACTTCGGCGTCATCACCGACCCGCGCTTTCGCCTGCCGAACCTCACGCCCGAGGCGAGGGCGGCCTTCTTCGACTCCGGGCAGACGCACGCGGACTACGTGATGCAGATGATCCGGCAGCACATCGACCCGGGCTTCCGGCCGCAGTCCGTGCTCGATTTCGGCTGCGGCGTGGGGCGGATCGTCGTGCCCTTCGCGCGCGTGGCGAGGCTCGTGACGGGCGTCGATGTCTCGCTGGGCATGCTGCGGGAGGCGCGCGCCAACTGCGACGAGCGGGGACTGCACAACGTGCGGCTGCTGCCCTCCGACGACGATCTGACGGTCCTGACCCGGGAATTCGACCTCATCCACTCGTTCATCGTCTTCCAGCACATCCCGCCCGAGCGCGGGCGCGCGATCATCGCGCGACTGCTGCAGAAGCTGCGCCCCGGCGGCATCGGC
>JBGAOO010000102.1:0-11366 GCA_044221765.1 Usitatibacteraceae bacterium | reverse complement strand
CGCCACGGCGTCGCCTTGCATGCCGACGGCACCGTGCGAACCTGGGGCGATGACTCTTCCGGCCAGCTCGGGCTGGGCCGCACGCTCCAGGCCGCCCTCCCGGCGAGCGTGCGCGGCGTGGCGAACGTCGACCGCGTCCTCGCGGGCCAGAGCCATGTCGTCGCCCTGCTTCGCGACGGCACGGTGTGGGCCTGGGGCGCGAACAACCTCGGGCAACTGGGCGATGGCACCACCGCGAGCCGCTCCACCCCGGCGCCGGTCACGGGCCTCGCCGGCGTCGTCGCGATCGCCGCGGGCAACAACCACACGCTCGCCGTGACCGGGGACGGGTCCGTCTGGTCCTGGGGCGTGAACTACTCCGGGCAGCTCGGCTACGAGGAAAGCACGCTCCGGCCCGAGCGCGTGCCCGGTGTCGGGAACATCGTGGCGGTCTCCGGCGGCGGCGACCACAGCCTCGCCCTCTCGCGCGAGGGCGTCGTCTGGGCCTGGGGCCGCAACGCCTACGGGCAGCTGGGCGATGGCACGACCGACGATCGCATCGCCCAGCGCGTGGTCCCGGGCCTCACGGGCGTCATCGCGATCGCCGCCGGCAACGAGCACAACGCCGCCTTGCGAAGCGACGGCACCGTGGCGACCTGGGGCAGGAACGGCGACGGGCAGGTAGGCGACGGCACGAGCCTCGACCGCCTCTCGCCCGTCACCGTGCCCGGCATCGCCGATGCGATCGCCGTCGCGGCGGGCGACAACCACACGCTCGCGCTGCTTCGCGCGGGCAGCGTGCGGGCCTGGGGCGGCGGCTATTCGGGCCAGCTCGGCGACGGGAGGCAGACGCCATCGCCCTCCCCGGTCCCGGTCCAGGGCCTCTCCGGCGTGACGGCGGTCGCGGCCGGCGTCTTCTTCTCCGTCGCGCGCACGGCCGACGGCGCCGTCTGGACCTGGGGCGACAATTCCTATGGCGAGCTGGGGAACGGCTCGACCGAGCAGCAGGGCGCGCCCGTGCGCGTGAACGGCATTCCCGCGATGGCCTCGATCGCCGCGGGTGGCTTCCATGCCTTCGCGACCACGGCCGATGGCGCGGTGTACGCCTGGGGCGCCAACGACTACGGCGAGCTCGGCGATGGCGTGCGGCCGCTTCGCAACACGCCCGCGGCCGTGCCCGGCGCCACCTCGGTCACGCGCGTGGCGGCGGGCGGCACGCACACGCTGGCGCTGAAGGCCGATGGCACCGTGCTCGCGTGGGGCGGCAACGCCCTCGGGCAGCTCGGCGACGGCACGCGGTCGGGCCGGTCCTCGCCCGTCGCGGTCGGCGGCCTCGCTGGCGTGCGCGAGATCGCCGCGGGCTACTTCTTCTCGATGGCCCTCAAGTCCGACGGCACCGTCTGGTCCTGGGGCGACAACTACCAGGGCCTGCTCGGCCTGGGCGACCAGGACAACCGGGTCGTGGCCACGCCGATCCCCGGCCTCGCGAACATCGTCGCGATCGCCTCGGGCAGCGGCCACACCCTCGCCCTCGCCGGCGACGGCACGCTGCGCGCCTTCGGCGGCAACGGCAGCGGGCAGCTCGGCGACGGCACGACCACGCCCCGCTTCTCGCCCGTCCTCGTCCCGGGCATCACGGGCGTGACGAAGATCGCCGCGGGTGGCGAACATTCGCTCGCCCTGCGAAGCGACGGCACCGTCTGGTCGTGGGGCAACAACTACTCGGGCGAGCTCGGCGACGGCACGACGACGAGCCGGGCCGTGCCGCGCCAGGTGCCCGGCCTCGCCTCGATCGTGGCCATCGCCGCGGGCGGCTCCTTCTCGTTCGCGCTGAAGAGCGACGGCACCGTGTTCGCCTGGGGCGCGAACTGGACGGGCCAGCTCGGCGAGGGCACGGGCGTGCAGCAGGAGACGCCGGTGCCCGTCACCGTGCTGCGCGAGATCGTCGCGCTCGCCGGCGGCGGCAGCAGCGCGATGGCGCTCAAGGCCGACGGGACCGTCTATGCCTGGGGCGAGAACATCGACGGGCGCCTGGGCGACGGCACGTTCGCCACGCGGGAGCTGCCCGTGGTGGTCATCCGCGAGGACGGCGCGGGCACGCTCGAGGCGAACGACTGGTTCCTGGACCTCGCGCCGGCGATACCCAAGGCCATCCCGCCCGATCGCGTCCCGGTGTTCCTGGTGGTCGCCGCCAACGCCGCCGGGCAGGTGACGGCCAACCTGCGCTTCCGCGGGCAGGACATCGGCACGGCCGGATCGGTGTTCGCCTTCGCCGTGGCCCCGTCCGACCTCGTGAAGGCCGCGCGCGAGGGCGAGGTGCCGCTCACGCTCGGCCACGCGAGAACACCCGACGGCCGCAAGGACACCTCGGTGGTGTGCGTGCTCGCGCAGCTCACCGGCACGGGGCAGCTGCAGGCCGTCTCCGCCTCGAGCCTGCAGGCCTACATCAGCGGCGTGCTCTCGGGCCAGGGCCAGGCCGTGCAGGTGATCAACGGCGTGTCCACGGCCAACATCGGCGGGGCGACCTTCTACGTGGGCTACGGCTCGAGCGCCGGCACCATGCTGAGCGGGGGCCTGAACCGCAGCGTGGTCTCCGTGCCGGGCAACCGCGAGTGCAAGCCGCAGGCGCCGCAGACGGGCTGGTGGTGGAACGCGCAGGAAGGCGGGCGCGGTTTCTCGATCGAGGCGCGCGGCAACAATCTCTTCTACGCCGGCTTCCTGTACGACGAATCGGGGCGGTCCACCTGGTACGTCGCCGCCGGACCCACCTCGCTCGATGGCTCGCTCTTCACGGGCAACCTGCTGCGCTTCACCGGCGGGCAGACACTCGCGGGAGCCTATCGCGCGCCCGGGCCGGAACAAGTGGTCGGTCCCTTCACGCTCGCCTTCTCCGACAGCCAGAACGCGACCATGGTGTGGCCCGGCGGCACGGTGGCGCTCGAGCGCTTCAACATCGTCGCCGGTGGCGTGAACGCCCCGGTGCAGGCGAACGTGCCCGAGAGCGGCTGGTGGTGGAACGCGAGCGAGAGCGGGCGCGGCTACTTCATCGAATGGCAGGGCGGCACCGCCTTCCTGGCCGGGTACATGTACGACGACGCGGGCAACCCCGTGTGGTATCTCTCCTCGTATGCGACGCCCGACCCGCGCCAGTTCACCGGCAACTGGTGGAGCTATGCGAACGGGCAGACGCTCACCGGCGCCTACAAGCCCGCCACGCAGGTGAGCAACAACGTGGCGCCGCTCTCGATCCGCTTCGACACTGCCACCACCGCCACCCTCACCCTGCCGGGCAACCGGCAGGTGCCGATCACCCGGTTCCGGTTCTGAGGGTCGGCGGGCTCGACGCGGCAAGACGCCTCGGGCGACAATCGCGGGGCATCGAGCCGGCCCGGGAAGGGCCGGCCGGGCCGGGCCGCACACCCGACCACGCCTTCACAAGGCAACGAAAAGAACAGAGAGCCCGCAATCCATGGCCTTCCGACGCATTGCGCCAGCCGCCTCGCCCTCGGCGCTCACCACCCTCCTCGCCCTCCTGTCCCTCCTCGCGATTCCCGGCGCGGCGCTCGCGCAGGTGCAGTCCGTCACGGTCAGCAAGGGCTATTCGTATCTCCAGACCTCGGCAACCACCGTCTTCCTCGACCCCGCCTCGAACAACTACTCGTTCAACGCGGACGTCGACGGCCAGAACATCGCCGGCATCGCGCCGCCCACGCTGTCCGGCCCCATCAACACCGCCGGGCTCGGCGCGTTCGCGAACAACGGCCAGCTCGTCTATCGCGCCGGCGATTCCGGCTGGCGCTACGGCATCAACGCCAACGACTATGGCACCTCGTCGCTCGCGATCCTGGATTCCTTCTTCGGCAGCGGCACCTACGTCTTCACGGTGAACGGCAACCTCGTTCCCCTGGTGCTCGCCGGGAACGCCTATCCCAATCCCGCGGTGATGACGCTGACCGGGGGCAACTGGGCCAATGGCGCGTATGTCCTCGATCCCGCCCAGCCGCTCACCATCACCACCAACGCCTTCACCGCCTACGGCACGCACGCGGACGATCTCATCTGCGTGGGCGCGATCGGCCCGGGGTTCCCGATGCCGTTCGTGGAGGTGGCCCCGTTCGGCTGCGGTTGGCTGCAGGCGCGGCAGTTCCACTCCTCCGTCCCGGGCAGCAACACGCTCTCCTTCACGTTCCCGCCCAACACCTTCGTCGCGGGCCAGGAATACGTGATCGGCGGCGGCTTCCAGGCCTTGGTGGACGTGCACCCGGTGGCGGGCCTGCCCGGCAGCACGAACGCGGCGTACTACCGGACCACCACGACGATCCGCCTGCTCGCGACGGCGCCCGTCTTCCCGATGACGGTGACGAGCAACATCGGCCCCGTGACGAGCACGGTGTCCGCGCAGATCCAGTACCGCCCGCAGGACGTCGGCACGAGCGGCAGCGTGTTCGTGTTCGCCTCGGCCCCCTCCGACGTGGTCAAGGCCTCGCCCGACAAGGAGGCGCCGCTGCAACTGGGCCACCCCAAGCGCGCCGACGGCAGCAAGGACACCTCGGTCGTATGCGTGCTCGCGCAGCTCAGCGGCTCCGGGCAATTGCAGGCGGTTTCCGCCGCTGCGCTGCAGGCCTACGTGAGCGGCGTGCTCTCGGGCCAGGGCCAGGCCGTGTCGATCGTGAACGGCGTCTCCACCGCGAACATCGCGGGCGCGACCTTCTTCGTCGGCTACGGCTCCAACGCCGCGGCGATGCTGAGCGGGGGCCTGAACCGCAGCGCCGTCACGGTGCCGGGCCCGCGCGTGTGCAAGCCGCAGGCGCCGCAGGCCGGCTGGTGGTGGAACCCCGCCGAGGGCGGGCGCGGATTCTCCGTCGAGGTGCGCGGCAACAACCTCTTCTACGCGGGCTTCCTCTACGACGAGAGCGGCCGCTCCACGTGGCACGTGGCCGCCGGCCCGGTCTCGCTCGACGGCTCGCTTTTCACCGGGGACCTGCTCAAGTTCACGGGCGGGCAGACGCTCACGGGCGCGTACAAGGCGCCGGGGCCGCAGCAGGTGGTCGGTCCCATCACCCTCGCCTTCTCCGACGACCTGAACGGCACCATGGCCTGGCCCGGCGGCACGGTGGGGCTCGAGCGCTTCAACATCGTGGCCGGCGGCGTGGCCGCCCCGCCCAAGGCGAACGTGCCCGAGAGCGGCTGGTGGTGGAACGCGAACGAGAGCGGCCGGGGGTATTTCATCGAGTGGCAGGACGGCACCGCGTTCATCGCCGGGTACATGTACGACGACGCGGGCAACCCGGTGTGGTACCTGACCTCGGGCGCCACCACGGACCCGCTGCGCTACACGGGGACCTGGGGCAGCTTCGCCAACGGCCAGACGCTGACCGGGCCCTACAGGCCGGCCACGCAGGTGAACGCCAACGTGGGGCCCGTCACGATCCAGTTCACCTCCGCCACGACCGCCAACCTCACCCTGCCCGGCGGCCGGACGGTCGCCCTCACGCGATTCCGCTTCTAGCGCGACAAAGGGCCCCCGGAAGCCGCACAATAGCAGCCATGGCCACGCGTCCGGCGCTCCTTTCCTGGCTGGCAGCCGCCCTCCTGGGCGTCTCGGGGCTCGCCTCCGCCGCCGATCCGGCCGGCGAGATCGTCTCGCTCGAGGGCAAGGGCGAGGCGCGCGAGGCGCAGCAGGTCACCTGGAGCGCGGCGCGCGTGAAGCAGCGCCTCTTCCCGACGAACTTCGTGCGCACGCTCGACCTCTCGCGCATGGGCCTGCTGCTCGCCGACGGCACGCAGGTGCGCCTCGCCCCCAACAGCCTGCTGCAGGTCAAGGAATCGGCGAAGGGCACCGACGCAAAGACCATCCTCAACCTGAACGCCGGCCGCAGCTGGGTGCAGTCGAAGACGGCCCCGCGCGGCCTCGTGGTGGAGACGCCCTCGGCGGTCGCGGCGATCCGCGGCACCGACTGGGAACTGGTCGTGGAGCCCGACGGGCGCACCACGCTCTCGGTGCTGAGCGGCGAGGTGGATTTCGGCAACGCGCAGGGCGGGCTCGTCGTGAAGCGCGGCGAGCAGGCGCGCGCCGAAGTGGGCAAGGCGCCCGTGAAGCTGCAGGTGACGGTCTCGCGCGAACGCGTGCAGTGGGTGTCCTCGGTCACGGCCGATCCCGATCGCTACGCGGGCACGCGCGGCCTCGCGCTCGCGCCCGCCTACGAGAAACTCGTGCCGGAGGCCGCCTCGGGGCGGACGCTGCCCGTGGAGGCCTGGCTCCTGCTCGCGGACTTCGAGGCCTATCGCGGCGACACGGCTGCCGCCTCTCGCGTCCTCGCCGCCGCGCGCGCGCAGCATCCGGCGGATGCGAGGGTCGACGCCGCCCTCGCCCGTCTGGCGATGCTCGAAGGCGAAGGCGCCAAGGCGCTCGCCCTCGCGCGGGAAGCGACGGCCCGTGCAGGCAACTCGCTCGAGGCCTGGCTCGCGCTCGGCGAAGCCGCGCGCCTGGAAGGCTTGGGCGACGAATCGGCCCGTGCCTACCGCCGTGCGATCGATCTCGCGGCAGGCGATGCGCGCGGCTGGCTCGGCCTCGGCGTGGTGGAAGCCGAACGCGATCGCCTGGGCCTGGCCCGCGAGCATCTCGCGCGGGCCGCCGCGCTCGACCCGGCGAACGCGACGATCGCGGCCGAAGCCGGCACGGCCGCGGCGCAGGCAGGCGAACTCGCCGCCGCGCGCGAGTCCTTCCGGCGCGCCCTCGAGCGGCAGCCGGAAAACTTCGTCGCGTGGACGGGCCTGGGCATCGTGGCGCTGCGCAGCGGCGACCGCGAGGCCGCGCGCGAGGCGCTGCTCAAGGCGACGCTCATCGAGCCGCGCTACGGCCGCGCCTACGCCTGGCTCGCCGCGGCGTACTACCAGGACGGGCGACACGAGGCGGCCGCCGACATGCTGCGGCGCGCAGGCGAAGCGGACCCGAAGGACCCGCTGCCATCCCTGCTCGCCGCGATGGTGCGCCTGGACGCGCTCGATCCCGTCGACGCCGCGGCCGCCTCCCGCGAGGCGCTCGCGCGACTGCCCTTCCTCAAGTCCCTCGACGCGGTCGCGGACAACCAGAAAGGCGTGGCGAACGTGGGCGCGAGCCTCGCGTTCATGGGCCTGGAAGCCTGGGCGATGAGCGCCGCGCAGGATTCCTGGCTGCCCTCGTGGGGCGGCAGCCACCTCTTCGCGGCCGACCGATACCCCGGCGAATTCAGCCGCCGCTCGGAACTGATGCAGGGCTTCGTCACCGACCCGCTCGCCTTCGGCGCCTCCAACCGCTTCCAGTCGCTGGTGAGCGCGCCGGGCCACCATGCCACGGCCTCGGTGCGCTACAACCGCAGCAACGCGGTCTCGCTCGTCGAGCCGGTGATCTCGGCCAACGGGCTCGTGATGGACCCGGTGCCCGTCGCCTACTTCGCCGAGGGCGTGGACACGCGCATCGACCCGCGCGGCACCGAGCTCGAGGCGCGCGCGAAGACGTACACGCTCGCCCTGGGCGCGAAGCCCTCGCACGAGGTGTCGCTCTTCCTGTATGCCAACCGGCTCGCGGCAGACGTGTTCGACGGGCCGCGCCAGGGCACGGGACTGCTGCGCCATATCGATGGCACCGTGAGCCGGCTGGACGCGGGCGCGCGCTTCGTTCCCGTCGATGGCCAATCGCTGTGGATCAAGGCGGGCACCGGCCGCGAGGACACGCGCAACGACGAGCTCACGACGGTGCTGCTGCCCAACCAGAACCTCACGCGCGTGTCGGCCTTCGCCACGCAGCCCAAGGGGCATGACGCGGCCTTCAAGCACGCCCTGCGCCTCGCGCCGGGCGCCGACCTCGCCTGGGGCGCGGAATTCGCGCGCGCGGCCACCCCGCGCCGGCTCCAGCAGGACGCCACCATCCACTTCGTGAGCCTGCCCTCGCCGCAGCAGTTCCTCGACCAGAGCGATGCGGACCGCTCCGTCGCCGTGCACGCGCTCGCCCGCGCGAGCCTCGGCACCGTGAGCGTCGAAGGCGGCCTCGCCTGGCGGGACTACCGCAAGGATCGCGACGCCTTCGTCTCGAGCGGGTCGGTCGCCTCGCAGCTCGAGGACGACTTCCGCCGCAAGGGCACCGACCCCTTCGCCGGCCTCGCCTGGAAGCCCGCCGAGGGCCACACGGGGCGGGCGGCCTGCCGGCGCTGGCTGCGGCCGGCCTCGCTCGACACCTTCCAGCCCCTCGCGATCGCCGGCATCCCGGTCGAGGACCAGCTCGTGTTCGCCGGTGGCGAGTTGCGCCAGTGCCGCGTGCAGTGGGAGTGGACGATCTCGCCCTCGTCGTTCCTGTCCGCCCACGCCGAGGAGGTGCGCGTCGAGAACCTCGTCTCCAGCCTCGACGGCGTCCAGAACACGCGGGCGGACGTGACCAACCTCGACCGGCTGCGCAACCGCGTGCTCACCCCGCCCACGCGCCCGGACGCGCTCGAGGAGGTGCCGGTGTTCGGCCAGGGCCGCGTGCGGCGCGCGAAGCTCGCGTACGAGCGCACCATCGGCCGCGCGCTCGCGATGCGCCTGCACGATCCCGAGGCAGCGAGCCGACGCGGGCTTCACGTGGGCCCCGGGCTGGCAGACCTTCGTCACCGTCGCCGGCGCGTGGCGTGCCGCGCGCTTCGCCGACGAGGCCAACGCCGTGCCCGTGCCCGCCGGCTGGGACGCGCGCGTGAACGTCTATGTCGAGAGCGCGGACAAGCGCTGGTCGATCGAGGCCTACGGCTTCAACCTGCTGAAGAAAGAGGTCGGGGACGCCTTCGGCGTCGTCGCGAGCTGGCGGTTCTGACACCGCCGATGCCGCGAACGCTCGCCGCCCTGCTCGCCTTTCTGCGCATGCCCGCGGGCGAGCGCGCCGCCCCGGCGCCCTGGCGCCACGCGCTTTTCATCGCGCTCGCGGTGTTCGCGCTCTTCGCCGGGCTTTCCTTCACGGGACCGGGACGCACCCTCGAGGACCGCGGCTTCGACTTCCTGAGCGTCGCCACGGCGCCGGGCCAGTCGCGCCTGCCCATCACGATCGTCGGCATCGACGAGGCCTCCTTCGCGGAGATCAACCGCCAGTTCCCCTGGCCGCGCAGCCTCTACGCGCGGCTCATCGACCAGCTGCGGCAATCCGGGGCGCTCGTGGTGGCGCTGGACATCACGCTCTCCGAGGCCTCGGCCGCGCCGGAGGACGCCGCCCTCGCCCGCGCGATCGGCGACAGCGGCAACGTCGTGATCGCCGCGATGATGGGCTACTCGGAGACGACGGCCGTGAAGGTGTGGACCCGCATGGATCCCATCCCGGCCTTCGTCGAGGCCGGCGCCTCCCGCGGCTTCGCGCACGTGGACCTCGACCGCGACGGCGTCATCCGCCGCGTGCCGGTGGGGCAGGACGTGTTCTGGCGCGCGATCATCGACAAGGCGAACGCGGTCTCGCCCGGCCTGCTGCCCTCGCCCGCGGTGCCCGAGGACGCGCTGCTGCGCTACGTGGGGCCGGACCACACCTTTCCCTACGTCTCGTTCTACCAGGCGCTCGAGGCCGACAAGCTCCTGCCGCCGGGCGCCTTCAAGGACCAGATCGTGCTCGTGGGCAAGAACGTGCAGGCGACGGTGGACGCCGGCACCGGCGGCAACGACCTCTTCTTCACGCCCTTCACCGCGGAGACGCGCGGCCTCACCCCGGGCGTCGAGATCCACGCCAACCTGGTGGAGGGCGCGATCGCGGGGACTTTCGTCTCGCCGGCGGCGGCGCCCTGGCGCCTGGGGCTCGTGGCCGTGGCCTCGCTCGTGGCCGCGGCCCTGCTGCGGCGCTGGCGCCCGCTGCCCGGGCTCGCGCTCGTCCTCGCCCTGGGCGCCGCGCTCGCGGGCGCTTCCTGGTGGCTCTTCACCGCGCGCGCCACCTGGCTGCCCGTCTCCCTCGCGATGGCGAGCGTCGCGGCGACCTACCTCGCCTTCGGGGCGCACGCCTTCATCGCGGAACGCCGGCGCCGCGCCGAGATCCGCCACGCCTTCTCGCTCTACGTCTCGCCCGAGGTCGTGGACCACATGCTCGAGAATCCGGACAGGCTCAAGCTCGGCGGCGAGCGGCGCACCATCACCGTGCTCTTCACCGACCTGGCGGGCTTCACCACGATCAGCGAGAAGCACGGCCCGGAGCAGGTGGCCCGCATCCTGATGCAGCACTTCACGCGCGCCTCGGACATCGTGAAGAAGCGCCAGGGCACGCTCACGCAGTTCATCGGCGACGCGTTGATGGCGATCTGGGGCGCGCCGCTCGACGACGAGGACCACGCCGCCAACGCGTGCCTGGCCGCGCGCGAGATGCAGGCGGACCTGGAGGCCCTTCGCGCGGAGCTCCAGGCGCAGGGCCTGCCGCCCATCCGCATGCGCGTGGGCATCCACACGTGCGAGGCCATCGTCGGCAACTTCGGCGCCCAGGACCGGTTCAACTACACGGCCCTGGGCGACGGCGTGAACCTCGCCTCGCGCCTGGAGGGCGCCAACAAGCTCTACGGCACCGGCATCCTGGTAAGCGGCGCCACGGCCGAGCGCCTGCCGGCGAGCGCGCCCCTGCGCCGCGTGGGCCGCATCATCGTGAAGGGCAAGAGCGAGCCCGTGGACGTGTCCACCTTCGACGAGGACGCCGACGTGCGCCGGCTCACCGCGATGGCGCTGGAGGACTTCGAGGAGCGCGACTGGGACGGCGCCGAGGCGCTGCTCGCGCAGCTCGAGCAGAAGCGCCCGGGCGACGGCTTCGCGGCGCACCTTCGCGAGCGCATCGCGCCGCTGCGCCTGGCGCCGCCGGGGCCGGACTGGGACGCCGCCGAGAGCCTGGAGAAGCTCTAGGCCTCAGCGCTTCGCGATCGACAGGCCGATGATCCGTTCCTGCGCCTCGATCATCGAGGGGATCAGCCGCGCGCCCAGCCCCATCGCCACCGCCTGCGCGTAGGACTGGTGCACCGCCTCGCCCAGGAACGTGGGCACGGGCAGGGATTCGGCCAGGTGCGTGTAGTAGCGCAGGTCCTTGGCGGCATTCTCGATCGAGAACTTCATGCGCGTGAGGTCGCCCTCCACCGCGCCGCGGCCGATCATCTGGAAGATGGGCGAATTGAGCGCGCCCTGCGAGACCACCTCCACGAGCTTGTCGAGCTTCACGCCCGCCTTGGCCGCCACCGCGAAGGCCTCGGCGATCGAGGCGGCGATGGTGAGCGCCATGAAGTTGTTCACGAGCTTGAGCGTGTGGCCCGCGCCCGGCGGCCCCACGTGGAAGATGTTCTCGCAGAAGGCGGCGAGCACGGGCCGGATTTCCTCGAGGCTCGCCTCGTCCGCGCCCACCATCGCATTGAGGCGCCCCTCCTCCGCCTCCTTGGGCG
>JBGAOO010000101.1:0-11404 GCA_044221765.1 Usitatibacteraceae bacterium | reverse complement strand
GGCACCGGCGGGACCGCCGTGATGGCGATCGCCGTCGCGGCCGGACTCGTTAGGCCGGGCAGCGCGCACGCATGGAACAAGGCGGCGTTCGACACGAAGACGGTCGCCGACACGGTGAAGGCGATGGGCGGCACCACGGCCGTCGAGAGCAAGGACATCGTGATCACCTCGCCCGAGATCGCGGAGAACGGCGCCGTGGTGCCGTTCACCATCTCGAGCAAGCTCCCGAAGACCGAGACGATCGCGCTGCTCGTGGAGAAGAATCCCAACGCGCTCGCCGCGAGCTTCGGCATCCCCGAGGGCACCGAGGCCGGCGTCACCACGCGCGTGAAGATGGGCCAGACCTCGAACGTGATCGCGCTCGTGAAGGCCGACGGGAAGTTCTATTTCGCGTCGAAGGAAGTCAAAGTCACCCTCGGCGGCTGCGGCGGCTGAACTCAAGGAGCGAACATGGCTGATCCGATGAAGATCCGGGCGACGATGTCCGGTGACAAGGTGGAAGTGAAGATCCTGATGAGTCACGAGATGGAAACCGGCCAGCGCAAGGATGCGAAGGGCGCGGCGATCCCGGCGTGGTTCATCCAGACCGTCACGGCCACCCACAACGGCAAGACGGTTCTTTCGGCGGAGTGGGGCCCGGCCGTCTCGAAAAATCCCTTCCTGTCCTTCAAGTTCGCCGGCGGCAAGCCCGGCGAGAAGGTGAGCGTCACCTGGACCGACAACAAGGGCGACAAGCGCACCGACGAAGCGACGATTTCCTGATCCCGCGAAAGGGGTGACGACCATGAATGCATTCAAGCTGGCGGCGGCCGCGCTCGGGCTGTGCCTGGCCGTGCTGGGGCTGCCGGCGCTCGCCGAGCCCACGAGCAAGGTCGTCTACCACGTGAACGAGGGCGTGGAAAAGGCGGTGGCCGTGATGCGCAACGTGAAGAACCACCTCGACGCCGAGCCCACGGCGAAGATCGTGGTGGTGACGCACGGCCCCGGCATCGATTTCCTGCTGGATGGCGCGAAGGACAAGAACGGCAATCCGTTCGAGGTCACCGTGGATACGCTCGGCGCGCGCGGCGTCGAGTTCAAGGTGTGCCGCAACACGCTGGAGACGCGCAAGATTGACCCGAAGCAGGTCCTCGCGCAGGCGAAGATCGTGCCCTCGGGCGTCGCCGAGATCGGGCGGCTGCAGGCGAAGGAAGGGTACGTCTACCTCAAGCCCTGAAGCAGGACGGCCGCCGGGAAGCGGCACGACAACCATAATCCGGAGGAAGAACATGCGAATCACTGCGAAGTGGGTGGCGCACGCCGCCTTTTTGGCCGGGGTGCTCGCCGCCGGCGCGGCCGGGGCGCAGCAGCGCTCGGCCGTCGAGGAGATCGAGCGCTACCGCCAGGCGCTGGGCGACGGCAACCCGGCCGAGCTCTGGGAGGCGCGCGGCGAGGACCTGTGGAAGCAGAAGCGCGGGCCGAAGAACGCCTCGCTCGAGCGCTGCGACATCGGCCTGGGGCCGGGCGTGGTGAAGGGCGCGTACGCGGTCCTGCCGAAGTACTTCGCCGACACCGACAAGGTCGAGGACCTGGAATCGCGCCTGGTCACCTGCATGGTGACGCTGCAGGGGTTCACGCCCGCCGAGGCGAAGAAGGACCCCTTCGGCGGTCCCGGGAAGAAGGTGCCCATGGACGCGCTCGTGGCCTTCATCACGGCCGAGTCCAAGGGCGTCAAGATGAACGTCGCCGGCACCCACCCCAAGGAGCAGGAGGCGTACGAGATCGGCCGCGCCATCTTCTTCCACCGCGGCGGGCCGCACGATTTCGCCTGCTCCACCTGCCACGGCGTGGACAACCAGCGCATCCGCCTGCAGGACCTGCCCAACCTGCTCAAGACGGCCGACGCGCAGAAGGCCTACACGAGCTGGCCCGCCTACCGCGTCTCCCAGGGCGAGGTGCGGTCCTTCCAGTGGCGGCTGAACGACTGCTTCCGCCAGCAGCGCTTCCCGGAGATCGAGTTCGCCTCGCCCGCCTCGATCGCGCTCACGATGTTCCTCGCGAAGAACGCGAACGGCGCGACCTTCAACGCGCCGGCCATCAAGCGCTGACCGGGAGCCAACCATGAAGAAGAACCTGATCGCGCTTTGCGTGCTGGCCCTCGCGGCCGCCGGCTGCGCCACCGTCGTGACCGAGCAGGAGCGCCGCGCCCAGGCGCTCGCCATGATGAAGGCTTCCTTCGCGCCCAAGGGCCAGGCGAAGCTCGACCGCCTCGACCAGGACGAGGTGCAGAAGACGTGCAGCGAGTTCGCCATGCAGGGGACGATGCCCAAGGAGGTCCTGGAGCAGCTCGAGAAGTCGCAGATGGCGCTGGTGCGCTATCCGGCCGACGGCAAGCTCCTGGGCGACTGGAAGCAGGGTGAGCGCATCGCGCAGTCTGGCGTGGGCAAGCAGTTCAGCGACGACCCGGCGGCGCCCTCGGGCGGCAACTGCTACGCCTGCCACCAGCTCACCAAGGCCGAGCTCGCGTACGGCACCATCGGCCCGAGCCTGTACAACTTCGCCAAGATCCGCGGCTACGGCCCGGAAATCCAGCGCTATGCCTACGGCAAGGTCTGGAACTCGCAGGCCTACTCCGCGTGCTCGAGCATGCCGCGCTTCGGCCATGCCGGCATCCTCACCGAGGCGCAGGTGCGCGACGTCGTGGCGCTGCTCATGGATCCCGATTCGCCCGTCAACAAGTAGTCCCACGGGCGGGCCCGTCCCGCCCTTTTTTTCGTCGAGGAACATTAGCCATGCCTTATGCTCACGCCCGCACCATCGCCGCCCTCGCGTTCGTCCTCGCTGCCGGCAGCACCGCCGCGGCCGAGTCGGCCACGTTCACCAACAAGTCGCTCACGCCCGAGACGGCCGTGAAGGCGGCCCAGGCCGCGCTCGCGAAGTGCCGCGCCGACGGCTTCCAGGTGTCGGTCGCGATCGTCGACCGCTCGGGCCTGGTGCAGGTGGTGATGCGCGATCGCTATGCGGGCGCGCATTCCCCGGAGACGGCGACGAACAAGGCCTGGACCGCGGTCTCCTTCCGCACCAACACGACGGACCTGCAGAAGCTCACGCAGCCGGGCCAGCCCTCCTCGGGCATCCGCAACCTGCCGCGCGTGGTCGCCGTGGGCGGCGGCCTCAAGATCGAGGCGGGCGGCTCGATCGTGGCGGGCATCGGCGTCTCCGGCGCGCCCGGCGGGGACAACGACGACGTGTGCGCCGCCGCCGGCATCAAGGCCATCGCCGACTCGCTCGAGTTCTGACCACCTGCACGGGAAGGCCGCCATGGAACGCCGCGAATTCCTGAACCTGCTCGCCATCGCCGCAGCCGCGGGCCTGCCCATCGCCTCGCGCGAGGCGCTCGCGGCCGCCGACGGCACCAAGCTCTACGACGTCCCGAGGTTCGGCAACGTGAGCCTCATGCACATCACCGACTGCCACGCGCAGCTGCTGCCGATCCACTTCCGCGAGCCCGACGTGAACCTGGGCGTCGCCGGCGCGGCGGGCAAGGCGCCGCACCTGGTGGGCGAGAAGCTCCTCAAGGCCTTCGGCGTGCGCCCGGGCAGCGCCGAGGCGCACGCCTTCACCTACCTCGACTTCGGCCAGGCGGCGAAGACCTACGGCAAGGTGGGCGGTTTCGCGCACCTGGCCACGCTGGTGAAGCGCCTGCGCGCCTCGCGTCCCGGCGCGCTGCTGCTCGACGGCGGCGACACCTGGCAGGGCAGCGCCACCGCGCTCTGGACCAAGGGCCAGGACATGGTCGACGCCTGCAAGCTCCTGGGCGTGAACGTCATGACCGCGCACTGGGAATTCACGCTCGGGCAGGATCGCGTGAAGCAGGTCGTGGACAACGACTTCAAGGGCAAGGTCGACTTCGTCGCGCAGAACGTGTCGACGGCCGACTTCGGCGACGCCGTGTTCGCCCCCTACGTGACGCGCCCGATCAATGGCGTGCCGGTGGCGATCGTGGGCCAGGCCTTCCCCTACACGCCCATCGCCAATCCCCGCTACCTCGTGGCCGACTGGAATTTCGGCATCAAGGAGCAGGAACTGCAGAAGCAGGTGGACGATGCCCGCGCCAAGGGCGCGCAGGTCGTGGTGCTCCTGTCGCACAACGGCATGGACGTGGACCTGAAGCTCGCCTCGCGCGTCACGGGACTCGACGCGATCCTGGGCGGCCACACGCACGATGGCGTGCCGCAGCCGGTGGCCGTGCCCAACGCCAAGGGCGTGACGCTCGTGACGAACGCGGGCTCGAACGGCAAGTTCCTGGGCGTGCTCGACTTCGACGTGAAGGGCGGCAAGGTCGCCGGGTGGAAGTACCGCCTGCTGCCGGTCTTCGCCAACCTGCTGCCGGCGGACGCGGAGATGGCCTCGCTCATCGCGAAGGTGCGCGCGCCCTACGAGGCGAAGCTCGCCGAGAAGCTGGCGGTCACCGAGGGCCTGCTCTATCGCCGGGGCAACTTCAACGGCACCGTCGACCAGGTGATCCTGGATGCGCTGATGCAGGTGAAGGGTGCCGAGATCGCTTTCTCGCCGGGATTCCGCTGGGGCACCACGCTGCTGCCGGGCCAGGCGATCACGCTCGACCACGTCATGGACTGGACGGCGATCACCTACCCGTCCACCACGCTCAACGAGTTCACCGGCGAGATGATCAAGACGATCCTCGAGGACGTCTGCGACAACCTGTTCAACCCGGACCCTTACTACCAGCAGGGCGGCGACATGGTGCGCGTGGGCGGCCTGAGCTACACCTGCACGCCCGGGGCCGGGATGGGCCAGCGCATCACCGACCTGCGCGTGGCCGGGGTTCCCCTGGACGCGAACCGGAAGTACAAGGTCGCCGGTTGGGCGCCCGTGGGCGAGGGCGTGCAGGGCGAGCCGATCTGGGACGTGGTCTCGAAGTACCTGCGCGATCGCAAGTCCATCGCGCCCGTGAAGCTCAACCTGCCCCGCCTGGTGGGCATGGAGGGCAACGCGGGCATGGCGGCGTGAAGCGCCTTCTCGCGGTCCTCGCGCTGGCCACGGCGCTCCAGGCCGGCGCGCAGGCGCCGGGCGCGCTCAAGGCCCGCATCGAGCCGATCCGCGTCACCGAGCGCAGCTGGTACGTGCAGGGCAAGCCCGGCGTGGCGAGCGCGGCGAACGAGGCCTACAACTCGAACGCGGGATTCGTCGTCACCGACGAGGGCGTGGTGGTGATCGACACCCTCGGCTCGCCCGCCCTGGGCGAGGCCTTGCTGAAGGCGATCCGGCGGGTGACCGACAAGCCCGTGAAGCGGGTGGTCGTGACGCACTACCATGCCGACCATTTCTACGGCCTCAAGCCCTTCAAGGACGCCGGTGCCGAGATCTGGGCGCACCGCGCGGCGCTCGAGTACCTGACCAGCGGGGAGGCGGACCGGCGCCGCGAGCAGCGCGCGCGCGATCTCTTTCCCTGGGTCGACGAGAAGACCCCGCTCATCCCCGCCGACCACTGGCTGGAGGGGGACGGCGGCTTCACGCTCGGGGGCATCCGATTCGACCTGCAGCATTTCGGCCCGGCGCACTCGCCCGAGGACCTGGTCGTCGTCGTGCCCTCGGAGGGCGTCGTCTTCTCCGGGGACATCCTCTTCACCGGCCGTATCCCCTTCGTGGGCGAGGCCGACAGCAAGGCCTGGCTCGCGCGCATCGGCCGCCTGCTCGAGCTCAAGCCCCGCCTCATGGTGACCGGCCACGGCGAGGTGTCCAAGGACCCGGGCAAGGACCTCGCGCTCACCCGCGACTACCTCACGTTCCTGCGTGCCGAGATGGGGCGGGCCGTCGAGGACTTCGTCCCTTTCGAGGAGGCGTACAAGCGGACCGACTGGCGGCGCTTCTCCGGGTTGCCGGCCTTCGACGCGGCCAATCGCGTCAATGCCTACGGCACCTACCTGCTCATGGAGCGCGAGTCCCTCAAGAAGTGAACCGGCCGTGAACCGACGCGAACTGATCCTGGGCTTCGCCGCCCTGGCCGCCGTGGGCAGGGCGGGCGCCTCGCCTTCGCCCACGCTGCCGCTCGCGAACGACCTGCGGGCCGATGGCCGCGCGGCGGCCTCGCGCCGCGTTCCGCTCGTGGTCCTCTTCAGCCTGGCCGGGTGCCCGTACTGCGACGTGGTGCGCCGCTCGTACCTCGCGCCCATGCTGCGCGACGAAAGGCAGGCGAGCCGCGTGCTCGTGCGCCAGGTCGACCTGGGGGCGAGCGAGCCGCTCGTGGATTTCGCCGGCAAGCGCACGACCCACGGCGAATTCGCCCGTGCGCGCGGCGTGCGCGTGGCCCCGGTGGTGTCCTTCTGGGACGAGTCGGGCCGGACGATCGCCGCCTCGCTCGAGGGCATGCTGCTGCCGGATTTCTACGGCGCGTACCTGGACGGCGCGCTCGAGACGGCGGAGAAGGCCCTGCGCGAGCGGCGCTGAACGCGCCGCTACTTCGCCGGCAGCTTGTAGTACGTGTCGTTCAGGAACGCGGCGATGCTCTCTTCCTCTTCCGGGAAGAGGCCCAGGTTCAGCTCGCTGTTGCACAGCGCCACCTGCGACTTGAGCTTGGGCCAGGTGCCCACCTTGCGGTCCTTGCGCAAGTAGACGGTGCCGACCGGGCCGTACACCTTGTCCTGGTGGCAGGCCTCGCATTTCTTCGACGCCACGAGCGACTTGCCCTCGGCGAGGTCGGGGGCCGCCTGGGCGGGCGCGGCCAGCAGGGCCGCGGACAGCAGGAGGACGGGGCGCATGCGCACTCTCCGCGTACGGGAGGGTCGAGTCTACACCGCGTCGGCCCGGCCCCGGGCGCGGCCTCAGGCGCCCGCGGGGGAGAGGTAGCGCGCGATGTCCACGTGATCGACCTGCTCGGGCGGCATGAACCGCTCGGCGTACTCGCGGTAGACGCCCGAGCGCAGGAAGATCTCGAAGAGGACCGGGTCGATGTGCGAGCGCGCGGCCATGCCGGCCAGGATCTCGATGGCCTCGGACAGCGGCTTGGCCCGCTTGTAGGGCCGGTCCACGGCCGTGAGTGCCTCGAAGATGTCCGCGATGGCCATCATCCGCGCCACCGGGCTCATCTGGTCGCCGGTGAGGCGTCGCGGATAGCCGGTGCCGTCCATCTTCTCGTGGTGGCCACCCGCGAACTCCGGCACTTCCCGCAAGTGGCGCGGGAAGGGCAGCTGGGAGAGCATCACCAGCGTCTGCACGATGTGCTCGTTGATCTTGTAGCGTTCCTCCGGCGAGAGCGTTCCCTGGCGCACGCCGAGGTTGTGCAGCTCCCCGCGGTTGTACAGGTGCTCGGGCACCGCGATGCGGAATCCCCACACGTTGTCGGGCGCGATGCGCTCGGCCGGCGGGCGCTCGATGACGTGGTCCGGGCGGTCCGCCAGCAGCGGTTCGGCAACCGGCAGCGCCGGCGCCGGCGTTCGCGACTTGCGCTCGCGCTCCTCGCGGGAGACGCCCAGGCGGTCGTCCAGCGTGCGAAGCCAGGTGCGCCGCGCGATGGCGCGAAGCCGCTCGAGCTTCTCGGGGGCCATCGCCTCGGCGCCCTCGTTGCAGGCCGCCACGAAGCGGAAGTCGTCCTCGAGGGCGGCGTGTTCCGCCGCGAGATGCGCCCGCGCGGCCGCCTCGTCCCTGCCGCCCGCGATTTCCCTCAGGCAGGCGATCTCGGCGTCTCGCTTGAGGACCTCGAAGCGCATCCGGATCTCGTGGATGCGATCGTAGAGCGTCTCGAGCTTGGTGGCCTTATCGATGACATGCTCGGGCGTGGTGATCTTGCCGCAGTCGTGCAGCCACGAGGCCAGGTGCACGGCCTCCCAGTCCTCGTCGCTCAGGCGGAAATCCTTGTACGGTCCCTCGGATTGCCCGCACGCGGCCCTCGCCAGCATCTTGGTGAGCTCGGGCAGGCGGGCGCAGTGCCCGCCCGTGTGGGCGCTCTTCGCGTCGATGGCCCCCGCGATGAGCTGCAGGAAGGCCTCGAAGAGTTCCTTCTGCGCCCGGATGAACTCGCGCGTCTCGAGCGAGGTGGCCGCGAAGCCCGACAGGGCCTTCACGAAGGCGACCTGCGCCGGGTCGGCGGGGTGGTCCAGGAGCACGAGCATCGCGCCGACGAGCTGCTGCTGGCGGTTGGGCAGCGGGACGGCGATCGCGTGGCGCGGCATCCCGGCAGCCATGAGCGGCTCGAGGCCCGCCACCGCGATGTCCTCGTCGGCCAGTTGCCCGGCGATCGCGGTCTCCGTCTCGATGGCCGACTGGAGCAGGGGGCCGGTCTGCCCGAACCGCATGGGCAGCAGCGTCGCGATGTTCTCCTCGACGTCGCGCCGCTTGGCCGCCACGGGGATGAGGCCGTCCTTGTCCGCGAGGTAGAGGACCCCGGAACGGGAGTTGGCCGCGGAAAGCGACTCGCGCAGCAGGATCGGCAGCAGGCGCGGGAATTTCTCCTCGCCGGCCACCGCCTGGCTGATGTCGAGGAAGCGGCGGATCGTGCGCTTCATCCCGTCCATCGTCGCGGCCAGGTCCTGCACCTCCAGGATCCTCGAGCGCACGCCGATGGGCCGGGTGAACTCGAAATGCCGGATCGCCTCGGCTTCCTTCGCGAGGCGGCGCAGCGGTGTCGCGATCGCCCGCGCGACGAACCAGGTGGCGGGCACCGCGAGCAGGATGATGGCGATCGTCACGAGCAGCGAGCGCTGCCGCAGGCTGAGCGCGGCGGCGAGCAGCTCGGATTCGGGGATGGCGGTCACCAGGAACATCGGCCGCGTGCCCTCCAGCGCGAGGGGGCGGACGGTGGCGCGCCAGTCGGTGCCCGGCATCTCGATGCGCGCATAGACGGGGCCGGCGGGCGCGAGGTCCATCCGGGCGGCGACGCCCTTGAGCACCGGCGAGCCGAGCTCGTCCAGGCGCGCGAGGCTCGGGGTCGCCTCCGGCGCGAGCGTGGCTTGGGCGCGCCCGCCGTCCGAGTAGGCGATGACGCGGCCCTCGGCGTTCACGAGCGCGATCTCGGTGCCCGGGGTGACCCGCTCGCGCGCCAGGGTCTCGTCCAGCGTCTCGAGCAGGATGTCCGCGCCGACGACCGACCGCCCCCCCCGGGCGCGCGTGGCGAGCGTCATCCCGATCTTCCCGTTCGAGTAGAAGCGGTAGGGCGGGGTCTTCACCTGCCCCGGCGCGGCCATGGCGCTCGTGTACCAGTCGCGCACGCGCGGATCGAAGCCCTCCACGTAGTCGGGGCGGCTCTCCTCGGCCAACTCGGTGGCCCGCGCGTCGAGAAAGACGAAGCGGCCGCGGGCCGCCGCCCTTTCGATGCTCTGGACGATCGACTGCGTGTCGCCCGGCGCCTTGAAGAAGCCGCGCTCGGACGGATCGCGGATGCGGCGCAGCAGGAAGAAGTCGCCCGAGTCGAAGCCGACATACAGCGAGGACAGGCCCGGCGAGCTCGCGAGCGCCCGCTGGAAGAGGGCGAGCTGGCGCATGCGTTCGGCATGCGTCCTTCCCTCGGCTGCCGGTGTCTCGGCCAGCAGGTTCGTCGCCATTTCCGCGGGTGCGATGAGCCGGCGCAGCTCGCCCAGCGTCTCGCGGTTGATGCGCTCGGTCAGGTCGGCGGCCGTGTGCTCGAGCATCTCTCGCGAGCCCGTGTACCCGACCCCCCCGACGATGCCGCCGACCAGCAGGATGAGGACGAGGAACAGCGTGGCGATGTGGATGTGCAGGGGAAAGACACGGGTCATGGCAGCCCCTCGGAAGGAAGGTCCGGCTGGAGACGCGAGCCGGGCAGTCGTCGCCCGATTGTGGGGGCCGCGGCCGCCGTAGCGCAATGCGACTTCCGGCGTGCGGCGGGATGGTGCCCGGACGGGTCGGTGGCCGTTGATCGGCGTCAACTGCCGGGCGGGCGAAGGTCGATAGCTTGTCTGCACCGAACACCGAACTGCCACCCGGAGCGAGCCATGAACGACACGGTCAAGTACCTCCTCGACGAATCCCGGATCCCGAAGGCCTGGTACAACATCGCCGCCGACCTGCCGGTGCCGCTGCCGCCCGTCCTGCACCCGGGGACGATGAAGCCCATCGGCCCGGACGACCTGGCGCCGCTCTTCCCGATGGAACTCATCCGCCAGGAAGTGTCCCTGGAGCGCGAGATCGAGATTCCCGGGCCGGTCCGCGACGTCTACCGCCAGTGGCGGCCCACGCCCCTGTACCGTGCCCGCCGCCTGGAGAAGGCGCTCGGGACGCCCGCCCGCATCTACTACAAGTACGAGGGCGTTTCACCCGCCGGCAGCCACAAGCCCAACACCGCCGTGGCGCAGGCCTTCTACAACCAGCAGGCCGGGGTGAAGAAGCTCGTCACCGAGACCGGGGCCGGGCAGTGGGGCAGCTCGCTCGCCTTCGCCGGCTCGCTCTTCGGGATCGACGTGCAGGTGTTCATGGTGCGCGTCTCGTACGACCAGAAGCCGTACCGCCGCGCGCTCATGGAGACCTACGGCGCCCGCTGCGTCGCCTCGCCCTCGAACGAGACCCAGTCGGGCCGCACGATCCTCGCCAAGCGGCCGGATCATCCGGGAAGCCTGGGCATCGCGATCTCCGAGGCGGTGGAGATCGCCGCGCAGCGCGAGGACACCAAGTACGCCCTGGGCAGCGTGCTGAACCACGTGCTGCTGCACCAGACGGTCATCGGCGTCGAGGCGCAGGCGCAGCTCGAGATGGCCGACGACTACCCGGATGTCATCGTCGGCTGCACCGGCGGGGGCTCGAACTTCGCGGGCATCGTCTTCCCGTTCCTGGGCGAGCAATTGCGCGGGGGCCGCAAGATCCGCGTCGTGGCGGTGGAGCCTGCCGCGTGCCCCAGCCTCACCCGGGGCCGGTACGCCTACGACTTCGGCGACACGGCGCATCTCACGCCGCTCACCAAGATGCACACCCTGGGATCCACCTTCACGCCGCCGGGCTTCCACGCCGGTGGCCTGCGCTATCACGGCATGGCCCCGCTCGTGTCCCACCTGCAGGAACTCGGCCTCATCTCCTCGACCGCCTACCACCAGACGAAGGTGTTCGAGGCCGGCGTGCAGTTCGCCCGCGCCGAGGGCATCGTGCCCGCGCCGGAGGCGAACCATGCCGTGAAGGGCGCCATCGACGAGGCGATCAAGTGCCGGGAGGAGGGGGTCTCGCGCGCCATCCTCTTCAACCTGTGCGGCCACGGCCACTTCGACATGCAGGCCTACATCGACTACTTCGGCGGCAAGCTGAAGGACCTCGACTACGATCCGGCCGAGCTCGCGATGGCGCTGTCGGGCCTGCCGTCCGTGGCGGAGCCGGCGTAGCGCTCCGGGTGCGGGAGCCGGCGCGTCAGTTCACCGTCGCTCCCGACGCCTTCACGATCCTCGCCCATTTCACGATGTCCTCG
>JBGAOO010000100.1:0-15569 GCA_044221765.1 Usitatibacteraceae bacterium | reverse complement strand
GATGCTCGTCTCGGTGCTGCGGATGCCGCCCAGCAGGCGCACGCGCTCGAGCACCTGTGACAGCTCGGCCATCGAGCCGGCGCACAGCTCGGCCAGCAGGTCCCAGCGGCCGTTGGTGTCGTGCAGCGCCGACACGCCGGGCTCGCCCAGCAGCGCGGCGATGACCTCGCGCGTGCGGTTGCCTTCGACCTGGATGCCCATCCACGCGCGGATCTCGTCGGGCCGGGCGTCGGGCCGCAGCTGCACCGTGTAGCCGACGATCACGCCGGCGTCCTCGAGCTTGCGCAGCCGGTTGGTCACGGTGCCGCGCGAGACGCCGAGCCGGGCCGCGAGCAGGGCGACGCTGCGGCGGGCATCCTGGCGCAGCAGCGCGATCAGGGCCAGGTCGGTCTCGTCGAGGTTCATGGCGGGGCGTCGTCTCCACGCGGGGGCTGCCGTGGAGCATACGGCGGCTCGGCCGCCCCCGGTCACACGTCCTCGGGCACCATCTCGATCGCGCCGCAGGGGCACTCGGCCGCGCACAGGCCGCAGCCCTTGCAGTAGTCGTAGTCGATCTCGAAGCGCTGCCCGGGGCCGAGCTTGATCACCGCGTTGTCGGGGCACACGCCGTAGCAGTTGTCGCACTCGAAGCAGTTGCCGCAGCTCAGGCAGCGGCGCGCCTCGAACAGCGCGTTGTCCTCGGTCAGGCCGCCCTGCACCTCGTCGAAGCTCGAGGTGCGGCGCGCCAGGTCGAGCTGCGGGCGCAGCGTCTTCGGCGCGTCGCTGTAGTACCAGGGGTTCAGCCGTTCGAAGGTCGCGGGCGCGTGCTTCGCCGGCGCGGCCGCCGCCACGCCGCGCAGCCAGGCGTCGATGTGGCGCGCGGCCTTCTTGCCGTGGCCGATGGCCACCGTGACGTTGCGCTCGGCCGGCACCATGTCGCCGCCGGCGAACACGCCGGGGTGGCCGGTCATCATCGTCGCCGGGTCGACCTGCACGACGCCGTCCTTCGTCTCCAGGCCGGGCACGTCGTCGAGCAGCGACAGGTCCACGTCCTGGCCGAGCGCCAGCACCAGCGAGTCGGCCTGCAGCGTCTCGAACTCGCCGGTGGGCTGCGCCTTGCCCTGCGCGTCGAGCGTCATCTTCTCGATCGTCAGCTCGCCCTCGCCGGCGCGCCGCACCGTCGACAGCCACTGGACGCGCACGCCTTCCTGCAGCGCCTCCTCGACCTCGAGGTCGTGCGCCGGCATCTGGTCGCGCGTGCGGCGGTAGACGATCAGCGCGTCGGTCGCGCCCAGGCGGCGCGCGGTGCGCGCCACGTCGATCGCGGTGTTGCCGCCGCCGTAGACGACGACGCGCCGGCCGAGCAGGGGCTTGTCCTCGCCCTCCATGCTGCGCAGCACCTGCACCGCGTCGAGGATCTTGGCCGCCTCGCCGGCGGGGATGTAGGCCCGCTTGGCGATGTGCGCGCCCACCGCGAGGAAGACGGCGTCGAAGCCGTCGGCCTTCATCGCCGCGAGCACGTCGTCCACCTTGGTGTTGACCTCGAGCTTCACGCCCAGGTCGAGGATGCGCTTCACCTCGGCGTCGAGCACGTCGCGCGGCAGCCGGTACTTCGGGATGCCGAAGCGCATCATGCCGCCGGCGAACGGGCCCGCCTCGCGGATCGTGACCGCGTGGCCCATCCGGGCGAGGTGGTAGGCCGCCGACAGGCCCGAGGGGCCCGCGCCCACGACCAGCACGCGCTTGCCGGTGGCGGCGGCGGGCGGGGCGAAGCGCCAGCCGCGCTTCAGGGCCTCGTCGCCCAGGAAGCGCTCGACGGAGTTGATGCCCACGGCCGCGTCGAGCTGCCCCCGGTTGCAGGCGCCCTCGCACGGGTGGTAGCACACGCGCCCCATGATCGCCGGCAGCGGGTTGTTCTCGACGAGCGAGCGCCAGGCCGACTCGTAGTCGCCCGACTCGGCGTGGAAGAGCCAGGCCTGGATGTTCTCGCCGGCGGGGCACGCGTTGTTGCACGGGGGCAGCCGGTCGAGGTACTCCGGGCGGCTGGTGCGCCAGGAACCGGTGTGGTTCGCGAGGCTCGAGCCCGGGTCCAGCGTGATGGCGAAGGGTTTTCTCATGACTGCGGCTCGTCGTACAGGCCGTACTTGCGGATGTTCCTGTCCGCCGCCGCCTGGATGCGGCGGATCACGTCCACGCGCGGCTTGGCGCCGAACAGGTGCGCGAAGCGCTTCTGCGGCTTGAGGTAATCCTCGACGGGGACGCGCCGGCGGATCTTCGACACGCCGGTCACCTCGCCGTTCTCGGCCTCGAAGACGGGGAAGATCCCGGTTTCCTTCGCCAGGCGCGCCATCTGGATGGTGAGCGAGGAATCGTGGCCCCAGCCCAGCGGGCAGGGCACGAGGATGTGCAGGTAGCGCGCGCCGCGGTACTCCATCGCGCGGCGCACCTTCGCCTCCAGGTCGCGCAGCTCCGCGACCGTGGCCGTGGCCACGTAGGGAATGCCGTGCGCGATCGCGATGGCCGGCAGGTCCTTGCCCTGGCCGAAGACGTTGCCCGGGGTGGGGCCCACGGCCGCGGTCGTCGCGGTGCGCGCGGCCGCCGGCGTGGCCGAGGAGCGCTGCACGCCCGTGTTCATGTAGGCGCCGTTGTCGTAGCAGATGTAGAGCACGTCGTCGTTGCGCTCGAACATGCCGGACAGGCACCCGAAGCCGATGTCCGTGGTGCCGCCGTCGCCGCCCTGGGCGACCACGCGCACCTGCTCCCGGCCCTTCACGCGCATCGCGGCGGCGATGCCCGTCGCCACGGCGGCGGTGTTGCCGAAGAGCGAGTGGATCCAGGGGATCTGCCACGAGGTCTCGGGGTACGGCGTCGAGAAGACCTCCAGGCACCCGGTCGCGTTCGCGGCGATCAGCTGGCCGCCGGTCGCCTCCATCGCGGCGTCGATCGCGTAGCGCGCGCCGAGCGCCTCCCCGCAGCCCTGGCAGGCGCGGTGGCCGGAATTGAGCGAGTTGTGGCGCCGCGCGGTGGACTGCACGGAGCGCTCGGCATCGGGCAGCAGGCGGTTGCCCACGGTGAAGGTGCCCGTCTGGTAGAACTTGATCGGCTGGAAGGCCATGTCGGTTCCTAGCGCGGCTTCGCGGCGGCCTGGCCCACGTCCCGCAGGATGGCCTCGGGCAGCGGCCCGGAGCGGCGCACCTCGCGCTCGCGCGCGAGGGCGCGCTCGACGGCCGCCTGGTTGAGGTCGAGGAAGGTGAGCGCCGGGAGCTTGCCCTCCGCGCCCTGCAGGAAGACGCGCGCGAGCGACTCGGTGGTGATGGGGCGGCCTGAGTCCCGCGATCACGGTGTACACGTCGTCCAGCGACCCGGCGAAGTGGCGCAGGCACGTTGGCCGAGACGATGCCGCCCAGGCCGACGCCGAAGGCCTTCTCCACCACGACCACCTTCTTCGCGCGCGCGAGGGCCTTGCGGATGGCCTCCGTGGGCCAGGGGCGGAAGCAGGTGATGCCCAGCACGCCGATGCGGTGGCCCTGCTCGCGAAGCCCGTCCACGGTGTCCTTGATCGTGCCCAGCACGGAGCCCAGCGCGACCACCACCGTGTCGGCGTCCTCCATGCGGTAGCCGTGCATGAGCCCGCCGGAATCACGCCCGAAGGCCTCGCGGAACTGCGCGGCCCAGCCGGGGATGAGATCGAGTGCCTGCATCTGCTTCTTCACGTGCGCGAGGTAGCGCACCTCGGTGAAGGCCTCGGGGCCGACCATGGCGCCCATGGACACGGGCTCCTGCGGGTCGAGCACCTGGCGCGGCTGGAACGGCGGCAGGAACGCGTCCACCCGGCTCCTGCGGGCATGTCCACGCGCTCGTAGGCGTGGGTGAGGATGAAGCCGTCCATGCACACCATCACCGGGATCGAGAGTCTCTCCGCCAGCCGGAAGGCCTGGATGTGCAGGTCGAGCGCCTTGGCTTGGTCTCCGCGAAGAGCTGATCCAGCCGCAGTCGCGCTGGCTCATCGAGTCGGTGGCTGTTCCAGATGGTCGAGCAGCGCCGATGGCGCGGTTGGCCACCGTCATCACGAGGGGAAGTTTCCTGCCGGCCGCGTTGAAGACGGCCTCGGCCATGAAGACAGCCCCTGGCTCGTTGGTGGCGGTGTAGGCGCAGCGCGCCGGCGGCCGAGGCGCCGATCGCCACGCTCATGGCCGCGAACTCGCTCTCCACGTTGATGAACTCGCACGGCGTAAGGCTGCCCTCCTTCGGCCTCATCCACCAGGCCCTCGACGATGTGCGTCTGCGTGGATGTGGCGCAGATCACCTCGGGGCGGCACAGGGCCACCGCCTCGGCGACCGCCTTGGAACCTTCAATCTGCTTGAGCATGGCGTGTTTGGCTCCGGCCTCCTGGCGGACGTGCTTGAAGGCGTCGGAGGCGGCCAGGATGTTGCCCTCCGCGATCTTGGCGGGGAATTTCTCCCGGATGGCCTTGCCCACGGACTCGAGCGAGATGAGCCCTGGGTGGCGGCCGCGAAGGCGCCGAGCAGCGCCGCGCTGGGCACCGGGCGCCCCACGCGCTTCATCGCGATCTCCGTGGCGGGCACCGTGTGCAGGTGCTGCGCCGGGAAGTCCTTCACGAACTCCGCGAGCCCCAGGGCGCGGAAGCTGCGCGCGGTGTTGATGAGGATGTAGCCGTCGCGCTCAGTCCCCCGAAGACGTCGACCTGGTTGAGCAGCGTCGGGTCCTGGATGAGGATCGCGTCGGGTTGCAGGATGGGCTCGCGCAGCCGGATCTCGCGGTCGTCGAGGCGGCAGTAGGCCACCACGGGCGCGCCGGTGCGCTTCCGAGCCGAAACTGGGGAATGCCTGGGCGTGGCGTCCTCGAGGAAGGCCGCGACGGAGAGCATTTCCGCCGCCGTGACCACCCCCTGGCCGCCCCGTCCGTGAATCCGGATCTGGAACAGCGGCCCTCCTCCTCAAGAGCCCCTATCGTAGGGGCTCCCCGAGGGGCGCCTTTAAGTGATTGATTAAATGGGCGCTACTTGGATGGAGGCGGGCCCTTGCGCAGGCGCCTCCTCGCCCCCCAGGGCGAGCCCCGGATCGCCCCCGGCGGCCGCGGAGGGTCCCAGCCGACGCCCGTCGCCCGCACGTACTCCATCGCCCGGGTCACCCACTGCACGTGCTCCGCCTCCTCGCGCGCCATCTCCTCGGCGAGCGCATGTCTCGCCGTTGGCGGTCGTCCCCGCCACCCACTCGAAGAAGCGCTTGGCGTTCCTCTCGGTCTTGAGCGCGATCTCCAGGAGCTCGCGCGGGGTGGCCAGGCGGAAGACGAGGTCGCAGTCGACCGCTTCGGGCGGGGCCGACTCGAGCCAGCGGTAGCGCTCCGGCGGAAGCTCGGGGAGCGCGAGCTTCCTCGGAGCAGCGATCGAGGAGGAGCTGGTGGTGGTCCTCGAAGTGGGCCAGGCTGCCGCAGAGCCCGGCCAGGACCTCCTCGCCGTGGTCGGCGAAGTGCCCTGGTACCGGCGGTAGCACTTGGCGGCCTCGCTCTCGATGGCCAGCGCGTGAAGGGAATTCCCCGACGCTTCCGATGGGCTCCAGCATGGCGACACCCCCTCAGGCTCCAGAATGCCCCGGGGAAGGGAAATCCCGGTTGACGTGGGTCAACGGGCTGAATCGACCGCCGACCTCGCGATGGTCGCACCCGCGGATCATCGAGCCGCTCGCGCACCCCACTGCGCCAGGTCCGCGCCGACTCGCGCCAGTACGCCGTCCCAGTCGCCGGACTGCTCCTGGCGGTACAGCTTCATCGACGGTACCAGGGACTGTCGGGCCCGTCCCGGAGCCATCGGAAGTCCGGGAGAAAAGGCAGCAGGACCCACGTCGCGACGCCGAGCGCTCCCGCCAGGTGGGCGGCACTCGTGTCGACGGTGACGACCAGGTCCACGAGCCTGCAAAGCGCCGCCGAATCGGAGAAGTCCTCCAGCTCGGATCCGAAGTGCCGCACGAGGCCGGGCACCCTTTCGTCGCCCGGACGAAGGTCCTTCTGCAGCGAAACGAACTCGAACGGATGGCCAAGCAGGCGTTGGGAATACCTCGAACGTGATGCTCCTGCTCCGGTCGTTGGAGTGCTTCGGGCTCCCGCTCCAGGCGATGCCGACCCGGGGACGATTCCTCCTGCCCAGCCTCGAGGACTAGAGATCCACCTGGTCCCTGGTCCTGCGGCGAGGTAGCGTGCCGGGGCTGGAATCGTGGCGAGCGTCGTCCCGAACGCCTCAAGGTCCGGGCAGCGGACAGCAGGTCCACGGGGGGAATTGCCCCGCCGGTGACCACCACCTCCGCCACGCCCAGCAGGTACTTCAGCAGAGGAACCAGCGGCTCCTGGACTTCCAGGATGACGGTGGCCGCCGAGGTGGCCACCCGCGGACGACCGTGCGGGTCCGGGATCACGTCGCCCAGGCCTGCTCGCCGTGCAGCAGGATCGTCCTGCCTGCGAGCGGGGCCGCGCCATCCCAGAGCGGCTGCGGATGCTCGCGGCGCAGTGAGGCGAAGGTATCGAGCTTCCAGCGCCATTCGTAGAGTTCCCACCCGCCGCGAAGTCACTTCCCAGCAGCAGCGCGAGCGACTTGTTCCACCAGGCATCTCCGTAGCCGGGATCGAGCGCGATGGCGCGATCGAATGCGGCGAGCGCAACCTCGTCCTGCCGCAGCTCCAGCAACGCCCTGCCGCGATTGACGAGGGCCTCCACGTAGTCCGGCCTCACGGCGAGGGCCCGGTCGTAGGCCGCCACCGCATCGGCGGGACGGCACAGTCGCAACAGGGCGTTGCCGAGGTTGTTCAGCTGAACGAACTCCGGCTTGAGGGCGACGGGCCCGCTCGTAGCTTGCGCCACGGCGGCATCGAGCTCGCCGAGAGCCGCGAGCACGACGCCGCGGTTGTAGTGGGCCTCCGCGAAGTCCGGCCGCGCGACGGCGCGATCGTAGCTCATGACGGCGGCCTCCCGTCGCCCGAGCCCTCGAGAGCGATGCCGCGGTTGTACCAGGCCTTCGCGTAGTCGGGCTTCAGGGCGACGGCGCGGTCGTAGCCGGCGATCGCCTCCTCCGCGCGGCCGAGCGCGACAAGGGTGTCGCCCTGGTTGTAGTGGGCCTCGGCGTAGCGCGGCTGGATCGCGAGCGCCCGGCTGGACGCCAGGGCCTGTCGAGGCGAGACAGGCTCTTGAGCACGTTCGCCAGGTTGTTGTGCGCGGACGCGTCCGAGGGTTTCGCCGCCACGGCCCGCCGCAACAGCTCGGCGGCCTCCGGCAGCCGCTGCGTCCGCACACGATGCCGAGGAGGTTCAGCGCGGTCGAAGTCGCCCGCCCGCACCGCGAGCACCTGGCGGCACGATCGCCTGGAGCCCGCCCAGTACCGCCCGCGAAAAGCGCGAAAGCCCGCACGGGGCGGGCTTTCGAAAATCCCCGGCGCAATTGAGCCTGGGGATGTTGGCGGGCGGAAAGCGCCCGCCGGAAGGATGGTGGCCTGGGGCGGAATTGAACCACCGACACAAGGATTTTCAGTCCTCTGCTCTACCAACTGAGCTACCAGGCCAGGGGGTGCTGCAGCAAAGCCCGGAATTATAGCGTTTCCGGTGGCCCCAAGCCAATCCCGGCCCGTGGCGGGCGCTAGAGCCAGCCCAGGAACCAGCCCGGGAAGACGGCGAGCAGGACCGAGGCGGCCAGGCACAGCAGCCCCGCGCCCATCGCCAGGCTGCGCGAGGGGCCGGCCGCGGGAACGGCGGCCTCGCCCGGTGTCATGAAGAGGTACTGGATGACGCGCAGGTAGAAGTAGATCCCGAGGTAGCTGCCCACCAGGCCCAGCACCGCCCAGGTGGTGTAGCCGGCGGCGATCACGTTCTTGAAGATCAGGAACTTGCCCACGAAGCCCGGGAAGGGCGGGATGCCCGCGAGCGAGAGCATGGCCATGCCGATGAGCAGCGCGGCGAGCGGGTCGCGGTGGAACAGGCCCTTCAGGTTCTCGAGCTTGTCGCGCGCGAGGTCGTCGCGGTCCGGCGGCAGGGCCGCGAAGGCGAGGATGTTCATCGCCCCGTAGGCGAGCAGGTAGAACACCACGGCCTGGAAGCGGCCCGGCCCGTCGCCCAGGAAGGCGATGAAGAGGTAGCCCGCGTGCGCGATCGACGAGTAGGCGATCATCCGCCGGAAGCTCGTCTGGCGGATGGCGGCGATGTTGCCCCACACGATCGAGACGAAGGGCAGGATGAACAGCAGGCCCGCGAGCGCCACGGACACCGGCGCGGTGCCGAACAGGCGCACGGCCATGATCAGCACGCCCGCCTTCACGAGCACCGCCATGTACGCGGTCACCGGCACGCTGGCGGCCTCGTAGGCGTCGGGCGCCCAGGTGTGGAACGGGACGATGGCGGCCTTCAGGAAGAAGGCCACCACCACCATCACGACGGCGGTGCGGGCGAGCAGCGCGTCGGAGGCGAGCGCCCCGGCGAAGCCCGTGAGGCCCAGCGTGCCCGTCGAGCCGTAGAGGAGCGAGGCGCCCATGAGGAAGGAGGCGCTCGCCGTGCCCGAGAGCACGAGGTACTTGAGCGCGGCCTCGGCGCTCTCCGGGCGGCGGAAGGCGAGCAGCACCAGCACGTACACCGGGATCGACATGAGCTCCATGCCCAGGAAGAGCGTGAGGAAGCTGTCGCCCGAGACGAGCAGGCACACCCCGTAGAGCGAGGAGAGCAGCAGCGGGTAGAAGGCGCCCGTGCCGAAGTCCTCGCGCGAGAAGAGGATCACGGGCACGGCGAGCGCGAGCACCGCCGCCTTGGCGAGCGAGCCCGACGGCGTCACGCTGAACTGGCCCGCGAAGGGCGCGAGGTTCTGGCCCGAGAAGCCGAGGATGGCGGCGGCGGTGGCGGCCGCGGCGACCACGAGCACCGACAGCGCGAGCTCCCCGCGCGGCTTGTCCGAGACCACCTCCATCACCATCAGGGCCACGATGCCCGCGAGCAGGATGTGCTCGGGCAGCATGGCGAGGATCACGGCTTGCGCGTTCATTTGGCCACCTCGCCCTTGGGCGCCGGCGCCGCGACCTTCGCGAGCGGCAGGCGCGGGGTGGAGACGAGCCGCTGGTAGTCGCGCGCGGCGGGCTCGGTCATCCGCAGGAACGAGTCGGGGAACAGGCCCATGCCGAAGACAGCGACCGTGATCGCGGCGAGGATCGCCCGCTCGCGCCCGCCCAGGTCCGCCACCGGGCCGTGCGGCACCTTCTCGGCGCCGTAGAGGAAGCGCTGCGCGAACCAGAGCATGTAGAGCGCGCCCAGCACCACGCCGGAGACGGCGATGCCGGCCATGGCGAGCGCGAAGCCGTTCGCCTCGCGCCAGGCCGCGTTGAAGGCGCCCAGCAGCACCAGGAACTCGCCGGTGAAGCCGCTGGTGGTCGGCAGCCCGACCGAGGCGAGGGTGAGGATCATGAAGAACACGGAGTACACCGGCAGCACCTTCGCCAGGCCGCCGTACTTGGCGAGCTCCCGCGTGTGGCAGCGCTCGTAGATCATCCCGACCATGAGGAAGAGCCCGGCGGCGGTGAGGCCGTGGCTCACCATCTGGATCACCGCGCCCTGGATGCCCAGCAGGTCGAGGCTCGCGAGGCCCAGCATCACGTAGCCCAGGTGGCTGATGGAGGAGTAGGCGATGATCTTCTTGATGTCCGTCTGCACGAGCGCCAGGCACGCGCCGTACACGATGCTCACCACGGCGAGGGCCGAGATGAGCGGCACCGCGAGGAGCGTCGCGTCCGGGAAGAGCGGGAAGCCCAGCTTCATGAAGCCGTACGTGCCCATCTTGAGCAGCACGCCCGCCAGGATCACCGAGCCGGCCGTGGGCGCCTCGACGTGCGCGTCCGGCAGCCACGTGTGCAGCGGCACCATCGGGACCTTGATCGCGAAGGACAGCGCGAAGGCCGCGAGCAGCCACTGCTGCGCCTGGAGCGGCAGGCGCGCCTTCACCAGGTCGGCGAACGCGAACGACACCGTGCCGGTGGACTGCCAGAGCGCCCAGACCAGGTAGATCACGGCCGCGAGCATGAGGATGCTGCCGAAGGCGGTGTAGAGGAAGAACTTCACCGTCGCGTAGATGCGCCGCTCCCCGCCCCAGATGCCGATGATGAGGAACATCGGGATCAGCATCGCTTCCCAGAACAGGTAGAAGAGGAACAGGTCCTGCGCGAGGAAGGTGCCGAGCATCGCGAACTGGATGAGGAACACCATCGCGTAGAAGAGCTTCACGTCCTTCTGGATCGCCGAGAAGGCCCCGGCGGTGACCAGCGGGCCCAGGAAGGCGGTGAGCGCCACCAGCAGGATGTTGTAGCCGTCCAGGCCGATCGTGTAGCTCACGCCCCAGGCGGCGATCCAGGGCACGCTCGTCTTCGCCTGCAGGCCGGGCGCGGCCGGGTCGAAGTGCGCGTAGAGGACGGCCGTGAGCGCGAGTTGCAGGACCATCGTCCAGAAGGTGAGGCCGCGCACCAGGTCGTCGCGGCCGCGCGGCAGCGCGGCGATGGCGAACATGCCCGCGACGGGCAGGTACAGGACGAGCGTGAGGAGCGTGGAATCAGCCATTGCGCCACATCCAGACCAGGCTCGCGACGATGCCCGCGAGCACGAGGAAGGCATACAGGTGCAGGCTGCCGGTCTGCACCGCGGAGAAGCGCCCGGCCGCCCGGTGCGCGAGCGCGCCCAGGCCGTTCAGCGTGCCGTCGAGCAGCAGCCGGTCGCCCAGCCGCAGGAACACCGCCTCGGACACCCAGTGCAGCGGCCGGCGCAGCACGAGGTCGTAGAACTCGTCCACGTAGTACTTGTTGGTGAGCACCCGGTGCAGCCCCTCGAAGCGCGCCTTGAGCGCGCCCGCGCGGCGGGCCCCGCCCGAGTACAGGAAGGCGGCGATGGCGAGCCCGGCCACCGCGATCGCGATGGAGAGCGCGACGAGCGGCTTCTCGTAGTGGTGCAGCTCGGGCTTCACGGCCGGCAGCGCGAGCATCGGCTCCAGGAAGTGCGGGACCGAGAAGAACCCGCCCACGGCCGACAAGGCGGCGAGCACGACGAGGATGCTCGTCATGGACAGGGGCGACTCGTGCACGTGGTGCTCCACCTCGGGATCCATCCGCGAGGCGCCCAGGAACGTGAGCCAGAGCAGGCGGAACATGTAGAAGGCCGTCATGAGCGCCGTGCCCGCGCCCACCAGGAAGAGCAGGGTCGAGCCGCCGCGCTCGCTCGCGAAGGCGAACCAGAGGATCTCGTCCTTCGAGAAGAACCCGGCGAGCGGCGGGATGCCCGCGATGGCCGCCGTGGCGATCGCGAAGGTGGCGAAGGTGACCGGGATCTTCCTCGCGAGGGCGCCCATCTTGAGGATGTCCTGCTCGCCGGACATCGCGTGGATCACGCTGCCGGCGCCCAGGAAGAGGCAGGCCTTGAAGAACGCGTGCGTGTAGACGTGGAAGACCGCCACGCCGTAGGCCCCCACGCCCAGGGCGACGAACATGAAGCCCAGCTGCGAGACGGTGGAGTAGGCGAGCACCTTCTTGATGTCCGTCTGCGTGATCGCGATGGTCGCGGCGAAGAAGGCGGTGAGCGCGCCGACGGCGGCGATCACGCTGGAGGCCTCGGGCGCGTGCAGGTAGATGCCCGACAGGCGCGCGATGAGGTACACGCCCGCCGTCACCATGGTGGCCGCGTGGATGAGCGCGGAGACGGGCGTGGGGCCGGCCATCGCGTCGGGCAGCCAGACGTAGAGGGGGATCTGCGCCGACTTGCCGGTGGCGCCCACGAAGAGCAGCAGGCCCACCAGGCTCGCGGACACCGCGGGGAGCGCGGGGCCGGTGAAGGCGGCGTTGATGGCCGGCATGTCGAGCGTGCCGAGCGTGCCGTAGAGCACGAACATGCCCAGCAGGAACCCGGCGTCGCCGATGCGGTTGGCGATGAAGGCCTTCTTGCCCGCCTTGGCCTTCTCCAGGTCGTCGAACCAGAAGCCGATGAGCAGGTAGGAGGCGAGGCCCACGCCCTCCCAGCCGACGAAGAGCACGAGCAGCGAGCGGCCCAGCACCAGCAGCAGCATGAAGAAGAGGAACAGGTTCAGGTACGCGAAGTAGCGCGCGTAGCTGCGGTCCTCGTGCATGTAGCCCGTCGAGTAGACGTGGATCAGCGAGCCCACGCCGGTCACGATGAGCGCCATCACGGCCGTCAGGCGGTCGAAGTAGAAGCTCACCTCGAAGCCGGAGCCGCCCACGACGGCCCAGGTGTAGGCGACCTCGGTGAGGGGTACCCAGCCGCCGCCCTTCAGGTCCAGGACGCACTTGAGCGTCACCAGGAAGGCGGCGACCGGCAGGCCGCAGCCCACGGCCGAGACGAAGCCCTTGCCGGCGCGGTTGCCGGCCAGCCCGTTCGCGAGGAAGCCCAGCAGCGGCAGGATGGCGATGAGGGTGATGAGGCCCATGGCAGCGCTATCCCTTGAGGTCCGTGTAGGACCCGATGTCGAGCGTGCGCTTCCTGCGCACGAGCAGCAGCACGATCGGGATCGCGATGGCGATCTCGGCCGTGGCCACCACGAAGACCAGGAAGACGAGCACGGCGCCCACCGCCGAGCCCATCTGGTGGGCGAAGGTGACCAGGCTCAGGTTCACGCCGTTGAGCATGAGCTCCATGCACATGAGCATCACGAGCACGTTGCGCCGGACGATGACGCCCGTGAGCCCGAGGGCGAACAGGCCCACGGCGAGCAGCAGCAGCACCTGCACCTTATCCACGGCCGCCCTCCCCCCGGTTCACCTTGATGACCGCGATCGCCGCGACCACCGCGGCCAGGAGCAGCACCGAGGTGAGCTCGAAATGCAGCCAGTATTCGTTCAGGAACGCCACCGAGAACTCGGAGATGCCGAAGGGGTTGCCCGCGCTGCCGCGCGGGGCGCCGGGCAGGTCGTCCCACAGGCCGTAGGTGAGCGCCTCCACCAGGAACACGAAGCCCACCGTGCCGGCCCAGAGGTACTTCGAGTGCTTGGCCGTGGCGCTCTCGTCGCGCGGGTCGAGCAGCATGATCGCGTAGACCATGAACACCATCACCGCGCCCACGTAGATGAGCACCTGGAAGGCGGCGATGAAGTGCACGCCGAGCAGTCCGTACACCCCGCCCAGGAACACCATGCAGGAGATGAGCGCCATCGCCACGCGCATGGGCTGGCGCAGCACGAGCATCAGGGCCGCGGACAGGAACGCGCACGCCGCGAAGGCGTAGAGCAGGAACGCATCGAAATGCTGGAGGACGGTCTCGATCATCGCTTGGCTCCGCCGCCGGGCGCGGGCGGGTAGGGCTTGGCCACGTCGCGGGCGGGCTGCCACGCGAGCAGCTCCTCCTTGCCGAGCCACATGGCGCGCCGGTCGCCCGAGGGCAGGTCCGGCACCTCCTTCACCATGCGGATGGCGTCCTCGGGGCAGGCTTCCACGCACAGGCCGCAGAAGACGCAGCGCGAGTAGTCGATCTCGAAGCGCGCCGGGTACTTCGGGTGCGCGGCATCGAGCGGGTCGAAGGCCGCCTCGATCTCGATCACCTTGGCCGGGCACACCGTCGCGCACATGTTGCAGGCGATGCACTGCGGGGTGCCGTCGGGGCGCTGGGTGAGCACGTGCTTGCCGCGGTTGGCCGGCGCGTAGTCGAAGCGCGTCTCCTCCGGGTAGTAGCTGGTGAGCGCGCCCTTGCGGCCGGTCATCCACTTGGCCATGTTGCGCAGGAAGACTCCGCCCGTCACCGCGAGGCCGAGCAGGATCTCGGGCAGGTAGAGCTTCTCGTACCAGCCCATCTCGGGCTCGTTCCAGTACTGCTTGCGCTTGAAGTCCTTCGTGCTCATTTGCCCGCCAGCCACAGGAGCACCGCGGTGACGGTGAGGTTGATGAGCGCCAGGGGCAGCATGAACTTCCACGCGAACATGAGCACCTGGTCGTAGCGGAAGCGCGGCAGCGTCCAGCGGATGAGGATCTGGAAGCTGCAGATCACGAAGACCTTGCCGAGGAACGTGGCCAGCTGGGTCACCACCACCGCGCCGTGGGGCATCGCGACCAATGCCCCGCCCGGGAAGGCGAAGCCCGCGTCGTTCATGTACGGCAGGTTGTAGCCGCCCAGGAAGAGCGTGGTGAACAGGGCCGCCACGATCGCGATCTCGATGAACTCGGCGAACATGAACAGGCCCATCTTCATGGCGCTGTACTCGGTGTAGTAGCCGCAGATCAGCTCCGACTCCGCCTCGGGCAGGTCGAAGGGGATGCGCTTGTTCTCGGCGATGGCCGCGGTGAGGAAGAGCGTGGCGGCGAAGGGCTGGTAGACGATGCCCCAGGCCGGCAGGAACCCCAGCACCGTGCCCGACTGGTGGCGCACCATCGCGTCCAGGTTCACCGTGCCGTAGACCAGGATGAGGCCCAGGATCGTGAGGCCCAGCACCAGCTCGTAGCTGATCATCTGCGAGCCGGCGCGCAGCGCGCCCAGCAGCGAGAACTTGTTCGAGGACGACCAGCCCGCGAGCATGGCCCCGATGATCGTCATGCCGCTGAAGGCGAAGACGACGAGCAGGCCGGCGTCGAGCTGCGCGATCTGCATCGGGTAGCTCTTGTCGCCGAAGAAGGGCGCCAGGCCCGAGAAGAGCTTCGCCGGCGAGAGCACGCCGCCGAAGGGGATCACCGCGAACACCAGCAGCACCGGCGTGAACACCACCCACGGCGCCACCGCGTAGGCGTACCAGTCGTAGGTGCGCGGCTTCCAGTCCTCCTTCAGCAGCATCTTCAGGCCGTCGGCCATGCCGTGGAACAGGCCCCACCACACCAGCTTCACCTGCGTGAACGGGATGCGGATGTAGGCGCGGTTGGCGCCGATGCGGTCGGACATGACCGCCGCCTGCTTGCGCTCGACCCACGTGAGGATGGTGCCGAAGCCCATCAGCACGCTGATCGCGTAGACGATGTAGACGACCGCGATGACCAGGTCGGGGATCATGCGCCGCCTCCGGCCGGGCCGGCGAGCGCCGGGAAGAGCTCGGCCGCGTGCGAGACGCCCGCCGCCTTCTCGAAGCAGGCCTCGAAGCCGCCCGCCTTGCCCTGGAAGTTGGTGTAGTGGCCCGCCCGCTCGGTCTGGATCGAGATGGGCAGGAACACGTCGGCGTGGCCGTTCTCGGGCTGCAGCCACGCGTTGAGGTACACGGTCTTCGCCCCGGCCGGCAGCGCGCCGAAGTCGAAGCCTTCTCCCCAGACGAGCACGAGGTCCGTGCCGGCGGGGAAGGCGACGGGCGCCTCGCCGAAGACCGCGCGGGCGCCGGCGGTGTTGGGGTTCTTGTCGGCGCGGATGAGGAAATCGTCCTGGACGATCTCGTCCGGCTCGGCCACCTGGTCGGCCTTCACGAAGCTCGCGAAGCGATCGCCGAAGGCGGCCTTGAAGGCGGCCAGCTCCTCGTTGGAGGCCCAGCTCGAGACGAGCGCCGCCGGCCGCTTCGCCGCGGCGATGAGCCCGCGGGCCTGGGCAAGGGCGGCCTCGAGCGTTGCCGGCCGCCCCTTGAGCAGGCAGGCGTCGGCGCGCGCGCGCCCCAGGAGCC
>JBGAOO010000099.1:0-12676 GCA_044221765.1 Usitatibacteraceae bacterium | reverse complement strand
GCTTCGCTTCGGCGCGAGCCTGTCGGACGAGGCGATCCGCCAGCTCGACGAGCGCATCGACTTCGACCGCGACGAACTCTTCGGCGTCATCGACGACGACCTGCGGCTGCTGGGCGTGGTGCACGTGGCCTTCTATCCGGACAAGGCCGAGCTCGGCCTGTCGGTCCTGCCCGCCGCGCGCGGCCTCGGACTGGGCAACGCCCTCTTCGCGCGCGCGGTCATCCACCTCACGAACCGCAACGTGCGCGAGGTCTTCGTGCACTGCCTGACCGAGAACGGCGCGATGATGCACTTGGCGCGCAAGAACGGCATGCGCGTGGTGCGCGACGGGCCTGAGACCGATGCCTACCTCGCCCTGCCCTCGGCGACGGCCGGTTCCTACTTCACCGAATGGGTGCACGACCAGAACGCGAACGCGGCCCACGCCGTGCGTCGCCAGGCACGCATCGCGCGCTCGCTCTTCTCGATCTTCGCCACCGCCGGCCGCTACTAGCCCGCGGCGAGCGGGTTCCCTAGAGGGCCTTCAGCCAGAGGCCCTTCAGGTACTCGCCCTCGGGGAAATGGATCGAGACCGGGTGGTCGCGCGAGGCGGTGAGGTGGCCGCGGATCTCCAGGTCCACCTTCGCGTCGGCGGCCGCCCCTGCCGCGATCTTCTGGAACAGGTCGACGCTGATCGCGCCCGAGCACGAGAAGGTGAGCAGGTTCCCGCCCGGCTTGAGCAGCTTCATCGCCCACAGGTTGATGTCCTTGTAGGCGCGCGCCGCCCGCGGCACGTGCTTCTCCGTGGGCGCGAACTTGGGCGGATCCAGGACGATGAGCCCGAACTGCCTGCCCCGGTCGCGCAGCTTGCGCAGGTACTCGAACACGTCGGCCACCACCCACTCGGTGCGCGCCGCGTCGAGCGAGTTCGCCTCCACGTTGCGCTTCGCGAGCTCGAGCGCCTCGGCCGAGGTGTCCACCGAGTGCACGCTCGCCGCCCCGCCCGCGAGCGCCGCCAGCGAGAATCCGCCCGTGTAGCAGAAGAGGTTCAGCACGTCCTCGCCCTGCGCGAGCGAGCCGGCGAGCCGCCGGTTGTCGCGCTGGTCGAGGTAGAAGCCGGTCTTCTGGCCCGCCGCGATGTCCACGTCGTAGGCGATGCCCGCCTCGTGGATGCGCTGGATGGTCCGGGGCTGGCCGAGCATGGGCCCGCTATGGGGCGCGAGTCCCTCGAGGTTGCGCACCTCGGCGTCGGAGCGCTCGTACACGGCCTTCACGCCCGCCACCTTCACGAGCGCCTCGGCCCAGAAGGCGCGCCAGCGCTCGGCGCCGGCCGAGAGCACCTGCACGACCGCGGTGTCGCCGTAGCGGTCGACCACCAGGCCCGGCAGGCCGTCCGACTCGGCATGCACCAGGCGGCAGGAATCGTTCTTCTCGTCGCGCATCCCCGCGCGGCGCGCCACGGCGGCCTCCAGCCGCGCGGTCATGAACGCCGCGTCCACCTTCGCGGCGGGATCGTAGGTCCACATGCGCCCGCGGATCTGCGACACCGGCGAATAGGCCGCCCAGCCCAGGTGCGCGCCGTCATGGGCGAGCACGGCCACGGTCTCGCCGGAGCCGGGCGTGCCGTCGACGCGGTCCACCGCGCCCGAGAAGACCCACGGATGGCGATGGCGAAGCGATTTCTCGCGTCCGGGCTTGAGCACGATGCGGTTCGGGGCGGTCATGGGAAGGGCGAGGCGGTGGGGCAGGGCGTGAATGATACGCCTCGCGGCGGGTGGCGGCCCTAGAGGCGCCGGGCCTGGTCCACGCCGGGCACCTCTCGCACCTGCCGCAGCGTGCGCTGGATCGCCTCGCCGCTGTCGACCTGCAGCGTGAAGCGCATGAAGGCGTGGGCGCCGCGCGAGAGCGTGTTCACGGCCGTCACGTTGATGCGCTCGCGCGAGATCGCCTCCGAGATGTCGCGCAGCAGGCCCTGCCGGTCGAGCGCCACCACCTCGATGTCCGCCGAGAAGGGCGCGTCGGCCGTCTTGCCCCAGTCGGCGGGCATGAGGCGCTCGCGCTGGTCCGCCGCGAGGCCCGTCACGTTGGGGCAGTCGGCGCGGTGCACCATCACGCCGCGGGTGCGCGTGATGAAGCCGATGATCGCGTCGGGCGGCACCGGCTTGCAGCACTTGGCCACCAGCGTCGCGATGTTGTTCACGCCGAGCACGAGCACGCCGGAGGAGGTGCCGCGCGCGGGCGCCTTGGCGATGTGCACCGGCTCGGCGCGGGCGCGGGCGCCTCGCCGCGCACGGCGATCTCGATCTGGCGCGAGGTCACCTCGCCCCGGCCGAGCGCGGCGAAGAACTCGTCGGTCCGCTCGAAGCCGCAGGCCTGGGCGACCTTGTCGTGCGCCGCGCTGGTCGCCCCAGGCGCGACAGCTCCTTTTCGAGCGCCGCGCGCCCGTTGGCGGCGTCCGCGTCGAAATCCTCGTGCCGGAACCACTGGCGGACCTTCGCGAGCGCCCGCGGGCTGGCCAGGTAGCCCCCGCCGAGCCAGTCGCGCGAGGGCCCGCCCTGCTTGGCGGCCATGATCTCCACGCGCTGCGCGTTGGCGAGGCGCGTGGTGAGCGGCACCATCTGCCCGTCCACCTTCGCGCCGCGGCAGCGGTGACCCAGGTCCGTGTGCACGTGGTAGGCGAAGTCGATCGGCGTGGAGCCCGCCGGCAGGTCCACCACCCGGCCCTGCGGCGTGAGCACGTAGATCGTCTCCTCGAACAGCCCGCGGGCCGCCCGGCTCGCCGCGCCCTCGCCGGCCAGCAGGTCGTTCTTCCACGCGAGCACCTGGCGCAGCCAGGCGATCTTCGAGTCGAACTTCTCGTCGGCGCGCTTGCCCTCCTTGTAGCGCCAGTGCGCCGCCACCCCGTGCTCGGAGTGCACGTGCATGTCCTCGGTGCGGATCTGCACCTCGAGCGTGCGTCCCTCGGGCCCGACGACGGCCGTGTGCAGCGACTTGTAGTCGTTCGCCTTGGGGCTCGCGATGTAGTCGTCGAACTCGTTCTCCACCGGCGACCACAGGTCGTGGACGACCCCGAGCACGGTGTAGCACTCGCGCACGTTCTTCACGATGACGCGCACGGCGCGGATGTCGTAGAGCTGCTCGAAGGCGAGGTTCTTGCCGCGCATCTTGCGGAAGATGGAGTACAGGTGCTTGGGCCGGCCCTGGATCGTCGGGTGGATGCCCATCGCCGCGAGCTCGTCCTGGAGCTTGGCGATCACGCGCTGGATGTAGGCCTCGCGGTCGTTGCGCTTCTCGTCGAGGAGCCCGGCGATCTTGCGGTAGAGCTCGGGCTGCGTGAAGCGGAAGGCGAAGTCCTCCAGCTCCCACTTGAGCTCCGACACGCCCAGGCGGTTCGCGAGCGGGGCGAAGAGCGAGAGCGTCTCCTCGCCGGCCACGCGCCGCGCCTCGGCGTCCGCCTTGGTGAGCGTGCGCAGGTACACCACGCGCTCGGCGAGCTTGATGAGGACCACCCGAACGTCCTCGGCGATGGCGAGGAGCATCTTGCGCAGCTGCTCGGGGTCGGCGCCCGAGGCGCCCAGCGCCTCGATGCGGCCGGCGCGCCCGAGCCCCTTGAGCAGCTCGGCCAGGTCGGCCCCGAAGGCGGGCTTGATGCCGTCCAGGTCGAGCTCCGCGGCGGGGATGGCGTTCGCGATGAGCGCGGCCGCCACGGTGTCCGGATCGGCGCCCTGCACGCGCAGCAGCTGCGCGACGGCCACGGCCCGCTGAGCGCGGCCTCGCGCCGGGCCGCCACGCACGCGCCTGCGCGAGCTCGAGGGCGCGCAGCGGCGCGCCCGCGAGGCCCTTGCCGTAGGTGGCGGCGAGATCGGCCTCGAAGGGCGAGGCGTCGGCGGAGGCGGTGGCGCTGAGCATGGGAAATGGCGCGGTGGAAGGCTCGATTCTACGCCTGCACGTTCTGGCCGGACGCCGGGCCCAGTCAGGCGCGCGTGCCCGAAATCGGGGCACGCGCACCCTTGGTGAGGCGCCGGGGCGCTTGCCGGCCCGCCACAGGCCATTCCCCCGGTCGAAGCAGCTCGCCGGCCCGCGCGCGCGTGCAGTATCCTGTGGCACGGGGCTTGCTGACCTCGACGCAAAGAACCCCACGCCCATGCCGCTCACGAAGTTCTACAACGAGATGTTCGCGGAGGACGGTTCGGTCCGGCCTCACTACGGGCCGTTCGCCGACTGGCTTCGCGAGACCCCGCCCGATCGCATCGCGCAGAACCGGCACGCCGCCGACCTGCTGTTCCACCGCGTGGGCATCACCTTCGCGGTGTACGGCGAGGCCTCGGGCACCGAGCGGCTCATCCCCTTCGACATCGTGCCGCACGTGATCCCCGGCCCGCAGTGGGACCGCCTCTCCGCCGGCCTCAAGCAGCGCGTGACCGCCCTCAACCGGTTCCTCAACGACATCTACAACGACCAGGAGATCATCCGCGCCGGGCGCATCCCGCGCGAGCAGGTCGAGGGCAACAGCCAGTACCGGCGCGAGATGGTGGGGGTCAAGGTGCCCGGCGGCATCTACGCGCACGTGGCCGGCGTGGACCTGGTGAAGAACGTCGACGGCGAGTACTACGTGCTCGAGGACAACCTGCGCACGCCCTCCGGGGTGTCGTACATGCTCGAGAACCGCAAGATGATGATGCGGCTCTTCCCCGAGCTCTTCGCGCTGCAGCCGGTGCGGCCCGTCGACCACTACCCGGACCTGCTGCTCGAGACGCTGCGCGAGGTGGCACCCGCGGACGTGGAGAACCCGGTGATCGTGCTGCTCACGCCGGGCCACTTCAACAGCGCCTACTTCGAGCACGCCTTCCTCGCCCAGCAGATGGGCATCGAGCTGGTCGAGGGGCAGGACCTCTTCGTCGAGGACCGCACCGTCTTCATGCGCACCACGCAGGGCCCGCAGCGCGTGCACGTGATCTACCGCCGCATCGACGACGATTTCCTGGACCCCCTCGCCTTCCGGCCGGACTCGATGCTGGGCGTGCCCGGCCTGCTCGATGCCTACCAGGCCGGGCGCGTCTGCCTGGCGAACGCGATCGGCACCGGGGTCGCGGACGACAAGTCGATGTACCCGATGGTGCCGGAGATGATCCGCTTCTACCTGGGCGAGGAGCCGATCCTGAACAACGTGCCCACCTACATCCTGTCCAAGCCCGACGACCTGAAGTACGTGCTCGAGCACCTGGACGAGCTCGTGGTGAAGGAGACGCAGGGCTCGGGCGGCTACGGCATGCTCGTGGGCCCGACGGCCTCGCGCGAGGAGCGCGAGAAGTACCGCCAGCGCATCCTCGACGCCCCTGAGCGCTTCATCGCCCAGCCCACCCTCTCGCTCTCCCAGGTGCCCACCTACGCCGGGGAGAACCTCGCGGCGCGGCACGTCGACCTGCGCCCCTACGTGCTCTCGGGCCGGGAGGTGCGCTTCGCCCCCGGCGGGCTCACGCGCGTCGCGCTTCGCGAAGGCTCGCTCGTGGTGAACTCTTCCCAGGGCGGCGGGGTGAAGGACACGTGGGTGGTGTAGCTGCGTGGTAAACCTTTGGAACACGGATGAACACGGATCAAGTCGGATGAACTCGGATTACATCTTCAGGGCATTGGCGGCACCGAAGTCCACGCCGGCCATGACGATTCGGCTGCAGGAGCCCGGACGCCGCTCGCCCCCTCGATCCGACACGCCCTCATCCGTGTTCATCCGTGTTCATCCGTGTTCCCTGCCTTTGGGTCACTGAACTCGATGCTCTCACGCACCGCCTCGAACCTCTACTGGATGAGCCGCTACGTCGAGCGGGCGGAGAACACCGCCCGCGTGCTCGACGTCACCTGGCGCATGTCGCTGCTGGTGAAGGAGCCGCGCCTGCAGGACCAGGAGTGGTTCGCCCCGCTCAACATCACGGGCACCCTCTTCCCCTTCTCCGGCCGGCACAGCGACGTGTGCGCGAAGGAAGTGCTGCACTTCATGGCGCTCGACCCGGAGAACCCCAACTCGATCTACTCCTGCGCCCGCAACGCCCGGGAGAACGCGCGCGCGGTGCGCGGCTCCATCACCTCGGAGATGTGGGAGGTGCTGAACGCCACCTGGCTCGAGATGCAGCAGATGGACGAGGACAAGCTCCTCTCGCGCGGCATCTCCTCCTTCTTCGACGAGGTGAAGGAGCGCAGCCACCTGTTCCGCGGCGTGACCTTCGGCACCATGCGCCGCGACGACGCCTACCACTTCGCGCGCCTGGGCACGCACATCGAGCGGGCCGACTCCACGGCGCGCATCCTGGACGTGAAGTACCACATCCTGCTGCCCAGCGTGAAGGACGTGGGCGGCGCGGTGGACTACTACCAGTGGTCCGCGGTGCTGCGCTCGGTGTCCGCCTTCGAGTCCTACCGGAAGGTGTTCCGGGACGTGATCACGCCCATCCGGCTGGCCGAGCTGCTCGTGCTGCGCGACGACATCCCGCGCAGCCTGCACTTCTGCATGCGCCAGGTGTTCGAGACGCTGGAGATCGTGAAGAACGACCGCTCCGCCGAGACCCTGCGCCAGGCGGGCCAGATCCTCGCCCAGCTGCGCTACGGCCGCATCTCCGACATCTTCGCCACGGGCCTGCACGAGTACCTCACCGACTACCTGGACGCGATGCAGGCGCTCTCCACCCAGATCCAGAAGAGCTTTTTCTCGCCGACGCTGGCCGAATGAGGCCGCCCGCGGGGGGCATGCGCTATGATTTTCCTCCGCTCCCGGTTCTAGAAGCCCCTTTCCATGACCTACTGCGTCGCCCTCCGGCTCGATGCCGGCATGATCTTCGCCTCCGACTCGCGCACGAACGCGGGGGTGGACCATGTCTCCACCTTCACGAAGATGCGCGTCTTCGAGCGCAACGACGACCGCGTGATCGTGGTCCTCTCCTCGGGCAACCTCGCCATGACGCAGGGCGTGGTGAACCTGCTCGACCGGCACCAGCACGCCGAGGAAGGCACGCGCACCATCTGGACGGTCGACTCGATGTACGACGCGGCGGCCCTCGTGGGCGACGCGCTGCGCGAGATGCAGAGGAAGGACGGCCCCTACCTCATGCAGAACAACATCGACGCGAACGCGAACCTCATCGTGGGCGGGCAGATCAAGGGCGAGACCATGCGCCTGTTCCACGTCTACGCCCAGGGCAACTTCATCGAGGCGACCGACGACACGCCCTACTTCCAGCTGGGCGAGTCCAAGTACGGCAAGCCCATCCTGGACCGCGTGATCAACACCGGCACGCCGCAGAAGGAGGCCGCCAAGTGCGTGCTGATCTCCTTCGACTCCACCATGAAGTCGAACATCTCCGTGGGCCTGCCCATCGACCTGCTCTGGCTGCCGCGCGACAGCCTGCGGGTGGGGCTGCAGCAACGGATACGCGAGGGCGATCCCTACTTCACGATGCTCCGTTCCCGCTGGGGCGGGGGTCTTCGGCGAGTGTTCGGTGAACTTCCCGATCCTGACTGGCTCGAGTGAGGTGGTGGCGGGGAGTGACGCTACCCAAAAGCAGGGACACGGATGAACACGGATAAGTGCAAGGCGAATAGAGCGAGATCGAGCAAGACAGTAAATTGCAGTGATTGGACTGGCGGCGGAAGAACCACATCCCCGTTGCCTGTTCAATCATCTTCATGGGGTTATCCGTGTTCATCCGTGTTCATCCGTGTCCCCGTCTTTGGGTCGCGTCACTCCCCACCGCCAGCTAGGCAGACACAGTGACAATCAAGGTCGCCCTCCACCACCGCACCAAGTACACCTTCGACCGCGCCATCGGCCTCTCGCCCCACGAGGTGCGCCTGCGCCCGGCGGCGCATTGCCGCACGCCCATCGAAAGCTATTCCTTCACCGTCCGGCCGGCCGGGAACTTCCTCAACTGGCAGCAGGACCCGTACGGCAACTGGGTCGCCCGCCTGGTCTTCCCGGAGAAGGCGACCTTCCTGGACATCGCCGTCGACCTCGTCGCCGACATGACGGTGATCAACCCCTTCGACTTCTTCGTCGACAAGTCGGCGGACCAGTTCCCCTTCGCCTACACGCCCGAGAACGCCCGCGAGCTCGCCCCCTACCTGGAGGTCGAGCCGCTCACCCCGCTCGTGTCGGCCTGGATCGAGCGCGTGCGCGCGCGCTACCTGGCCGCGCCCATCACGACGATCGATTTCCTGGTCGGGGTGAACCGCGACCTGCAGCACGCGGTGAAGTACCTCATCCGCCTGGAGCCGGGCATCCAGACGCCGGAATTCACGCTCGAGAGCGGCGCGGGCTCCTGCCGCGATTCGGCCTGGCTCCTGGTGCAGATCCTGCGCCGCCTGGGCCTCGCCGCGCGCTTCGCCTCCGGCTACCTCATCCAGCTCGTGGCCGACCAGAAGTCCCTCGACGGGCCTTCCGGCACCGACAAGGACTTCACGGACCTGCACGCGTGGTGCGAGGCCTACGTGCCCGGCGCGGGCTGGGTGGGCCTGGACCCCACTTCCGGCCTGCTGGCAGGCGAGGGACACATCCCGCTCGCCTGCACCGCCCTGCCCTCCAGCGCCGCGCCCGTCACCGGCTTCACCGAGCCCACGAAGTCCGAGCTCGCCGTCGAGATGACGGTGACGCGCATCCACGAGGACCCTCGCGTCACCCGTCCCTTCGACGAGGCGCAGTGGTCGGCCGTCGAGGCGCTGGGCCGCCAGGTGGACCGCGAGCTCAAGGACGGCGACGTGCGCCTCACCATGGGCGGCGAACCCACCTTCGTGTCCATCGACGACATGGACGGCCCGGAGTGGAACTTCACCGCCCTGTCGGACAAGAAGCTGGAACTCTCGATCGACCTGATCCGCCGCCTGCGCCGGCGCTTCGCCCCCGGCGGCCTGCTGCATTTCGGCCAGGGCAAGTGGTATCCCGGGGAGCCGCTGCCGCGCTGGGCGCTCTCGTGCTTCTGGCGCCGCGACGGCGTGCCGCTCTGGTCGGGCACCGCCGCCGGCTGGGACGAAGGCGCGCTGCCGGCCGATGCCGACACCGCCCCGAAGGGCTCGCTCGCCGCCACGCACGAGGATGCGCGCCGCTTCGCCACGGAGCTGGCGCAGGCCCTCGGGCTCGCCGCCGATTTCGTGCTGCCCGCCTTCGAGGATCCCTGGCGCGTGATCCGCGACGAGGCGAACATCCCGGTCAACATCGACCCGCTCGCGCAGGACCTGGGCAGCACCGCGGCCCGCGCGAAGCTCGCGCGCCAGTTGGGCGGGGGCATCGGCGAGCCCGTGGGCTACGTGCTGCCGGTGAAGCCGCTGCCCCGGCCCAAGGCCTCCGGCGCGACGCGCTGGTCGAGCTCGCCCTGGCCGCTTCGCCGCGGCCACATCTTCCTGATCGAGGGCGACTCGCCCCTGGGCCTTCGCCTGCCGCTCGCCTCGCTCCCCCAGGTGCCCAAGGCCGAGGAAGAGCCGGTCATCGCCGCCGATCCCTTCGAGCGGCGCGACTCGCTCGGCAAGCGCAAGCCCGCGCGCACCGCCACGGTGAAGCAGGCGAGCAGCGTCGAGATCCCCGCGAAGGAAGTGATCCGCACCGCGCTCTGCGTCGAGGCCCGCGAGGGGCGCCTGTACGTCTTCCTGCCGCCGCTCTCGCTGCTCGAGGACTTCCTCTCGCTCGTGGCCGCGATCGAGGCCACGGCGCAGGCGCTGGACCGCCCCATCCGCATCGAGGGCTACACCCCGCCCAACGATCCGCGCCTGGGCCGCTTCGCCATCACGCCCGACCCCGGCGTCATCGAGGTGAACATCCACCCGGCCTCGGACTGGGACGAGCTCGCGCACCACGTCACCGCGCTCTACGAGGAAGCGCGGCTCGCGCGCCTCGCCACCGAGAAGTTCATGCTGGACGGGCGCCACACCGGCACGGGCGGCGGCAACCACGTCACCATCGGCGGGCCCACCGCGGCGGACAGCCCGCTGCTTCGCCGCCCCGACCTGCTGCGCTCGCTCATCGGCTACTGGCAGAACCACCCCGCGCTCTCCTACCTCTTCTCGGGCCTGTTCATCGGGCCCACGAGCCAGAGCCCGCGCGTGGACGAGGCGAGGGACGACGGGCTCTACGAGCTGGGCATCGCCTTCGAGCAGCTCGACGCCACCTTCCCGAAGGGCGAGGCCAACGAAAGGCCCTGGCTCGTCGACCGCATCCTGCGCAACTTCCTCGTCGACCTGACGGGCAACACGCACCGCGCCGAGTTCTCGATCGACAAGCTCTACGCGCCCGGCAGCGCCACCGGCCGCCTGGGCCTGCTGGAGTTCCGCGCCTTCGAGATGCCGCCGCACGCGCGCATGAGCCTCACGCAGATGCTCCTGCTGCGCGCGCTCGTCGCCCGCTTCTGGAAGACGCCCTACCGCGAACGCCTCGTGGACTGGGGCACGCGCCTGCACGACGCGTTCATGCTCCCGCACTTCGTGGCCCAGGACCTTCGCCATGTCGTCGACGACCTGCGCGAGGCCGGCTATGCCTTCGACCTGGCCTGGTTCGCGCCCTTCCTGGAATTCCGCTTCCCGCGCTTCGGCACGGTGACCTACGAGGGGATCGAGCTGGAGATCCGCCAGGGCATCGAGCCCTGGCACGTGCTGGGCGAGGAAGTGGTGCAGGCCGCCACCGCGCGCTACGTGGATTCCTCGGTCGAGCGGCTGCAGGTGCGCCTGTCCCATCTCAACGCCACGCGCTACGCCGTGGCCTGCAACGGCCGGCGCCTGCCCCTCGCCCCGACCGGCCAGCCCGGCGAGTACGTGGCGGCCGTGCGATACAAGGCCTGGGCGCCGCCCTCCGCGCTGCACCCGACCATCGAGCCCCATGCCCCGCTCGTGTTCGACATCGTCGACCTCTACAACAAGCGCTCGATCGGCGGCTGCACGTACCATGTGTCCCATCCCGGCGGCCGCAACTACGACACCTTCCCGGTGAACGCGCTCGAGGCCGAGGCGCGCCGCGTCGCCCGCTTCCAGGGCATGGGCCACACGCCCGGCCCGCTCGCCCTGAGGAACGAGGCGCGCAACCCGCGCTTCCCCCTCACGCTCGACCTGCGCCGGGCGCCCGAGCCCGACGCCTGAGTCCGCCCCCGCGGAAAGGAATGCCGTGAGTCCCCGTCTCCTGCTCGTCCTCGCGGCGCTCGCCGCCTTGCTGCCGGCCGCGCACGCCGCGGACACCGCGCTCCAGAAGCGCGCCGATTCCCTCCTCGCGCAGGGCGAGGCGCGCGTGATCGAGTGGCGCCGCCACCTCCACGCGAATCCCGAGCTTTCCTACGAAGAGCACGAGACCGCGGCCTACGTCGCGAAGGCCCTGCGCGCGATGCCGGGCCTGGAGGTGCGCACCGGGCTCGCGAAGACGGGCGTGAAGGGCGTGCTGCGCGGCGCGCGGCCCGGGCCCGTCGTCGCCCTGCGCGCGGACATGGACGCCCTGCCCGTCGAGGAGAAGACGGGGCTGCCCTTCGCCTCCAGGCGCAAGTCGACCTGGCGCGGCCGCGAGACGTTCGTGGCGCACGCGTGCGGCCACGACGCGCACGTGGCGATGCTGCTGGGAGCCGCCGAGGCGCTCTCGGCGATGCGCGAGGACCTGGCCGGCACCGTCGTCTTCCTTTTCCAGCCCGCCGAGGAATGGGGCGAGCACCAGGGCGTGCCCAGCGGCGCGACGCTCATGGTGCGCGAGGGCGCGCTCGCCGACCCGAAGGTCGACCTGGTCCTCGGCCAGCACGTGGGGCCGGAGTTCCCGTCGGGGAGCATCCGCTATCGCCGGGGGTCGATCATGGCGGCCGGCGACGACTTCGAGGTCGTCGTGCGCGGCAAGGGCACGCACGGCGCCTATCCCTGGGCCGGCAAGGACCCGATCCTGGTCGCGAGCGAGATCGTGGTGTCGCTCCAATCCATCGTGAGCCGCGAGATGGACCTCGTCGAAGACGGCCCGGTCGTCGTGACCGTCGGCGCCTTCCAGGCCGGCAACCGCGAGAACATCATCCCGGAGGAAGCGCGGTTCATCGGCACCATCCGCTCCCTCTCGGAGAAGAGCCGCGTCGCCGCGCGCGCGAGCCTCAAGCGCCGCGCCGAGCTGATCGCGCAGGCCCACGGCCTCGGCGCCGACGTGCGCTTCACGCTCGGCTATCCGGTGCTCTCGAACAACGCGGCGCTCGTGGACCGCATCCTGCCTGCCCTCGAGCGCGCGGCCGGCCCGGGCAATGCGATCGAGGTGCCCCCCATCCTGGCGGCCGAGGATTTCGGCGCCTTCGGCGCGGGCATTCCCACGATGTACTGGTTCCTCGCGGCCTCGCCCCTGCCGGACCGCGCCGGTGCCCCCAATCACTCGCCCTTCTTCACCATCGACGAGAAGGTGCTCGCCCTGGGCACGCGCGCGCTCGTGGACGCGACGCTTCGGGCCATGGAGGGTCCGGCGCCGCGCTCCTAGGTCGGCACGGTTCGCAACCGCGCGATCGCCGGCGCGGCATCGTCCGCATAGAGCGCGAGCAATTCCGCCAGGCGCGCGCGCTGCGCCGGCGTGCCGCGCCCGGGCAGCGTGCACAAGGCGGCCAGCGCGCCCATTTCGTTCAAGAGCGACCCCTGCCCGGCGGCGAGCGCGCAGGCCTGCTCCAGGCTCGCCTTGCCTTCCGCGGCATCTCCCCGCTCGCACAGCAACTCGCCCCGCAGGCGAAGGAGA
>JBGAOO010000098.1:0-12861 GCA_044221765.1 Usitatibacteraceae bacterium | reverse complement strand
GACCGGTTCGGCCGGCCACAAGGCTGGCGACGGGTTCATTCGCATCTGGACTCCCTGGCGGCGCGGTGGAAAGTGCCCGACATGCACGCCAGGACGCACCTTGCCCGCGACATGGGAATGCGTCTGTGCGGCAACGAACGCTGACGTGCGGCGCGGCGACCGCGGCGCGCATCCTCCCCGGCGGGCAGCGTCACCCAGCGCACAGACGCTCGGCGAGGCGCGGCCTAAGGTGGCCTGCTGGTGCGATGGCGCACCGACCGCTCCTCGAGGACACCCATGACTTCCTACCGCATCGCGGTGATCGTCGGCAGCCTGCGCCGCGAATCGCTGAACCGCCAGCTCGTCAACGCGGTGATCCGACTGATGCCGTCGAACTTCGTCGCCACGCAGATTCCCATCGGCGACCTGCCGCCCTACAACCAGGACGACGACGACAGGCCCGGCGAGGCCGTGCAGCGGCTCAAGCAATCGATCTCGCTGGCCCACGGGCTGCTGTTCGCCACGCCCGAATACAACCGCTCGATCCCGGGCGTGCTGAAGAACGCCATCGACCATGCCTCGCGCCCCTACGGCAAGAGCGCCTGGGCGGGCAAGCCGGCCGGCGTGATCGGCATCTCGGTGGGTGCGGCCGGCAGTTCGATGGCGCAGCAGCACCTGCGCAACGTGCTGGCCTACCTCGACATGCCCACGATGGGCCAGCCCGAGGTGTTCATGCAGGCCCAGCCGGGCCTGTTCGAGCCCTCCGGCAACGTGCAGGAAAGCAGCCGCGCCTTCCTGCAGGGCTGGACCGATCGCTACGTCGCCTGGGTGACGAAGCACGCCGCGTGACCCCGGGGCGCCGGCGCGCCATGACCTCCTCGCTCTTCACACCAAGAATGGAAACTCCACGATGACCCGCTTCCCGAAACGCTTTCTCCTCCAGATGCTTCCCCTGATGCTGGCGACTGCCGGCGCCGGCCCCGCCTTCGCGCAGGCTGCCGACGCGGCAGCCACCGAGCCGCTGACACGCGCGCAGGTGCGCATGGAGCGCGCCGAGTTCGTCAAGTCGCACCGCTGGGACGAGGCCAGTTCGAACTGGGTGCTCAAGCCCGGTTTCGACGCGCCCACGGGCATGAAGACACGCGCCCAGGTGATGGCCGAGCGCGACGAGATCCTGCGCAACAACCAGTGGGACGAGAACACCGGCACCTGGGTGCCGCTGAAGGCCAAGCCGCGCGAGATGAGCACGCTCAGCCGCGAGCAGGTGCGCAAGGAGACGGCCGAGTTCGTGCGCACGCACCGCTGGGACGAAGAGACCGAGAGCTGGCTGCTCAAGTCCGCCGCGATGAGCAAACGTTGATGAAGCTCATGCACGAGTCGGCTGTACCGGCCGCGGCTGCGGCACACTCGGGCATGACCCTCATGCGCCGACACCACACCGAACGCCACCGCAACGACCGCATCGGCTGGCTGCGCGCGGCGGTGCTGGGCGCCAACGACGGCATCGTCTCCACTGCCAGCCTGGTGGTCGGCGTGGCCGCGGCGCACGCCAGCCATGCCTCCATCCTGACCACCGGGGTGGCGGGCCTGGTGGCCGGTGCCATGTCGATGGCCGCCGGCGAGTACGTCTCGGTGCATTCGCAGGCCGACACCGAGCGCGCCGACCTGACGCGCGAGCAGGCCGAGCTCGATGCCGATCCGGCCGCCGAGCGGCGCGAGCTCGCGGCGATCTACGCGGGTCGTGGCATCGAGCCGGCACTGGCCGCCCAGGTGGCCGAGCAGATGATGAAACACGATGCGCTCGGCGCCCACGCGCGCGACGAGCTCGGCATCACCGAGGCGCTCAGCGCGCGGCCGATCCAGGCCGCGCTCGCCTCGGCCGCGAGTTTCGGCGTCGGCGCCGCGCTGCCGCTGGCCGTCGTGGCCCTGATGCCGGCGGCCCAGCTGATGGCCGGCGTGGTCGGCACCTCGCTGCTGTTCCTCGCCCTGCTCGGCGCGGTGGCGGCGCGCGTGGGCGGCGCCAGGCCCTGGCTCGGCGCACTGCGCGTGACGTTCTGGGGTGCACTGGCCATGGCCATCACGGCCGGCGTCGGCGCCTGGTTCGGCGCGGTCGTCTGACGTCCGCGTCGGCGGCTCAAGCCATCACGGCGTCGTAGCCCCGCAGGTCGGCGGCGTAGCAGCTGCAGGCCGCCGCTTCGAGGCCGGCGCGGTCGAGCACCTTCAGTTCGCCGCGGTGGTACTCGATCCTCAAGTCATCGCCGGCCTGCTGTTTGCTCTGCTGGGCGTCGCCGCCTGGCCGCCACCGCCGCGGACAAGTTCATCACCGTCGGCACCGGCGGCATCGTCGGCGTCTACTACCCGCTCGGCGGCGCCATCTGCCGCTTCGTGAACGCGGGGCGCAAGGACCACGGCCTGCGCTGCACGGTGGAATCCACCGGCGGCTCCGTGTTCAACATCAACGCGGTCATGGCGGGCGACATGGACATCGGCTTCGCCCAGAGCGACACGCAGTACTACGCGCTCAAGGGCGAGGGCGCCTTCAAGGACAAGCCCCAGCCCAAGCTGCGCGCGCTCTTCTCGGTGTACCCGGAGCTCTTCACGCTGGTCACCCGCGCCGACGCGAACATCAAGAGCTTCGCCGACATCAAGGGCAAGCGCGTCAACATCGGCGACCCGGGCTCGGGCACGCGCTCGACCACGGGAGCTGGTCGCGACCGCGATGGGCACAGAAGAGCAGACCAGGCTCGCGACCGAACTGAAGTTCGTCGAGATGGCCCCGGCCCTATGCGACAACAAGATCGACGCCTTCACCTTCGTGGCGGGCCACCCCAACGCGATCTTCCAGGAAGCGGCGACCTCCTGCGCCTCCTCGATCGCCACCGTCGCCGGCCCCGGCATCGACAAGCTCGTGAAGGACAACCCCTTCTACGCCGGGCGCCCTGATCCCCGGGAAGATGCAAGATGGCGGCGTACTACAGCAGCCTTCCTCTTCGGCGTGCTCGCCACGGTCGTCGCGAGCGCGGACATGCCCGAGGTGGCCATCGCCTACACGATCACCAAGGCGGTGTTCGACAACTTCGAGGACTTCAAGAAGCTGCACCCGGCCATCGCCAACATCACGAAGGAAAGCATGCTCCAGGGCAACACCGTGCCTTTCCATCCGGGCGCGATGAAGTACTTCAAGGAGAAGGGCCTGCTGAAGTAGGCGGCCGTTCCCGCGGTTCGCGTGCAAGGCGCCCGGGCGCCCCTTGTGCCTTCAGCCCCGACGGCCGCGTCGATGGCCGCGCCCAGGCGCTCGACCACCTGGTCGAGCTGCGCCTCGGTCACGATGAACGGGGGCGCGAGCAGCACGTGGTCGCCGGCGCGGCCGTCGACCGCGCCGCCGGTCGGATAGCAGCACAGCCCGCGCGCCATCGCCTCGCGCTTCACGCGCGCGTGCACCGCGCGCGCGGGATCGAACGGGCGCTTCGTGGCACGGTCGGCGACGATCTCCACGCCGCGGAAGAGTCCCCGTCCGCGGATGTCCCCGATGTGCGGGTGCTCGTCGAAGGCCTGCCGCAGCCGGGCCTCGAGATAGGCGCCGCGCTCGCGCACGCGCCCGAGCAGGCCGTCGCGGCGGATCACCTCCTGCACCGCGAGCGCGGCGGCCGCGCCCATCGGGTGCGCGAGGTAGGTATGCCCGTGCTGGAAGGCTCCCGAGCCCTTCGCGAAGGCCTCGGCGACCCGCCCGTGCACGAGCACCGCGCCCACCGGCTGGTAGCCCCCGCCCAGGCCCTTCGCGAGCGTGAGCAGGTCGGGCACCACCCCTTCCTGCTCGCAGGCGTGCAGCGTGCCCGTGCGCCCCATGCCGCACATCACCTCGTCCAGGATGAGCAGCACGCCGTGGCGGTCGCAGGCCTCGCGCACGCGCCGCAGGTAGCCGGGCACCGGCGGGTTGCAGCCGAGCGTCGCGCCTCCCACGGTCTCGGCGATGAAGGCGATCACGCGCCCGGGGCCCTCGGCGACGATCGCCTCCTCCAGCTCGCGGGCCAGGCGCTCGCCGTAGCCCTCGGCGCTCTCGCCCTCCCGGCGCTCGCGGTACTCGTAGCAGGGCGCCACATGCGTCACCGGCACGAGGATCGGCTCGAAGGCCGCCCGGTTCGATTGCCGCCCCGACACCGACAGCGCGCCCAGGGTATTGCCGTGGTAGCTCTGGCGCCGCGCGATGAATCGCGTGCGCTGGGGCTCGCCGCGGTCGACGTGGTATTGCCGCGCCATCTTGAGCGCCGCCTCGACCGCCTCCGACCCGCCGGCGACGAAGTACGCGTGCGTGAGCCCGGCGGGCGCATCCTCCACCAAGCGCTCGGCCAGGCGCTCGGCGACGTCCGTGGTGAAGAAGCTCGTGTGCGCGTAGGCGATCCGGTCCATCTGCGCGCGCATGGCCGCGAGGATGTCCGGGTGGCCGTGGCCGAGCGAGGACACCGCGGCGCCGCCCGAGGCGTCGATGTATTCGCGGCCGGCGGCGTCGTAGAGGTGCACGCCCTCGCCGCGGACGGCCTCGGGCAGCGTGTGGGCGGGATTGCGTTGGAGGATGCGGGTCATGGGCGGGCGATGGCGTGCGGAAGGCGCCTATGTTACGGGAGGGGCGCCCCCTATAATGCCCGCACAACGACCCGACGGCGCCCGCGCGGCGCCGCGACAGAGGAGGAACACCCGACATGACCACGGACAACGGCGCCGTCCGCGAGCCCGAGAACCTCATCGAGAAGGTGCTCGCGGCCGAGTCCGGCGCGCGCGACCCGGAGGGCCTCACCCGCCACCTGATCCGCAACCTCGCCGTCGCGTGGAGCCTGTTCCAGCTCTGGATCTCCTCGCCCCTGCCCTTCTGGGTGGCCGAGGCGGTTCCCGCCCTCCAGCCCTACGTGCTCTTCAACGACACGATGGCGCGATCGATCCACCTCTCCTTCGCGGTGCTGCTGGTCTACCTCTGCTACCCGGCCTACTACGGCGCGCCGCGCAAGCACGTGCCGCTCTACGACTGGGCGGTGGCGTTCGTGGCCACCTTCTGCGCCTCCTACCTGTTCTTCTTCCACGCGGGCCTGTCGGTGCGCCAGGGCTCGCCGAACACGATGGACATCTGGGTGGCCTGCGCCGGCGTGATCACGCTGCTCGAGGCCACGCGCCGCGGCCTGGGCAAGCCGATGATGATCATGGGCATCGCCTGCCTGGTGTACGTCTTCGCCGGCCGCTACATGCCGGACATGATCTCGCACAAGGGCGCCACGATCGGCCGCGCCGCCTCGCACTTCTGGATCACCACCGAGGGCGTCTTCGGCGTGGCGCTGGGCGTGTCGACCAGCTTCGTGTTCCTCTACGTGCTCTTCGGCGCCATGCTCGACCAGGCGGGCGCGGGCAACTACCTCACGCGCGTGTCCTTCGCGCTCATGGGGCACATGCGCGGCGGGCCGGCCAAGGCCTCGGTGCTCGCCTCCGGCTTCAACGGGATGATCTCCGGGTCGTCGGTCGCGAACGTGCTCACCGGCGGCAACGTGACGATCATGCTGATGAAGCGCGTGGGCTACACGCCCGTCAAGGCGGGCGCGATCGAGGTGGCCTCCTCCTCGAACGGCCAGATCATGCCGCCGGTGATGGGCGCGGCCGCGTTCCTCATGGTCGAGTACATCAACATGCCCTACAGCGAGATCGTGAAGCACGCCTTCCTGCCCGCGATCCTCGCCTACGTCTCGCTCTTCTACATCGTGCACCTGGAGGCGGTGAAGTCGGGCATGAAGGGCATCCCGCGCCGCCCCTCGCCGATGCGCGAGCGTCTGCTCGGCTGGGGCTTCACCATCGCGGGCACCTTCATCTTCATCCGCCTGTGCCTGTGGCTTTCGGAGTTGCTGCCGCGCCTGCTGGGCGAGGGGGCGACCGCCGTCGCCGCGGCGATGGGCCTGGCGGCCTACGTCGGCTGCGTGTGGTACTCGGCCCGGTGGTTCGACCAGGTCGACCCCACCGAGGAAATCGACCCGATGACGATGACGGAGTTGCCCGACACCAAGCCCACCGTGCTCTCGGGGCTGTTCTACCTGCTGCCGGTGTTCATCCTCGTCTGGTGCCTCATGGTGCTCGAGCAGTCGGCGGGCCTCGCGGCCTTCTACGCCTGCACGTTCATGGGCTTCATGCTCGTCACGCAGCGGCCGCTGCTCGCCTACTTCCGCGGCAAGCCCCTCGAGGGCACCGTGCGGCACGGCTTCGCCGACCTCTACAGGAGCCTGGAACTCGGCGGGCGCAACATGGTGGGCATCGCGATCGCCACCGCCGTGGCGGGCCTCATCGTGGGCACGGTGAGCCTCACGGGCATCGGGCAGGCGCTCGCGGACGTGGTGGAGGCGCTCTCCTTCGGCTCGATGATGGGCGTGCTCGTGCTCACCGCCGTCTTCTCGCTCGTCCTGGGGATGGGCCTGCCCACGACGGCGAACTACATCGTGACGGCCACGCTCCTCGCACCCGTCATCGTCGCCCTGGGCGCCTCGCACGGCCTGGAGGTGCCGCTCATCGCGGTGCACCTGTTCGTCTTCTACTTCGGGATCATGGCCGATGCCACGCCGCCGGTGGCGCTCGCGGCGTACGCGGCCTCGGGCCTGTCGGGCGCCGACCCGCTCGAGACGGGCATCCAGGCCTTCGTGTACGAGATGCGCACGGCGATCCTGCCGTTCATGTTCATCTTCAACACCGAACTGCTGCTCATCGACATCGGCTCGCCAGTGCACTTCGCCTGGATCGTGCTCACGGGCCTGGCGGCCTGCTTCGCCTTCGCGGCGGCCACGCACCGGTTCTTCCTGGTGGACAACCGGCTGTGGGAGACGCTCGCGCTCCTGCTCGTCACCTTCAGCCTCTTCCGGCCGGACGTCTACCGCGACTGGCTGCATCCGCCCTTCTCCGTGAAGCCCGTCGGCGAGATGCAGGCGGTGATCGAGGGGCTCAAGCCCGGGCAGAACATGCGCCTGCGCATCGAGGTCGAGGAGAAGGCGAAGGACGGGCCGCCGAAGATCGAGCAGCGCACGTTCATCCTGCCGGTGACGCAGGGGTCGGCCGCCGGGCGCCTGTCGCGCGCGGGCCTGGAACTGGACGCGGGCCCGAAGGACGGCAAGCTGGAGATCGTGAACATCCTGGTCGACAGCCCGGCCGAGAAGGCGCGGCTCGACGTGGCGGACAAGAACCGCCTCCTGGGCATCGAGGTGCGCAACCCGCAGCCGGACAAGGCGTGGTTCACGCTGCCGGGCTGGCTCCTGCTCGCCTTGGTCGTCTTCGCGCAGCGTCGGCGCCGGCCGGCGGTGCAGCCGGCCGCGGCCTGACCGGGACTCAGCGCGCCGGCACGGGCACGGCGAAGAGGCCCGTGCGGCCGCCACCTCCCGGGCCGAAGAGCGGGTCGCGATGCGCCCGGAAGCCGGCGTCGATCGCCGGCCAGTCCGACAGGCGCAGCGCGCGCTCGGCGATCGGCAGCAGCAGCTCGGCCTCCTGGCGCATGTGCTCGAGCTGCTCCCGGGCATAGCGCTCGAGCAGCGCGGCGAAATCCTCGAAAGGCGTCGCGGCGTTCGAGCGCAGGTGGGCCAGGGCAAGACCCAGGTCCCGGTACTGCGCGGGCCCGCGGGCATGGTCCTCCTGCAACGTGGCGAGCAGGTCGTCGGCCTCGCGCGTGCGCTCGCGAAGCGCCTTGAAGAGGAACTCGTCTTCCTTGGGATGGTGGAAGCGGTCCATGAAGGTGGCCAGGTAGGACACGCCCCGCTCGAACAGCCCCGGGTCCGGCTCGATCCGATGCGCGCGCGCCAGCCCCAGGCTCTCGACGAGCGAGGCGAGCGCCGAATCGAAGGCGTGGTGCTCCGCCGCGAGGATGTCGAGGGCGGAGCGCTTCGCGGCCAGGAGGGCGACGGCGTCGTGGTTCATGGCGCGCCATTGTCCCTTCAATCCTGCAATCGGGAGGCGACTTTGGTCAAAGCCCCGCGTGCGATGCGATAATCCGTCCGCGCCACTCCCAGCGCCCCGGTAGCTCAGTGGATAGAGCAGCCCCCTCCTAAGGGGCAGGTCGGACGTTCGATTCGTCTTCGGGGCGCCACTCCTGCCGGCCGGGCCCCCACCCTGCCCGTCCTCAGTTCGGCGGAACGACGAGCCTCGATGGCGGCGCGATCGTCCCCGGCATCACGAGGAGCGTGATGGAGTTCGCGGGAAAGCTCGCGCTGAATCCCGATTTCCCGACCGGCTGGTCCGCCACGCGGACGATGGCCCCGGGCGAGGCGCCGCTGTACCGGTACACGGCCGCGATCCCGCGCGCCGCGAAGCCGGCGAGCGAGACCGGGCTCGTGAGGTCGTTCGCCGTCTTGTTGATCACCATCAGCGTGAGCGCCCCGTCGGCGGTGCGCTGCGCCGCGTAGGCCGACAGGCGCGCCTGGTCGGTGCTCGTCGTGCGCACGGACGTCTCGCCGAAGCCGTGGCCCGCGCCGTCGTAGTTGCGGTACATCCGGAACGCATGCGCGCCGGGCTGCCCGGCGGTGGGCGGGCCCCAGATCGTGGCCAGGTCGAGCCCCTCTCGCCCGAAGATGCCGAGCACGTCCGCCTGCGCGAGGGCGCCGTTCAGGCTCTCGAGCCCGCCCCAGTTGTATTCGGTGATCGCGAGGCGCGTGCCCGGGTAGTTCGCGTCGACCCAGGCCCGCATGCGCGGGATCATGCGCACGGCGACGCCGCCCGGGGCGGTGTCGGAGATCCAGCTCTCGTCGATGTAGGCGGGGTCCCAGAGCGAGCGCGTGGAGCGCAGCCGCAGCGCCTGGGTCGCGAGGCTCCCGGCGGTGGAGAGCGCGACGCCGTTGGCCGCGGGGTAGTAGTGCAGGTCCAGGTAGTCCAGGACGCGCACGCCGTGTTGCTGCTCGTAGGCGCGCATCTGCTGCAGGTACCACGCGGCGAAGGGCGTGTCGCCGTGGGCGTGGTAATCCGCGCCGGGCCCGCAGCCGTCGACGGCGGAATAGAAATAGCCGCACCAGCCCCACTCGACCGGCCCCAGGGTCTTCGCCGTCGGGTCCGCGGCCTTGATGGCGGCGCCGTACTGGATCCCGCGGTCGCGGATCTCGTCGTAGGACGGCGGCTGGGGATGCACGTCGCGGTGGGTGCTGTTCCAGAGGAAGGGCTCGTTGTCGAGCGAGTAGTAGGTCACCCCGCCGGCCGAGGCGGCGCCGAAGCGGCCCACGAGGTGCGCGATCCAGCCCGAGGCGAAGTCCGGTCCCACCGCCACGCTCGTGTCCGCGGGATTGTTGCCCGCGAGGTTGCCGCCCGAGCCGTTCAGGCCGTTGCCGCAATCGGTGTCGTAGGGGTCGACCGACTGCTGCGCGCCGTACTTGCTCACCTTGAAGCCGCAGTCGTACGGGTGGCTCGCGAGGCGGCGCTTGGCCACCCAGCCGATGGTGGGCACCGTGAGGATCGTGCGCGTGCCGGTGCGCCGGTCCTGCTCGACGAAGCGGTCCGCGGCCGAACCGTTCGGCAGCTGGGCCGGGTTCGGGTTGTCTTCCGGGATGTTCTCGAAGTACCAGTCCGAGCCCGTGTTGTAGGCATCGACCTGCCAGTTGTAGCGCGTGGTGCTGTTGCCGCCGCGGCGGCGCACGGGCACGCGCAGTTCGCGCGCGAGCGCCTCGTCGGCGAAGTTCATCCCGTAGATGTCCTCGCTGATCGCCCGGCGGCCGGCGCCGGCGTCGATGGCGATCGCGGGCCCGGGCTGGGGCGGGGGCGGCGTCCCCGCGAGGAGCACGATGTCGTCGAGGTAGAACGTGGGCAGCGGGCCGCCGGTCGCGTCCTGCCAGTACAGGTCGGTCAGCGCCGTGAAGCTGCCGAGCGCGGAAAGGGGCACGGTCACCTGCGCCCATGCGTTGGCGGGCGCCGTGACGGCATGGCCGGCGCCGCCGTTCGCGACGACCTGCAGCCGCTGGCCGCCCGTCCCGCCGTGGATCCAGAAGCTCAGCTGGTCCGTCGTGTTGACGGCGACGGGCGCGTCGGCGTGCAGGTAGAGCGCCGACCAGGCGGCGGTGATCGTCACCGCGAGCGACTTGGTGCCCCCATGCACGGGCGAGGCGTTGGCCGGATTGCGCGTGCTGCCCCAGGACCAGTCGGACCAGCCCGCGGCGATGCTGTCGCCATAGATCGTCACGTCGGCGCGAACCGCGGACGCGTGGGCGAGTGCCAGCGCAAGCGACAGGGGCGCGGCGAACTGGCGGGCGAGCGCCGCCAATGTCCGGAATGCGGGTGGAGCTTCCATGGCCATCCTCCGAGGCGATCGGAGAACGATGCAAGATCCAGGCCGGTGGCCGACCGGGGCAGGCGCAGCGTGCAGGACCGCCGCGCCGTCGCCGGCCGGCGACGTGTCGCCCAATTACGTCAGCCCGGGGACCTTCCCGCCGTCATTGCGCTCCGGAAGAAATCTCCTTGAGAATCGGCGCCTCCGATGAACGCCGCGCCAGTCCGCGGGAAGGAACGCCAGCATGCCCACCACGACCACCTGGGAAGGGGGAACCGAGCACTGGACGTCCAAGGGGGACGTCCGCCTCTTCCTCTGGAACAAGCAGCCCGCCGCGGGCACCGAGAAGGCCGGCACGATCCTCTTCGTGCACGGCTCGTCCATGGCCTCGCAGCCGACCTTCGACCTCTACGTGCCCGGCCGCCCGGATTCCTCGGTGATGGACTGGTTCGCCGCCCGCGGCTACGACACCTGGTGCATGGACAACGAGGGCTACGGCCGGTCCGACAAGAAGCGGCCGATCAACTGCGACATCTCGAACGGCGCCGACGACCTCGCCGCGGGCAGCGAGTACATCCTGAAGGCCACCGGCGCGAAGTCCCTGCACGTGTACGGCATCTCCTCGGGCGCTCTCAAGGCCGCGCTCTTCGCCGAGCGCCATCCCGGGCGCGTGGCGCGCCTGGCGCTGGACGCCTTCGTGTGGACGGGCGAGGGCAGCCCCACGCTCGCCGAGCGGCGCAAGAAGCTGCCGCAGTTCCTCGCGATGAACCGCCGCCCGATGGACCGCGCGTTCGTGCACAGCATCTTCAGCCGCGACCACCCCGGCACCGCCGACGAGGCCACGATCGAGGCCTTCGCCGACGCGATCCTCGCCCTGGACGATTCCGTGCCGACCGGCACCTACGTCGACATGTGCTCGAAGCTCCCGCTCGTCGACCCGGCCCGGATCCCGGTTCCCACGATCGTGATGCGCGGCGAGTACGACGGCATCGCGGGCTTCGACGACCTGGTGGAATTCTGGAAGCGCCTGCCCAATGCCGACAAGAACTTCACGGTGATGGCCGGCATCTCCCACGCGAGCTTCCAGCAGAAGAACTACCGGATGGTCTATCACATCCTGCTCGCGTTCTTCTCTCAGCCCGCGCCCGCCTACCGCGCCTGAAGCCCCGCCCCGACCGAGGAGAACGCATGAAGCCCATCGTCCGACTGGCCGCCGTGCTGCTGGCCGCCTGCCTGGCCCCCGGCGTCCTCGCCCAACCCTACCCGTCCCGCGCGATCAAGGTGATCGTGCCCTTCTCCCCGGGCGGCTTCACCGATGTCGTCGCGCGCATCCTCCAGACGCAGCTCGGCGCGGCGCTCGGCCAGCCGGTGGTGATCGAGAACAAGCCGGGCGCGGGCTCGACGATCGGCACCGCGGAGGTCGCCAAGGCGCGCCCGGACGGCTACACGCTCGCGATGATCTCCACCACGCACGTGATCAGCCCCCACCTGTACCGGCAGATGCCCTACGACGCGATCAAGGACTTCGCCCCGGTGATGAAGCTGGCCGAGGGGCCCTACGTCCTCGTCGTCCACCCGAGCCTCGGGGTGAAGAGCGTCAGGGAACTGGTGTCGCTCGCCAAGGCGCAGCCGGGCAAGGTCGACTACGTCTCCTCGGGCAACGGCAGCAGCCAGCACCTGGTGGGCGCGCTCTTCTCGCAGTCGGCCGGCGCGGTCCTGAACCACGTGCCCTACAAGGGCAGCGGCCAGGCCATGCAGGACCTCGTGGGCGGGCAGGTGAAGGTGGGCTTCATCGGCGCGCCCAATGCCGTGCCCTACCTCGCCAACGGCAAGCTGCTCGCCCTGGGCGTCACCACCCGCAAGCGCTCGGCGGACCTGCCGGACATCCCGTCGATCGACGAGGCCGGGGTGCCCGGCTTCGATGCCACGCTCTGGCTGGGGCTGCTCGCCCCGCCCGGCACGCCCGCCGACGTGCTCGCCCGGCTGCGCGAGGGCGTGACGAAGGCGCTCGCCTCGCCCGAGGCGAGGAAGCTGGTCAATTCCGCGGGGGTGGACGTGAGCCTGTCGACGGGCGAGGAGTTCGCCCAGCTGCTCAAGTCCGAGTCGGACCGCTGGGGCAAGGTGGTGCGGGAGACCGGCGCGACGGTCAACTGACCGCGGCGCGCCGCTTCAGTTGATCGTGACCGGCGGCACGCGGCGAAGCAGCACCGGCGAGCCCTCCCGCAGCGCCTGCGCGAACTGGACGTTCTGGCGCAGCGCGTCCCAGTAGAGGTTCGTGCCGCCGAAATGCGCCTGCGCATACCGGTGGGTGCCGCCCAGGTCCTGGTGCAGGCGGCGCGAGGCGTTCTCGAAGAATCCGGGCGTCTTGCGGATGAGGTCCTCCGCGGAGGCGAAGAGCGTCTCCACGCCCGCGTCCGTCACGCGATACGCGATGCCGCCCTCGACGAACTCCGGGTAGAGGCGGTCGTGGCATTTCTCCAGGTAACAGCGATCGGACATCTGCGCGATGATGTCCGCCGAGCCGAGCAGGCTGCCCAGCAGGCGGTGCAGCGGATCGTCCAGGCGGATCTCGGCCACCGGCCGCTCGTAGCCGGTGAAGTGCAGCACGAGCGAGGCGATCGCGGCGAACT